>JAVYIN010000009.1 GCA_035968315.1 Nitrospira sp.
AGTAGCATTGATCGGCGAGACTTTGTATAGTGGATGAACTGGAGACCCGATGCGGAAGAAGCTCATCACGATTCTCGTCGTCGGCATCGTTGGAACCCTGGCGTTGCTGGGCTGGTTCGGCTATCAGTCCTTTACGACCGGGTTCAGCGCCAAGGCCGAGCCGCATGCGCTTGAAGTGTTGATGGCCCGACAGGTCCGCTACCTCGCGATTCCGTTGGAGCACCGCAACAAAACCAACCCGGTCGCGGTGACCCCGGAAATCCTGCAGGATGGGCTGGCGCACTTTGCCGACCATTGCGCCACCTGCCACGCGAATGACGGCAGCGGACAGACGCCGATCGGCAAGAACGTGTACCCGAAGGCCCCGGACCTGCGCGAACGGGCCACCCAGAATATGTCGGACGGCGAACTCTTCTGGGTCATCCATAACGGCATCCGCTTCACCGCCATGCCGGCCTGGGGCGAGGGCGATCCGGAGCAAGATATGGATAGCTGGAAATTGGTGCATTTCATCCGCCACCTTCCCCAGCTCACGCCTCAGGAGTTGGAACGGATGAAATCGTTGAACCCGAAAACCCAGCACGAGCTGGACGAACAAGCAGCCCTTGAGAAGTTCCTGCAAGGCGACGATTCCGCCGCAAACGCCGGAACCGGGCATCACCATTAAGTGTCCGTGAAAGGAAAACTGGCCCTACCATGATGATTCGAACGATTCTCCTCAGCCTCGCACTCATCCTGACCTCGTCCGCTGCCTGGGCGCATGGGTCGGGACAGCATGTGTTTGGCACCGTCACCGCCATCGATAGCACCCATATCGAAGTCAAAACACCGAAAGGTGCCATGATGACGGTGAAGGTGACGAAACAGACCCGGTTCAAAGAGAAAGGCAACCCGGGGTCACGGGAGCAGCCGGTCATCGGCGACCGCGTCGTCATTGAAGCCACGAAAGACGCCAAGACGCTGACGGCGACGGAAGTGAACTACTCCTCGGCCAAGAAAGCGGCTGGCGCCGCCGCCCCGGCGCCGGCGCCAGCCGCGCCATAGAGGTCCCAATGCCGACCGTCCACATCTCTCGATTCGCGCAAGCGTCGCCCTTCCATGGCGGGCTTCAGGCCTTTTTCGCGCGCACGCTGATCACGGGCATTGCCGTCTTTCTCGCCGTGACCATCGTCCCCGGCATCGACGCGGAGACTCTGGCAGCCGGCGTGGCCGCCGTGCTGGTCTTGACGATTCTGAACCTGATTCTGCGGCCGATCTTGCTGGTGCTGACGCTGCCCTTGATCGTGCTTTCGCTGGGATTGTTTCTGGTCGTCTTGAATGCGCTCTTGCTTGAATTGACATCCTATCTCGTGAAGGGATTCACCGTATCCGGGTTCTGGCCCGCCGTCGGCGGCGCGCTGGTCATCAGCCTCGTCAGCAGCCTGCTGAGCCGGTGGAAGGGCGACCCGCCGCCCGTCGAACCCTACTTTGCGGAGCACCGCAAGCCAAAAATTATCAATCCGGAATGACCGGAGCGTCCCTTTTCATTGCATCACTGAACTATCGTTGCTAGAATGCGCCCTTTGATCCCCACACACCTATGATGACTACACCAGCGACATCCACGAAACCGACAGCCGAAACGCATTTGCAGCGGACGCTGAACACCGCCCTGAACGAGTTGGGGATGGAGGCGGCCTTGGCCGCCATCTTCCATCAAGAACAAGGGCCGCTCGTCGCCCATGCCGCCCGCGGATTCACGCCGCGCGATGTGCAATCGATTCTCCGAACCCTGTCGGCCCACGCCTCGATCCCGCAACCGGCGGCCCAGGACTCCGAGAACGGGCGGACGATTCGCCTTAGGCTGATCACGCCCGGATCGAAATCGCTCTTGGGCATGCCGCTCCGCTATCGCCAGCGAACGTATGGCTTTGTGGTGATCGGACGAAAAGAAGGCGCCGCCTTCGCCAAGAAAGAGAAATCCCTGCTGGAACAGGCGGGCGATGGCATCACGAAGGCCCTGGAGCAAGAGGGGCTCTTCGATATGAACGTCGTGCTCAGCCGCCCCTATGTGGCGCGCGAGCCATTGCCGGCGACTCCGGCCGTTGCAGAAATGTTCGCCGCCCCGGCCTCGCAGCTGACCCCGGAATTGCAAGACAAGATCGTCGCTGTCCTGGGAGAAGCGAACCAATATGTGGCCTTCGATCGCGCCTGGGCCTCCTCCTATGATCCGCTGGCGGGCAGTGTGGAAGTGCTCGGCTTGGCCGGCGATCAAAAGGGCGAGCAGAAAGACGGCAAGAAAGATTTGCGGGCGGGCTTGCGCCTGACGCTCGACAGCTCGGCCTCCGGCTGGGCCGTCCGGCACCGCAAACCGCGCGTGGATCACGACCTGGCCTCGACGCAGGGCCGGTTCCTCGACCACAAACATCTCTACAAAGACCGGTTTCTGTCGTCACTCGTCGTCCCCTTCTTTGTGCGCGGACAGGTGGGCGGCACACTGACGCTGGGCTCGAAAGAATCCTCGCGCTATCAAGTGACGGATGCCCGCACCCTGGAGCCGATTATCCTTAAATTGGCCGATCTCCTTCAGGCCCCGCCCGTTGCCGCCCCGGCACCGGCGCAGGCGCCCGGAACCGAGGGTGGCGATGAGACCGCCTCCGTTGCCGCTCCGACAACCTTGGAACCGGCCATCCGAAAACAAGAACGTCAAGCCGCGATCGGGGAATTCAGCGCGTTCCTGGCCACGGAAATCCGTGAGCCGCTCGCGTCGATTCGCTCTCAATTGGAAGAAGTGACCGGCGAAGGCATCTTGGATTTCGACCCGCAGACCCGCGTCGAGAACGCCATGCGCGATCTGATGCGCGTGGAAGCCATCCTGAACGAGATCCTCGACTTCGCCAAACCGCTCGAACTGAACCGCCGCCTCTGCCGCATTCCTGAAGTCCTGGAAAGCGCGCTGGTCGTCGTAGGGACCGATCTGGAGGTCACACGCATTCAGGTCACCAAAGATTATGCGACCCAGATTGCCCCGGTGCGCGGCGATGAAGCCAAGCTCCAGCAGGTGTTCCTCAGCATCTTCAAGAATGCGGGGGAAGCCATGACGCCGGGCGGCCATTTGCACATTCAAGTCACTCAGCATCGCGCCGGCCGGGGCATTGAAGTTCAGACGCTGATCAAAAACGACGGTGCGCCGATCCCTGCCGACATTGTCGACAAGGTATTCGAACCCTTCTTTACGACGAAGCGGTCCGGAACCGGATTGGGCTTGGCAACCGTGAAAAAGATCATTGAAGAGCATGGCGGGTCGATTGCCATCGGCAGCGCCCCCGGCGAAGGCACGACCGTCACGATTCGCCTTCCCGGTGTCAGCCGTGGACCGGCCTTCCGCCATCGCGGGCGTGGCCGCCGGCCGACTCGCCGGCCGGCCAGTTAGCGGTTTCTGCCGATTCGCCCATGAGCGGGCCTCGGCATCGAGCATGGAGATCGGAGACCCAACCGGCCGCTTTCATGCTTGACAGGGGTACCCCCCCGTCGCTATGATCTCGGCCACTTGATTCGGCTTTGAATTCGATTGTTTTAAAACGTATTTCTCCAGCCACCATTATTCAAAGGAGTAGGGTATGAAGCTCGTACTCGGCACTATTGCGACGTTGTCCGGTGTGCTTTTCGTGTTGTCGATGGCCTCGGCCAATCCGGCGCTGCTCCCCAAGCATGAAGGCTATCCGATGAAGAACAGCGGGAGCCCTGTCACGGGCCAGCCCACGGCCAATGATCCAGGCCAGTCGGATGCCCGCGGCGAAGCCACGCTGCTCAAGTCGGCGGATTCGATCAAGCACAGCCAGCAGAACCTGACCAAGACGGACAATGCCCGTATCGTCGAGGGCGCAGGCGCAGGCCGGCTCCCGAAGGTGCAAGGTCCCCAGATTCAGATTGCACCGCCGGTCACCTCGGCCACGAAGATCGGTGCCGATCGTAAGATCGAGTAGTCGGTCCCTCGTCCAAGTTGAAGTTGAAAAGGGGGATGCCGTCTCGCACGGCATCCCCCTTTTTCATTTTACCCGCATGCGTCAATCCACTCGATCAGGGCGGCGTCCCTCTCCTGCCACGCGTGCTGATCGGACGAGGCAAATCGAGCCGAAACCGCCAGGGCTTCTTCGCCCACTCACCGGCATAATCCACGCCGATGCGCGGGAAGGCATTGACCAACCGCCGGGGGATGCGCTCCCCTCGCTCCTCAAACCAGAGTAACTCTTGAATCGTCAGGTCATGCCGGTTCAAGCTGCGATCGATCTGCAGCGCCCGGCAAAGCCGGCCTGGGCCATCAATCAGCTGTCCGCCGACTTCAATCGCGCGAATCAACACCGCCGCAGGACGCTCCTCCCGCTCCGTCACCACATTCAAACAGTGATACATGCCATAGATGAGATACACGTAGGCGATCCCGCTCGGACCGAACATCACCTCCGTTCTAGCCGTTTTCCCTTTCGAGGCATGACAGGCCTGATCCTCGCCACCCACATAGGCTTCGACTTCGATAATCCGTCCGGCAATCTCGTGGCCGTCGATGACACGCACCAGATACTTGCCAATCAAGGATCGGGCAACCTGCACCGTAGGCCTGGAGAAGTAGGCTTTCGAGAGAACTGTTCGAGGGATCTCCATTACAGCCTCCATGTGCCTGCTCAAAACGTTCTTCTAACAAGGCCGCAGGCGACGAAAGCACCGGAGGCGTACCCTCTGGGGGTACGTTGAGGATGCTTTCGAGCCGAGAACGCAGTTAGAAGACGTTTTCAGCAGGCACTTAAAAGTACCAGGACAGGCCGCCCAAGACCATCCGCGGATTCCCCGGCACAAAATGGATGTCGGTGACGGCCGCCGCTTCGCTACGCAGCCGGGAGGCGAATGCGAAGGTCGCCTGTTCCCACTTGGTATTGAACAGATTCTGGATAAACAGAAACGCCTCCATCCGGCCATGAGGCAGCGTCATCGGCAACTGATAGCGCTCCGACAGGTCTACCTCGATCCATGCCGGAGACGTGATGCGGCGATCTTCGGTCAACGGCCGCACCCCGAGATAGGTGGCTTGCAGTTGGGAGGTCACGCCCTCCGGCCAT
Source organism: Nitrospira sp. (assembly GCA_035968315.1). Lineage (NCBI taxonomy): Bacteria > Pseudomonadati > Nitrospirota > Nitrospiria > Nitrospirales > Nitrospiraceae > Nitrospira > Nitrospira sp. The sequence goes on from JAVYIN010000009.1 coordinate 5,094, forward strand.
TTCAAGAGGAGGGCTCCGTACGCCGTCATTTCAGGAGCCAAGGGAATGGCATTCCCATTGCGGAATTCCGCCTTGGTCCAGGTGACACTGCCGTTGAAGGACAGCGGCCCCCACACCTGTCCGCGGGCGGCGAGTTCCACCCCTTCTCGTCTGGTGGCTCCGCGAATCTCCGTGGTGCCTTCGTCGCCGACGAACACCAGCTCCGACTTCAAGTCGAGCCGCCAGAGCGTCGCGATCAGTTCCACGCCATCGGCGCCGAAGGGTTTCGACCGGACGCCGGCTTCATAGCTCCTGGCTCGCGCAAGCGGCGAGGAGCCTGGCGCCACCGCCGACCGCGCATCGTTGCTGTGATACCCCTCCCCGTAGTTCGCAAAGAACTCCGTGCCGGCCCAGGGTCCCACGATGACATTCATTTTGGGCAGGACCACGCCGGAACTCTTCCGGCCAGCCGGTTGCTCCGCACAGGTGGCACAGCGGTTCCGGACATCGAACGTAAAGGTTTCACCGCGCAGCCCCCCGGCCAGCCGCAGCCAATCCGCCGGCTGAACCTCGGCTTTGACGAACGGCGCATAGGATGCTTCCAGAATATCGCTGTCCGTGGTGGTGCCCGTCACGGCCCGCTTCGTCTGAGTGCCCAATCGGGCATGGATGTCGTCCACCCGGCTCTGAAGGCCAATGGTCCCAATACTGGGCAGCCCGAACACCTCGCCTCTCTGTTTGTAGCCGAGATCGCCACCGTACATGACACGCCGGTCTGACTGGATCATGCCGTCCCCATTCACCGGATCGGTTTGGAAGAAGGTGAAGTTCGTATAGAGATCGAGTCGATAGTACTGGGCGTAGGCATTGGCAAAGAACTGCCCCCCCGAGGTGGTGTCGTAATGATAGTTCAGGCGTGCCGTACTGCGCAGGGTCTTGCCGCCCTCAGACGGGTCGATCGCGCCGAAGCGATCGAGCGAGCCCTCATTCACGGCCCGCAGCGGGATCTCGCCGGACGCATTCCATTGCGACTGCTGAAAGGTCCCTGTGAGACTGAGCTCATCGCGGCCGGAGAGAGACGTCGTCATTTTCCCGAAGAGATTGCTCCTGACATAGCGGTTGTCGTTCTGAAAGGGGCCGTTGGTGTAGTAGCCCTCGGCCGCAATGAGCGTGCGGATCTTCTCCTTCGTCGGCGAGAACATCAGCAGATGCCGCTGCGTGCCGAACTGCCCGCCGGCTGACTGCACGACGCCTTCCTTCACCACATCGCGCGTGCGAAAGTTGACGGCCCCGGCCGTCGCAAAGTCGCCATACTCCGGCAGATAGGCCCCCTTGTTGACCTCCAGGCCTTCGAGAGTTTCCGGAATAATGAAGTTGAGATCGGTATAGCCCTGCCCATGGCCATGTGACCGCAGATTGATCGGCATGCCGTCGGCAAAGAAGGCGACGTCGGTGCCATGGTCGGCATCGAAACCGCGCAGAAAGTATTGATCGGCTTTCCCGGCTCCGCCGGAGTGTTCCACGGACAGAAAGCCGGGAATCAATCGCAACACTTGAGCCGGCCGGCCCTGCGGCTGGAGGAGATATTCCTTGTCGGGAATGAATTGCTGAGAGGAGGCCGCCACGGGCCGTTCGCCCACCACCGAGACTTCGGGCACCTCGATCTCCGGAGCGTCCGGATCATGGGCAAGGGCCTCCCAGGGAGTCAGCGCCGATACACAACAGAGCAGGACAAGCGTACGAGGTATCACGCCGTGCTCAGCTCAGCCCTTTGCCGGTCGTCGTCATCGTGAGCTTGCCGTGCTTCACGCCCTTCACACTGATCAAGGCGTCGGCAACCTTGCGAATCTCAGCGCCTTTCCCCCTGACCACCAGCACCTCCAGGCAATGATCGTGATCGAGATGCACATGCATCCCCGACAGAATCTTCCCGTGATAGTCGTGCTGAATATCGGTCAGCTTGCTCGTCAGATCTCGAACATGATGGTCGTAGACGAAGGTAATGGTCCCGACCGTCTCTTTGTTCTCGCCCCATTCCTGCTCGACCAAATTATCGCGGATCAAATCGCGCAGGGCCTCTGAACGGCTGGCGTACTTCCGCCGCTCGATATGTTGATCGAATGCGTCCAACAGATGATGATCGAGGGACACGCCGAAGCGAACCAGTTTTTTCATATTCCTCCAGTGCCATGAATATTAAAAACGTAGCACTGCAAGAACAAACCCGTCAAGGGAGGACGCAGCCCGCACCCGGCCTGTTCGTGAATGGCTGGAGAACCTAATCGCCCTGGATGGGAATATACATGGCGTTGCCCTGGCGATTGACGAGCAGGAGGGCAAGGTCGGTCGGCTTGAGCGGATCGGCAAGCCGCTGAAAAGTGGCAAAGTTGTGGACGGGCTGCCGGTTGAGTTCGAGCACCACATCGCCGGGCTGAAGCCCTGAAGACTCGGCCAGGCTGCCTTCTTCGATATCGGTCACCACCACCCCGGTGTTCACGGATAAGTCCATCTGCCGGGCAAGCGGTGGCGTCACATCGTCAAAGACCACGCCCGACAGCGGGTGCGCCGTCGACGCCGTGGACGAGGCACCCTGTGCTTTTTTAGGCCGTTCCCTGGGAGCTTCCTGAACCACCAGCTCCGCCTGATAGGATTTTCCGTCGCGGATAATGTCCAGGCGGTGTTTCGTGCCGATCGCCGACTGCGCAACCAGATTGCGCAGATGCCCGCTGTCCATCACATCGCGACCGTCGAAGCGCACCACCACATCGCTCCGCTTGAGGCCGGCCCGTTCCGCGGACCCCTTCGCCTGCAAATCGGTGACAATCGCCCCCTTCACATCAGGGAGCCGGAAAATCTTCGCCAGCAACGGGCTGACATCCTGAGTCGAGGCGCCAAGGAATCCCCGCACCACCCGTCCGGTCTTGATCAAACTCTGCATCGCCGCCCGCGCCATGTTGCTCGGAATGGCAAACCCGACACCGACACTCCCGCCGGTCGGACTGGCGATGGCCGTGTTGATGCCGACCAGTTCGCCGTTGACATTGACCAGGGCTCCGCCGGAATTGCCGGGATTGATGGGGGCATCGGTCTGGATGAAATCCTCGAAATCCGCCACGCCGACATCGGCCCGTCCGACGGCACTGACAATGCCGAACGTGACCGTCCGGCTCAGGCCGAGCGGATTCCCGATCGCGAGGACAAATTCGCCGACGGCAAGCGTGCTGGAATCTCCCCAGGTCGCCACCGGCAAATTGGTCGCGTTGATTTTGACCACCGCGACATCGGTCTTCGGATCGGTCGCCACAACCTTACCCTTGTACTGCCGCCGATCGGCCAAAATCACTTCCACATCCACCGCATCAGCCACCACGTGATTGTTCGTGATGATGTAGCCGTCAGACGACACGATCACACCGGAACCTTGCCCGTACTGGCGGCGCGCCGGCGGCTCTTTGAACAGCCCGAAGGGCAAGGTCTCGTCGCTGAAGGCCTGATCGCGGACCATCACGGTCGAGGCAATGCTCACGACGGCCGGAATCACCTTGATCGCCGTCGCTTTGACCTGGCTCTGGAGATCGGCCCCGTTTGAGACCGGATAGAGATGGGACGCCGCCTCCCCCTCTCCGGCAGACAGCCCCAGCGAGAGGACGAGACCGAGACCCCAAAAGAACGATTGTCGTATCATGTCTGCGCCCTACGGTAACGGGAATTCAGATTCTGAAGAAATGCACGCGTGAGCGTACCATGCGGGCCATACCCGCGCACTTATAATTCGATATGCCGCAGCCGGAGCGCGTTGGAAATGACGGAGACCGAACTGAAGGTCATGGCCGCGCTGGCGATCATCGGGCTCAGCAACAATCCTGTCAAGGGATAGAGCACTCCAGCGGCAATCGGCACCCCCAGCAGATTATAGGCAAACGCAAAAAACAGGTTTTGCCGGATATTCCGCATGGTGGCCACGCTCAACCGCCGCGCGCGCACCAGGGCCTGCAGATCCCCTTTCAGCAAGGTCATTCCCGCGCTCTCGACGGCGACATCGGCCCCGGTGCCCATCGCAATCCCGACATCGGCCAGCGCCAGAGCCGGCGCATCGTTGACCCCGTCGCCCGCCATCGCCACCACCCGGCCGCTCGTTTTCAGCGCCTGGACGATCTGCCCCTTGTGCTCCGGCAACACCCCGGCCCGCACCTCATCGATCCCCAGCTGTCCGGCCACCGCTTCAGCCGTCCGTTGATGGTCGCCTGTCACCATGACCAGCCTGAGGCCCTCTGCCTTCAAGCGGCAAATCGCATCAGGAGTCGATGCCTTGATGGGATCGGCCACGCCGACCAAGCCCGCCGCGGTCCCATCCACTGCCACAAACATGACCGTCTGCCCGCGCTCCCGCAAGGCCTGCGCATCGTGATCCAGCGTTTCTACGGCGCGATCCGCCCCTTTCACGATGTCATGCATAAACGACAGCGTTCCAATCGCCACCGCCTGCCCGTCAATCCGCCCGGTCACGCCCTTGCCCGTCGCCGCACGAAATTCCTGCACCGGCGCCAGCGTCACGCCTCGCGCCCGCGCGCCGGACACAATCGCCTCGGCCAGCGGATGTTCGCTGCCTTGCTCCAGACTCGCGGCCAGCCGAAGCACGGTCTGCTCGTTGAAGGGCGGCAGCACCCGGAAGGACACCAACGCCGGCTTGCCTTCGGTCAACGTCCCGGTCTTGTCGAAGACCACCGTATCGACCCGGCCCAGCACTTCCAGCGCCTCGGCCTTCCGCACCAGCACGCCCGCCGTCGCGCCGCGGCCGGTCCCGACCATAATAGACATCGGCGTCGCCAGGCCCAGCGCGCAGGGACAGGCAATGATCAACACCGCCACGGCATTGACCAGGGCATAGGCCAGTTTCGGTTCAGGGCCCCACCACGCCCACACGGCAGCCGTCAGAATCGCCGCTGTCACGACGAACGGCACGAAATATCCTGCCGCCACATCGGCCACACGCTGGATCGGCGCCCGGCTGCGTTGCGCCTCGCTGACCATTTGCACGATGCGCGCAAGCAAGGTCTCGCGCCCCACCCGCTGCGCCTGCATCACGATGGTGCCCATGCCGTTCAGCGTGCCTCCGGTGACCGATGCGCCGGCCATCTTTTCCACCGGCAAGGACTCTCCCGTTACCATCGATTCATCGACGGCCGTCGAACCCTCCCGCACGACCCCATCGACAGGAATACGCTCGCCCGGCCGCACCCGGAGCCGGTCTCCCACCAGCACCTGGTCGAGGGGCACATCCACTTCTGTGTCGCCCCGCACCACCCGCGCCGTCGATGGAGCCAGCCGCAAAAGTCCCTTGATCGCGGAAGAGGTCTGGCTCCGTGCCCGAAGCTCCAAGACCTGGCCAAGCAACACCAATACCGTGATCATCGCCGCGGCTTCAAAGTAGACGGCCACCCCGCCGCCGTGATGGTGAAAAGACGCCGGCAGCCAGCCGGGCGCAATCGTGCCAATGGTGCTGTAGCCGTAGGCGGCCCCCGTCCCGATGGCAATCAGCGTGAACATGTTGGGCGCGCGATTGATGAGCGAGGCCCAGCCGCGTTGAAAGAACGGAAACCCGCCCCAGAGGACCACCGGCGTGGCCAAGAGCCACTGCGCCCAATTCAACAGCGCACTCCCCATCTGTGCCTGCAACGGCTGTCCCGGAATCATGTCGGACATGGCCAGAATCATCACCAGCACGGCCGGGCCCAGGCAGAGCCAAAAACGCCGGCTCATGTCCTCGAGTTCCGGATTCGGCCCCTCCTCCATGGTCACGACCTTCGGCTCCAAGGCCATCCCGCAAATCCGACAGGCGCCCGGCTTGGTTTCAAGGATCTCGGGATCCATCGGGCAGATGTATTCGACCGTCCCTCCGGCGGGAACGGGAACCAGACGGGCAGGCCGCTGCTCAGGCGGCAACAGGTAATGCTCGGGATCGCTTGTAAATTTAGTCAGACAGTTGGTCGCGCAGAAGTAGTAGGTCTTTCCCGCATGCTGATGCGAGCCCGCCGCCGTCGCCGGGGACACCATCATGCCGCAGACCGGATCGCGCGCACTGCCGGCGGCGGGCGCCGCCGGCATCATCATGGGCAGTGGTTTGCGGGTCGAGGGAAAGAGCGGAGGATCGGGAGACTTCTTCGCAAGGGCCTTCTCGGGATCAGCGCGGAATCGCTCCAAGCAGGATGTGGCGCAGAAGTAGTACGTCTGGCCCTTGTAGTCGAACCGGCCGGCCGCAAAGGCCGGCTCGACCGTCATCCCGCAGATTGGATCGATCGCCATAAATACCCTGTGCCGCGTAATGGGTGATGTGTGACAGGTGACGAGGAACCCCGCCGGTCACGCTCTCCCCATCACCGTTCACTCATCACTTCTTTTTGTCGCCATCCAGAATGCTCTGAATGACCAGCTTGAGATTTTCCGGATCGATCTGCTCCACCTTGATGTTGCCGTCAAGCAGCACCGTCGGCGTCTGCTGCACCTTGATCCGCTCACCCCATTTCTTGCTCTCCTCCAACGCTCTAGCCGGCTTGCCGCTGGCCATGCCCTCTTCAAACGCCTTGGGGTCGAGCCCGACTTCCTTGATCAACACTTCCCGAAGCGACCGGTCCAGCACACCCGTCACCTTGTCCGTGTGAATCGTCCGGAAGAGGACCTTCTTCATCTCGTCCCCTTTGCCCATCGTGCGAGCCTGCTCATACATGTCGAAGGGCGTCGGCAATTTCCCCTGAAAGACCGGGAATCCCACCATCGTCACCTCAAGCTTGTCCCCGAACTCTTTCTTGAGAATCGCCACTCCGTCGCCATCGAAGCGATGGCAATGGGGGCAGTAGAAATCGGCAAACTCGATCAGCTTCACTTTGCCCGGTTGATGGACGGACTTTTCATCCTTCAAGATTTCGAACTTGCCCTTCAGCTCAGGCGTCCCGGCCCATCCGCTGACCGACACCATGAGGGCCACCGCCGCGCTGATCGCGCACCATGCCCAACGCCACCCCTGTCTCTCTCCTCGCACCATGTCCTGCTCCTTTCGAGAATATCTGATCTGCTGTCGAGTCATTATATAGAATGCAGGGCCATCTTGCCCTCTGTTATACTTTTCTTATGACGCCACACCGGATTCTGCTGCTCAGCCTTTGCCTCATCATCTCAACCGGCTGCGCCACCAGCGAAAGCCTCGACGGGCAACCGCCGCAGCTATCCTTCGCGCAAGTGAAAGCCGCTCCGGACTCCTTCAAGGGACAGTCGGTGACATTCGGGGGAGAAGTCCTCTCGGCCAGGCGGCTCAAGGATGGAACGCGCGTCGAGATTCTGCAACTGCCTGTGAACAGTTCCCTCCAGCCCACGATGCAACTGAACAAATCCCAAGGCCGCTTTATCGCCATTCAACGGGAGTTTCTCGACCCCGCCACGATTCCTGCCGGCACCTTCGTCACCGTCACAGGAGAACTCACGGGATCGATCACGCTGCCCTTAGACGACACCGAATATACCTACCCCATGATGGAAATCAAAGACATGAAAGTCTGGGCAAGGGGAGAAGAAGCGCCGGTTCGCATCAGGCCCTACATGGGGCCAGGGCCCTATTGGGGGCCGTACTGGTCTCCCTACTGGAGACCCTGGCCATACCGGTGGTGAGCCCTACCGGAACGTCGATCCGACAATCCGCTCGACTCGATCATCCCGCCCGCCGAGCTCACGGTACTTGCGATACTGCGCCAGCGCGCGCGGCAGATCCTTCCGGTGCAGCTCATAAAACACGCCGAGATTGTAGTGGGCCTCCGCGTACTCCGGCTTGAGGGCCACCGCCGCTTCATACTCATGCTCCGCATCGTCGAGCTTGTTCAGGCTCGTATACACCACGCCCAAGCTCATATGGGCTTCCGCATATTCCGGCCGATAGCGCAACACTTCGAGAAAGGCCCGCTCCGCCTCGCTCGTTTTCCCCTGGCTGCGATAAATAAACCCCAGGTTGTAATGGGCGTCGACTAAATCGGGCTTTGCCGCCACGGCTTGCTTATACGCATAGGCCGCCTCGACTAAGTCGTTTTGTTTTTCGGCCATGCGCCCGATCAAGTACCAGCCATCGGCATGTTTCGGATGGGCCTTCGTCAGCTTGGCCAACGCCTCCTTCGCCGCCTTGCCATCACCGGCGCCGTCAGACAACACCGCCAGATGAAACAGGGCCTCGGCCTGGGCTGGCTGCATGGCTAAGAGCGACTGGTACGTTTTGACTGCGGCCGGTGTATCCCGCCGCTGTTCATACAGCTTGGCCAGGCTCAGATACGACTCGGCCTGTTTGGGATCAGCCGCCATCGCACGCAGAAAGGCCTGTTCGGCATCGGCCTCTTTCCCGAGCAGGAGATATACCTCTCCCAAATCATGCAGCGCTTCGGCAGAAGCCGGCTTCACCTTAACCGCGTGCAGAAAGGCCTCGGCCGCCTCTGCCGGCTTGCGCGCCTTCAGCAAGACCGCGCCTAAGAGGCGATAGGCCTCCGCGGACGATGGATTCCGCTGAATCGCTTTCCTCGCCGCATCCTCAGCCGGCTTCAGATCGCCCTGACGAAGCAGCGCGGCGCCTTGATCGAGAAAGGGCTGAATCGATTCAGATGGAGCAGCGGCGGCGAGACGGAGGGAAACAGGGGGAGACACATCCAGGAGAAGCCCAACCAGGGCGATGACTTGCATCCATCGGCAGAACGCCAACCGATCCATCCTCCCTCCCAGTGACAGCGCGAGCACAAACTATAACGGCGGGATGCGGCGAAATCAATGAACCGGCGGGAGGGGAATACGGAGGCTCAGGGAAACTGAGCCTCCGCGAACATGATGCCGCTCAGGCCTTTCCTCCCAGCTGGAAATACTTGGTCAGCCCAAAGGTATAGGTCGTCCCCTGGGAAAGATTGTTATTCGCATCGCGCACCAGCGGCACCTGCGCCATGAAATAGGTTTGCCAGGTGTCGGCAAAGCTCACGAGCACGCCGGGAGCAATCCCAAACCAGGACGATCCTGTGTTGGGCACGCCACGGTCGATAATCGGTCCCGTCCCTTGGCTGGCAACCATACTGTCATGCACCTGATAACGATAATTCAGTTGCGTCGTCAACGCGAGCCATGGCGTCGACTCGACGGGCACAAGATTGAGCCCTGCATTGAGAATGTATTCGTCGCCATACTGATAGCCGTCATTATTCCGAAAGGTGTGCCGGAAACTCGCATAGGCGAATTGATTCAGCCGGTGAGGAATCAGTTCATACCCCTGATAAATGGAGCCGACAAGCCCGGCTTGGCCTCGTCCGAGCTGTCCCGAGGGTTCGAGCAAATTCCCCTGTCGGTCAATCTGGTTGTTATCGCCGGTAGGCAGCTCGACGCCGACGCCGACGACCAGCATGCTCCGAAGCGACGGCAACACATTGTACTTTCCTGTGATTCGAACATCGCCGATCCCCTTGTCGCTGAATTGTGCGCGCTCCTTATCGGCCCCCTGATGCCAATGATAGTGGTCATGGTTGCGAATCAAATAGGGAACCGTAAGCTGAATGCCCAACCGGTCCGTGATGCCGTAATTCGCGTCGAAGGTATAACTATTGGTAATGGTCGAAAGTTCCCGATGGTGATTCGGAACGATCCGGCGGGCTGCCTGGTCTGCCTCGGCGATATGGCCCGTGGTTCCGCTCGGTAACGTCATGGGCGTATAGCTGTAGATGAAATTCGTCGTCAGGAGCCCTTCCTGCGGCACTTGTTGCTGCGACCCGATGGTCACAAAACAACTGACCGACCCGCAGGCCGCATCCGAACGGACCGGCCCAAACAAGGGGCCCAGAACAAACACGGCAAACAGACCGAGCAAAAGACTGAATCGGTGAACGACGTTCGACATGATGAGCGCACTCCTCGTTGAGAGAACAGATTCAAAATAAACCCGCGGAGCGACGGCAGGCTGAATCAGGCCAAGCCTGCCGTGCGGCCGACAACTGGGAAGACCCAGCCCGCCCTGCGCATGCGCGGGAACAACATTTCAGATTACAGAGAGGGAGGAACAGACGGGGGACCGCGAGACGCGGTGCGCACGACGAACGGTTTGCAGGATATGTGGATTTCCGGCAGAAACGCCGGCGCGGTGACGGCCACCACGAGCATGCTCAGCGGGGCCGCATCCTCCGCCGTCTGCCCGGCAGCGCATTGCCAGGCACAGAGTCCGGTCGAATGAGTCCCGGCGTCATGCTTCGCATGGTGGCCGGCATGGGCCACCGCCGGTGCGGCCAGGAGTCCGTTCACCAGAACGAGTCCCAGCAGCAGCAACCAGACCAGCCAGGATTGTTTCAATCGCACGAACATAGGCTTATCGGAACGATGCCGCCTTAACCGGTTCCTGTTTCTGGATCTTCACGACCATCTCGTTAATCATCTGCTCGGTCAGCAAACCGCCTTTGATGTATTCCTGTACACGGCCCTGCTGATCGATGAACACACTCACCGGCAATCCGAAGACGCCGAACTGGTTGGCCACTTTATTGTCGCGATCCAGCAGCACAGGAAACGTATGCCCGTAATGTTTGACGTGCTCGCGCACTTTGGCTTCATCTTCGAGTTCGTTGATCGCCAGGACGATAAATCCCTTGTCCCGCAGCTTGTCGAAGCTGGCTTGCATGGCCGGCATTTCCGTCGTGCAGGGCTTGCACCAGGTGGCCCAGAAATTCACCAGTACGACCTTCCCTCGATACTGGCTGAGACTGTGCATCTGCCCCTCAAGATCGATCAGACGAAACTCATCGGCCGGCGTCCCCACCGCCGGCACGCGCGAGCCCATGCTCCAGCTATCAAGGATCGGGTACGCTAAGACCGCCGTCACCAACAGCGCCGCCGCGAACTGGATACGAGTCTTCCGTGATCTCATCTGAGCCTCCTCACACAGTACCGTCGAACTAGGACGGGTTCACCAGTTGAAACGAGCGGGTGAGCCCAAAAATGTAACTGGTTCCTTGTGCCAAACTGTCGTTGGAATCACGGGCAAAGGGAATCTGCGCGAAGAAATAGGCCGATGTCATATTGGTCCAGCTGGATTCAATCAACTGGCCAAGGTTGACTTGAAACCCTGGCGAAAACGCATGATAGGTCGAACCAGTAGTCGGCACTGCACGGTTCCTGATCGTCGGGTCAATCTGCTGAGGTTCATCAGGAAAACCCGCATCGGCTGGCGTCAACGACCGAGAGAGCGAGGATTTGAAATTGTCGTGTACGAGATAGCGGTAATTCACCTGGCCGGTGAGGATCAGCCACGGGGCTGCGATGAGATTCAGCCCGGCATTGATCATATACTCGTCGCCGAACTGATAGCCGTCATTGTTCCGAAACGTATGCCGATAGCTGGCCGACGCAAACTGATTGAGCCGATGCGGGATCAGCTCGTAGGTCTGATAGATGGTCGGATTCAACCCGACCTGCCCGCGCCCCAGCTGGGTCGGAGACTCCATAATATTCTCTTCACTGTCATGCGCGTGGGTATTGCCGGTCGGAAGATAGACGCCAAGACCCAGCACCACCATGCTGCGAAGCGTCGGCAACACGTTGTACTTGACGCCTACACGGATATCTCCGATCCCATTGGCCGAAAACTGAGACGGAGCCCCCTCGCCGGTTGGAGCCTCCCCAAGGCCATCAATATGTTTATGCGTGCGCCACATGTAGGGAACGGTCAACTGCACGCCCAGCCGCTCGGTCACCCCGTAGTTCAGATCCAGCGTGGCCTGCTGAGTAATCGTGCGCGTTTCCTTGTGGTGAGCGAGAATCATCTGTCTGCCGGCTTGGTCGACGGCGGGAATCACGCCCGTCGTTCCGCTCAACAGTCGCATGGGCGTGTAGTTATACATCCCGTTGACCGTCAGGAGCCCTTCCTGCGGAACCTGCTGCTGGGAACCCACGACGACAAAACAATTGACCGCTCCGCACGAAGCCGAGGCGTTGGATACGAATATGCCCAGGCCCATGAGAATCAAGAAAAACCCCGCTACGGAAGATGCACGACGGCTGTTCATGAAGCACGAAACCTTTCCGCTCTGCGCAGTGACTCCATTGCAAAGAATCAACTGGCGCGTACGCGAGAAAATAAAAGATGGATTCCCGGCGACGCCCTGCCTTCTCACAACCGGAAAAAATTCCGGTCTCTGGCTCAGCGGCAGGGTCAGGCTTGATTAGGCGAAATAGAAGGCTGGAGGCCCGCGGGTCGTGTGAACGCTCGAGGGAAGAGGCGTCACGTGATCGGGCGAAAAGAGGTCGACGGATTCGCGAGAAGCCACGTACTGAAACGCAAGAACGGTCGCGGCTTCACCCGCCTGTCCGGCTGCGCACATCCAGGAGCAAAAGGCTGATCCGTGAGTGGCCGCCTGGTGGTGGCTATGATGGTGGCTTTCGTGGAGGACGGATTGGGCCGACGCAATACCGCTGATCCCCACAACACAGAGGACCAACAAAACCGCGACGATGACCTGGAAACGACGCATCATCATGCCCATCGCTATCGACAAGACCAGACTATCCTATAGGGGCGCATGCTAGCCGGTGGCCCCCTGCGGAGTCAAGGCGGACCCGAACGCAACCTGTTCTGTTCTTCCTGATAGGATTCGGGGAAGTTTTGCTGTATACTGCGCCGGTAGATTTGCGTGGTAGATCGACCTCTCCCGCATTGATCACCCTTACGATAGCCATACGTCGTCTATGCTGACTCAACTCCTGAATCTTGTCTTCGGCAGTAAGAACGATCGCGAAATCAAGGCGTTGATGCCCACCGTGGCCCGTATCAACGACCTGGAGTCCAGCCTGACGCCCCTCTCCGACCAGGCGCTGGCGGACAAGACCCAGGAATTCAAGACACGCCTGGCCGACGGCCAAACCCTTGACGACATTCTTCCCGAAGCCTTCGCGGTCTGCCGAGACATGTCGCGCCGACGCCTGAACATGCGGCATTTCGACGTCCAGCTCATCGGCGGCATGATCCTGCACAAGGGCCGCATCTCTGAAATGAAGACCGGCGAAGGGAAAACGCTGGTGGCCACCCTGCCGATCTATCTGAATGCGCTCGAAGGCAAGGGCGTTCATCTCGTGACGGTCAACGACTATCTGGCCAAGCGCGATGCGCAATGGATGGCCCAGCTGTACCACGCGCTCGGCCTGTCGGTGGGCATCATCCAGCACGACGCCTCGTTCCTCTATGACCCCACGTACAATGCCTCCGATAAACGCCTGCAGTCGTTGCGGCCCTGCACCAGGCAGGAAGCCTACCGCGCCGATATCACCTACGGCACCAACAACGAGTACGGGTTCGATTATCTGCGCGACAATTTGATCGTCAGCGACCTGAGCCAGTGCGTGCAGCGCGAGCTGAACTTCGCCATCGTCGACGAGGTGGACAGCATTCTGATCGACGAAGCGCGCACGCCCTTGATCATCTCCGGACCGACCGATCAAACCACCGATCTCTACTACCGCATCAATTCGATCATCCCGCAGCTGCAAGCCGAGCGGGATTTCACCATCGAAGAGAAGACCAAAACCGCCTCGCTGACAGAGGACGGCAACGTGCGCGTCGAGAAACTGCTCGGCGTGGACAACCTCTATGATCCGGCCCACATGGATCTGGTCCACCATGTCGTGAAGGCCCTGCAGGCCTATACCCTCTATAAGCGCGACGTGGACTATGTGGTGAAAGACGGCGAGGTCATCATCGTCGATGAGTTCACCGGGCGCCTCATGCCGGGCCGCCGCTGGAGCGACGGGCTGCACCAGGCCGTGGAAGCCAAGGAAGGCGTGAAGATCGCCAACGAAAACCAGACGCTGGCCTCCGTCACCTTCCAGAATTATTTCCGCATGTACAAAAAGCTCGCGGGCATGACCGGCACCGCCGATACCGAAGCGGGCGAGTTTGCGAAAATCTACAACCTCGACGTCAACGTGGTCCCGACCAACCGGAAGATGGTCCGCCTGGACTACGCGGATGTCGTCTACCGCACGGAAAAAGAGAAGTTCGCCGCGATCGTCGAAGAAATCAAGGAATGCCACCAGCAGGGCCAGCCGGTGCTTGTCGGCACCATTTCCATTGAGAAGTCCGAACGGCTCTCCGGCCTCTTAAGCCGGAACGGCGTGAAGCACAACGTCCTGAACGCCAAATTCCATGAGAAAGAAGCCGAAATCGTCGCGCAGGCCGGGCGGAAAGGCGCCGTCACCATCGCCACGAATATGGCCGGCCGCGGCACAGACATTCTCCTCGGCGGCAATGCCGACTTCCTCTTCAAGCAAATCCTCTATCGGGAAGAAAACCTGCCCGAAGAGAAAAAGCTGGAAATCTACGAACAGATCAAGGCCGACTGCGACAAAGACAAACAGGACGTCATGGCCGCAGGAGGGCTGCATATCCTCGGCACCGAGCGGCACGAAAGCCGGCGCATCGATAACCAGCTCCGCGGCCGCGCCGGCCGCCAGGGCGACCCCGGGTCCTCGCGTTTTTACCTCTCGCTCGAAGACGACCTGATGCGGATTTTTGCCTCCGAGCGCGTGTCCCAGCTCATGCTCAAGCTGGGCATGGAAGAAGGCGTGCCGATCGAACACGGCATGGTCACCCGCGCCATCGCGAACGCGCAGAAGAAAGTCGAAGGGCACAACTTCGAGATCCGGAAACAGCTCCTCGAATACGACGACGTGATGAACAAGCAGCGGGAAGTGATCTACCAGCACCGCCACGCCGTCCTGGCCGGGGAAAACTTAAAGAGCGATATTTTCGACATGATCGCCGAGATCATCGACTCCGCCACAAGCATCTACTGCCCGCCGGAACAATATCCGGAAGAGTGGGACCTCAAGGGACTCACCGAGATGATGCACGGCCAGTTTGGTCTCGACATCACCCACGGCAAGCACGACCACGGCGAGTCGCTCCGCGATCTCGGCCGCGATGCCCTGGTGGAAGACCTGAAGAAGCTTGCCCACGAGGCCTATGAGCGGAAAGAACAGGAACTCTCCTCAGAACTCATGCGCTTCCTTGAAAAGACCTTCATGCTGCAGGTCATCGACCATCATTGGAAGGACCATCTGCTGGGCATGGACCACCTGCGCGACGGCATCGGTTTGCGCGGCTATGGCCAGAAAGATCCGCTGATCGAGTACAAACGCGAGGGCTACGATCTCTTCGCCGGCATGATGCAGCAGGTCAAATCAGACGCAGTCGAACGGCTATTCCGGGTCCAAGCGGTCAGGCAAGAGGCTCCCCCTGACCAGCAACAAGCGGCACCGCCCCCCCCGCCACCGCCGCCGGTCATCGCCAGGCCGCAGCCCAAACTCACCTTGAACCGGGGGGATGAACCGATTGCGCCGCAAACCGCACAACGCGCGGACGACAAAGTCGGCCGCAACGATCCCTGCCCCTGCGGCTCAGGCAAGAAGTACAAGAAATGCCACGGAGCATAGACGGGGAAGACTGGGCGATGAGGACCAGATCTTCGGCGTTCGGCATGATGCGACGGCTCTCCGCTGCCACTGACCCTCTCTACTTTCTCCACGCGCGCCTGTAATACCGCGCCGAAGCGTCGCAATGCCGGCGCGCCTGTCCTACAAGCCCACTCATTTCGCGACCACGCATACCGAGCACCGAAGATCTGCCCCCCATCGCCCAGCGAAGGGGGGAGGGGAAGGAAAACTGCCCTTGAATCAGTCACACACCTTAGTGCCTATCCATTCGGGTACCGTTCTGGCGACCCACTGCGGCTCGCCAAAGGCGAGTGACGCCGATGTCTGAAGTTCCGTCCCGCGAGGCAGCGGACGGAACGAGTTTCGGCGTCAAGCAGTACGGGAGATCCAGAACGGTCGAATGGCTGGGCGGGAGCAAAACGGGTGCAACATCACCGCCCTGTTCCCCTGATTTCGCCTTGACTTAGCGCTGGCCGCAAGGCTACTCTACCCCACTTTTGGCACGCCGATTCGGATAGATGCCCCGCACCTATCTCGGTATTGGTGTTCCCGCTGAAGCCTTACCCGCGGACGAAGGGATTTGTCTGTGTCGATCGGGCACCCACAACTTATTGAGGCCATCGCCTCCGAAATCGCCGCCTTTGGGCCCATCCCCTTTGCGCGGTTTATGGAGCTGGCCCTCTATCACCCGCAATTCGGCTACTATACCCGTCCGCCTGAATCCGGCACGGAACGGATCGGCTGGTCGGGCGACTTCTACACCAGCTCAGACGTCCATCCCATTCTCGGCCAGGCCTTGGCGAAACAGGCCCGGCAGCTTGACGCACTCCTCGGCCATCCTGATCCCTTTACGGTTGTCGAGATGGGCCCGGGCAAAGGATTGCTGGCCAAGCATTTTCTCTCCGCCTGCCGATCGCGCGAGCAGGATTCATTCAGCCAGCGCCTGCGCTATGTGCTGATCGAGCGCAGCCCCGCCATGCGGGCACTGCAACAGGCAAACCTGCTCCATGGTTTGGTCGAACCAGGCCGCATCACGTGGGTGGAGAGTCTCGACGATGTCCAACCCAATAGCGTCACAGGATTATTCTTTAGCAACGAATTGCCCGACGCCTTCCCCGTCCACCGGATTCAGATCGAACAGGGGCAGATCCGGGAACTCTACGTAGACTATGACGGCGCCCGGTTTATCGAGCGCCTTCAGCCGCCGTCCTCGCCGGACCTTCAGCACTATCTGGCACGGCTCAATCTGTCGCTCCCTGACGGCTATCAAACCGAAATCAACCTGGACGCCGTCCGCTGGATGGCGCAGGTCGCCCGTGCGATCGATCGCGGCCTCGCCATCACCATCGACTATGGCCATACCGCGCAGGATCTCTACGGGCCGGACCGGGCGAAGGGCACGCTGCTCTGTTACTACTCGCAGATGACGAACGAGGAGCCCTATGTCCGGGTCGGCCAGCAGGACATGACCGCGCATGTGGATTTCTCCACCCTGGCCACGGTCGGGGAAGATCACGGGCTGCATGTGACGGGCTTTACGAATCAAATGAGTTTTCTGATGGGGCTGGGCGTGGAAGAGATGATCGCGCACATGGACCCGGAAGGGCCTGAGTTTCGCGCCGCCATCCATCTCCTGAGACCGGAAGGGATGGGCCGGACCTTCAAAGTCTTGATTCAGCACAAGGGCATGGCCGCGCCAACCTTGGACGGCTTGGCGTTCAAGCCGTTCTTCGGATCAGCCCTGGCGATGAGCCAGGCACGCGGCGAGAGGCACGAGGCGATGGACCATGATCTTGCCTCTAGCCACGCGCCCCTCACCCCTAGCCTGCGAGCATAAGCAAGATGGGTAACGCCGCGATCCCAGCGAATTACGTTCCGATTCTGGTGTTTATCGGCATCGCGATTGCCTTTGGCGCCGTGTCGCTGCTGGCCGGACGGCTCGTCAGGCCCAGCCGCCCCTACCGAGCCAAGCTGGCCCCCTATGAGAGCGGAAGCCCGCTCTTCCAGGATGCGCGCGTGCAGTTCCCGATGCGGTACTACATCATCGCGATGCTGTTCGTGATTTTCGATATCGAGATTGTGTTCATGTTTCCCTGGGCCGTCGCGTTCAATAAATTGGGCCTCGTCGGGCTGGCCGAAATGGTCATGTTTATCGGCATCCTGGTCGTGGGATTTTGGTACGCCTGGAAGAAGGGCGCTCTTGAATGGGACTAGGCGAGAGGCACGAGGCGAGCGGCAATAGGAAATGCACCCCTCGCCACTGGCCCCTTGCCCCTAGCCTGGAATTGGACTTATGAGCTTTTTAGAACGACAATTTGAAGCCAATATCATCACGACGAATCTTGACGCGGTCGTGAACTGGTCCCGGAAATCGGCGCTCTGGCCGATGACCTTCGGGCTGGCCTGCTGCGCGATTGAAATGATCGCCAGCGTGTCGTCCCGCTACGATCTGGACCGGTTCGGGGCCGGCGTGTTTCGCGCCTCTCCGCGTCAATCGGATTTGATGATCGTGGCCGGCACGGTCTCACGCAAGATGGCTCCGGTGATCCGCCGCATCTACGACCAGATGCCGGAGCCCCGGTACGTCATTTCGATGGGGTCCTGCGCGACCTCCGGCAACCATTACAACAGCTACGCCGTCGTGCAGGGCGTCGATCAGATTGTGCCGGTGGATGTGTATGTGCCGGGCTGCCCGCCGAGGCCGGAAGCGCTGCTCGACGGGCTCTTGAAACTCCAAGAAAAAATTCAACGCGAAAAAGTCTTTGTGAAGTAATGCTGCAAGACCTGGCGGAACGCCTGCAGAAACAGTTTCCGGACGCCATCCTGTCCGTCCATCTCGACGAGGGCCGGGCGGAGCTGTCGGCCCGTGTCCAGGCGTCCCGCATTGTGGAGATCGCCCGCTATCTGCACGACGCCCCCGACATGGCGTTCAATCACATTACCGACATCTGTTCAGCCGACTACCCGTCGGACCAGGACCGCTTCGAGGTGATCTACCAGCTGCTCTCGCTGCCGCATGGCCTGCGCATCCGGCTGAAGGCCCGCCTGCCGGAGGAGAATCCGTCGATTGCCTCGGTCACCGGCGTCTGGCGGGGGGCGGAGTTCCTCGAACGTGAAGTCTACGACATGATGGGGATTACGTTTACCGGCCACCCGGACCTGCGCCGGATTCTCATGCCGGAAGACTATGCCGAGGGCTACCCGCTCCGGAAAGATTTCCCGGCGGAAGGGCGGGGCTGGCGCAGCCAGTTCGATTTCATCCCACGCCTGGACGAAGCTCCGGAAGAAATGACCGGCAGTGAGTTCACGGAAGCCGAAAAGAAGCCCTTCCGTTCAACCGCTGCTCCCTCCGGATCGCGCCGGCGGGAAGAACTGCTGCTGAACATGGGGCCGCAGCATCCCAGCACCCACGGCGTCTTGCGCGTCGTGCTGGAGCTCGACGGCGAGCGGATCGTGAAAGCGACGCCCGACCTCGGCTACCTCCACCGGGGCGTGGAAAAACTGGCCGAGGGCCTGGCCTACATGCAGGTCATCCCGCACACCGACCGGCTCGACTATGTCTGCGCGATGGCCAACAACTATGCCTACGTCCGGGGGGTCGAGAAACTGCTCGGCATCACCGTGCCGGAACGGGCGGAATATATCCGCACCATCGTGGCTGAGATGCAGCGCATCATCGGGCACCTGTTCTGGCTGGGCACCCAGGCCCTCGATATCGGCGCCATGACCGTCTTCTTCTGGACCTTCCGCGAGCGCGAGATTCTGCTCGACATGTTCGAGAAGCTCTGCGGCGCGCGCCTCACGCTGAACTATTACCGGATCGGCGGCGTCGATAGCGACTTCACACCCGATCTCGTGCTGCGGCTCAAGACCTTCCTGGAAACGTTTCCTCAGAAAGTGAGCGAATACGATTCGCTGATCGCCTCCAATCGCATTTGGCTGGGCCGGACCAAAAATGTGGCCGTGATTTCCGGCGAGGACGCGATCAATTTCGGGCTCACCGGCCCCACCCTGCGAGGATCGGGCGTGGCCTATGACATTCGAAAGATGGAGCCCTACGGGGTCTATGACAAAGTCGAGTGGGAAGTGCCGATCGGCAAGAACGGCGACACCTACGACCGCTATTGGGTGCGGATGGAAGAAATGCGCCAGAGCGCGCGCATCATCTCGCAATGCCTGGACCTGCTGCCGTCCGGCCCGATCATCGCCAACGAGCCTCAATATATCCCGCCGCCCAAACAGCTGGTCATGCGGGATATGGAAAGCTTGATCCATCATTTTATTATCTTTACCCAAGGCTTCAAGCCGCCGAAGGCCGAAACCTATTGCGGCACCGAAGCCCCCAAGGGCGAATTGGGCTTCTTTCTCATCAGCGACGGGACCCCTCGTCCGTACCGATTGAAGATCCGCTCGCCCTCCTTTATTCATATGGGCGCTTTCGATCACATGGCGCGCGGGTATTTGATTTCCGACATCATCACGATCTTCGGAACCTATGACATCGTGATGGGCGAGTGCGACCGATGACACAAGAGCGAATGGCACATAGCCTATGGCAGATGGGTGGGATCCTCTGCGCCTCATCGTGCCATCAGCTATCAGCCATAAGCTCTTGAGGTAATGCTATTTATGTTGCGCGATAAGTACCGAGCAGAAATTGATGACATCCTGTCCCGCTATCCGGTCAAGCGATCGGCGCTGATCCCCTTGCTCTATCTCGCGCAACGGGAGCAGGGCTACATCACGGAAGCGTCGATGACCGAAATCGCCGGGCTGCTGCGATTGACCCCGTCGCAGGTCTATGAAACCGCGACCTTCTACACGATGTTGAATCTGAAGAAGGTGGGGAAGTTTCACATTCAGGTGTGCAAGTCGCTCATGTGCGCGCTGGTGGGATCGGATACCGTGATCGGCTGGATGAAGACCAAGCTCGGGATCGCACCGGGTGAAACGACCACGGACGGGCTCTTCACCCTGACCGCCGTCGAATGTCTGGCGGCCTGCGGGACCGCGCCCATGATGCAAATCAATGACGACTATTACGAGCGGCTGACGGAAGAGAAGGTCGATCGCATTCTGGCCGACCTCAAAGCGACCGGCACCAGCGCGTTGAAAAGCGGCCCCTATCTGTGGCCGGAATCTGTCACTGTAAAACGTGAGGCGTAAAACGTGAGACATTACGGAAACGACAAGCCTCAACTCCTTTTACGTTTCACCTTTCACGTTTAACGATTATGCCCAAGTACGAACTGGTCCTTCTGAAAAATATGATGCAGCCGGGCTATACCGGCTCGCTCAAGGATTATGAGCAGGCTGGCGGCTATCAGGCGCTCCGAAACACGCTCGGCAAGATCGCGCCGACGGACGTGACCGGCACGGTCATGAAGTCCGGCCTGCGCGGGCGCGGCGGCGCCGGGTTCCCCACCGGTGTGAAGTGGGGATTTCTGCCCAAGGACTATCAAGGCCCGCGCTATCTCTGCTGCAACGCCGACGAGAGCGAGCCCGGCACCTTTAAGGACCGCCAGCTCATGGAGCGCGATCCGCACCAGCTGCTTGAAGGCATCGTCCTGGCGTGCTACGCCATCGGCGCGGCATCGGCGTATATCTATATTCGCGGCGAAATGGTGCTCGGGTCCAAAATCCTGGAACACGCGATCGGCGAAGCGCGCGCAGCCGGGTACATCGGCAACAACATCCTGGGAACGGGCGTCACGGTCGATGTCTGGGTCCATCGCGGGGCGGGCGCTTACATCTGCGGCGAGGAAACCGCGCTGCTCGAATCGCTGGAAGGCAAACGCGGGCTGCCGCGCGTCAAGCCGCCGTTCCCGGCCACCCACGGCCTCTACAACAAGCCGACGGTCGTGAATAACGTGGAGACCCTGGCCAACCTGCCGCACATTCTGAATCGCGGCCCCGAATGGTTCGCCGGCATCGGGTCTCCGCCCAAGAGCACCGGCACCCGCGTCTTCTGCGTCAGCGGCCACGTCAAGCGTCCCGGCAATTACGAGCTGCCGATGGGGGTAACCGTACGCGAACTCGTTTACGAACATGCGGGCGGCATGCGATCCGACAAGCCGCTGAAAGCCTTTATCCCCGGCGGCGCCTCAGCACCGTTCCTGACGCCCGACCATCTGGATGTGAAGTTGGACTTTGAATCCGTTGCGGCGGCGGGCTCGATGCTTGGCTCGGGCGGCGTCACCGTCATGGAAGAAGGCACCAGCATGGTCTGGGCCGCGCTCCGCCTGATGGAATTTTTCTACCATGAGTCCTGCGGCAAGTGCAGTCCCTGCCGCGAAGGCAGTTCCTGGCTTGTCCAGACGATGCGCCGGATTATCGCCAAACGTGGGCAGATGCAAGACCTTGAAACCCTGACAGATCTGTGTAAAAACATCGCGGGCCGAACGGTCTGCGCCTTTGGCGATGCCGAAGTTTCGCCGATCATGAGCACGCTGAAACATTGGCGGCACGAATACGTGACCCTCATTCACGAAGCGGAAGCGGCCAATTTGATTCGGCCGGAATCGACAGGAGCGCGGCACTGACGTGATGCGCAACCTGATCCATCAACGCCGAAGCGGCGAATTTGATTTGACCGGAATCGACGGGAGCACGGCACTGATCCATGCCTAACCAGACTGCCGATATGGTGCGCGTGACGATCGACGGCACGGTGGTGTCCGTCCCGAAAGGCACGCTCGTCATCGAAGCGGCACGCCGCGTCGGCGTCATGATTCCGCATTTCTGCTACCACCCGAAGCTGAAGCCCGACGCCAATTGCCGGATGTGCCTGGTGGAAGTCGAAAAAATGCCGAAACTCCAGACCGCCTGCAGCACGCCGGTCGCGGAAGGCATGAGCATCAAGACCGCCACGACCGTGGTGGACGATGCGCATAAGTCGGTGCTGGAATTTATCCTGGCCAATCATCCGCTGGACTGTCCGGTCTGCGATCAGGGCGGGCGCTGCGACTTGCAGGACTTCTCCCATCAATACACCCCGACGACGAGCCGGTTTGCCGAGACCAAACGCATCTTCCAAAAGGAATATTTCAGCCCGCTGATCGAAACCCAGATGAACCGTTGCGTCCAGTGCCTGCGTTGCGTGCGCTATTGCGACGAAGTCATGGACGTCAAAGCCCTGGCCCCGGTCGGCCGCGGCACGATGACGGAGATCAAGCACTTCGGCGCCCATGCGCTGGACTGCGAATTCTGCGGCGGCTGCGTCCAGATCTGCCCGGTCGGCGCCATCACCAGCCGCCTCTCCATGTACGAATACCGCCCCTGGATGCTGAAACGGGCGGAGACGATCTGCGGCTATTGCGGCGACGGGTGCCAGATCACCGTCCAGACCAAGAACAACCAATTGATCGAAGTAAATTCCGCCCATGGCGCGGGACGCAACAACGGCGATCTCTGCGCGAAGGGGTTTTTTGGCTTCCATGCCACCAGCCATCCCGAGCGGCTCACGCATCCGCTCATCCGTCGCAACGGCGCCCTCGTCCAGGCGACCTGGGAAGAAGCGTTGGAATTCATCGCGGCCCAGGCCAGCCGCATCAAGCAGGACCACGGAGGCCATGCCTTCGGCGGCTTGATCACCAGCCGATGCACCAACGAAGAGCTGTATCTGTTCCAGAAATTCCTGCGCCTGGCCATCGGCACCAATAACATCGACAGCAGCGCGCGCTACGGTCACATGAACGCCGTGCAGGCCATGCGGCGGGTGCAGGGCACCCACCGCTGGAGCGTGACCTTCGAGGACCTGGCCGCGGCGGATGTCCTGCTGCTCGTCGGCACGAACATCACGGAAGCCAATCCCATCACCGGGCTCAAGATTAAAGAGGCCGTCAAGAAGCGGCAGGCCACGCTTGTCACGATTGAATCGCTTCAGCCGGCCGTTGGCACCATCAGCAATATCGCCAATCTGTCCGAGCACCATTTCTGCGTGGCACCGGACCAGATCTCAACCGCGGTGCTCGGCCTGCTCAAAGCCGTGGCGGAAGAAAGCTTGATCGTCACGGGCCTGAAACAAGACCAGCCGAAATATGTGACTGCCGTGACCGCCCGGCTCCAGTCGCTTGCATGGCCGGAGATCCAGGCCGCCACCGGCATGGACAGGGAAGCCTATGTGGCCGCGGCCAAAGCGCTGGCCGGAGGAAAACGCGTGGTCGCCGTGGCCGGGCAAGGGCTGCTGCGCGGGGAGCGGGGCTATGCCGGCTCCATGAACCTGCTCGACCTGCTGCTGCTCACCGGCAAACTCGACCAGCCAGGCTGCGGATTCGCGCCGCTGACGGAAGAAAACAACGACCAGGGCGCCATTGAAATGGGCGCAGCCGCCGAATTCTTACCGGGTCCCTCCGCCATCACGGACCGGGCCGGCCGAGACCGTGTCGCCAATCTCTGGAAAGAAGAGCCGCCGCCGAACAGCGGCGCCTCCCTGATCGAGATGTTGGATCGCGCCAGAGCCGGCATTCTCAAGGCGATGTTTATCGTCGGGGAAAACCCGCTGGCCAGCCTGCCGGCGACCGTGCGCGTGGGCGAATCCCTGGCCAAGCTGGACTTGCTCGTGTGCCAAGAACTCTTCCTGACCGAAACCGCCGCTCTGGCGCACGTCGTCCTCCCGGTCTGCTCATCGCTGGAAAAGGACGGCACGTTCACGAATACGGAAGGCCATGTGCAAGCTGTGCGGCGAACCGTTGACCCGGCTGGCGAAAGCTGCCCGGACTGGGAAATTTTCTCCGCGCTCGCCGGATTGATGGGCGCGCCGCTGGAATACGGCGAAAGCCGGGAAATCTTGAAAGAAATCCGGAGCCTCATTCCCGGATACGGATCGCTCGGCCCGTCGCCGGTACCGCCGAAAGTCGACCGGACGGCCATCGACCGTTACCTCGCGCAGGGATTCGAGCAGGATCTCACGGGCCGGTACCAATTGACTGCGGCGGCTCCCCAGCCAGACGGCACGGTGCAGATCAGTCTCGTGCAAAGCCTGTTTCACTCCGGCAAATTGTCCACGCGCGCCAAGGGGCTGCTGCAGATTGAGGACCGGGGCCGCCTGCGCATCAATCCGCAAGACGCGGCGCGCTTCTCGCTGGTGGACGGCAACCGCGTCCGCCTCTCGAACGCGCGGGGTGAGATCACCACCGACGTCACGGTGCTCGCGCGCGTGCCGGAAGGGCAGGCCTGGTTCCCGAATCATTTCAGCCAGGACATGAATAGGCTGTTCGACTGTGCGATCGATCCGGACACCAAGGTGCCCTCCATCAGGGCCACCTCGGTTTCCATGGTGAAAGTGTCGTAAGATGCGCCATCGATCCGAAGACCGATATGTTGTCAGTTCGGCCGCTTCCAACGCGTCGGCCACAGTGTCATACGTTGAACGTGAGGATGTTCATCATCCGTTAATCCAGGGGTGCCATCGTGACTGAACTAGGCTTGCGCCTTGCCGTGTCTCTCGCCCAGATCGCTGCGGTCATGGGCATTGTGATGTTAACCGTGATGATCCTGACACTCGCCGAACGAAAAGTGCTCGGCTGGATGCAGGATCGCATGGGCCCGATGGAAGTCGGCCCCTACGGCATCCTCCAGCCGATCGCCGACGGCCTGAAGCTGTTCTTCAAGGAAGATATCGTGCCCGCGGGCGCGAACAAATTCATGTTCACCCTGGCGCCGATTCTGGCCATGGTGCCGGCCATGATCGGCTTTGCCGTCATCCCCTTCGGCCCCGACCTGACGCTCGACGTCTTCGGGATTTCCGTCAAACCCTTCGTGATCAGCGATATTAACATCGGCATTCTCTATATCCTGGCCTTCGCCTCCATCGGCGCCTACGGGATCATCCTCGGCGGCTGGGCCTCGAACAGCAAATACTCGCTCCTCGGCGGATTGCGGTCGGCTGCGCAGGTCATCAGCTACGAATTGAATGTCGGCTTGGCCATCGTCGGCGTGCTGATCATGGCCGGCTCGCTGAGCCTGGTGAAAATCACCGAAGCCCAGGCCGGAGGGTTCTGGCATTGGTATGTGTTTGCCTTTCCGGCCCCGCAGATTTTCGCCTTCGTCGTGTACGTGATCTCGGCCGTCGCCGAAACCAATCGCGTGCCGTTCGACTTGCCGGAAGCGGAAAGCGAACTGGTCGCCGGATTCTTCACGGAATACAGCGGCATGCGCTTCGCGTTTTTCTTCATCGCCGAATACGCCAATATGGTGCTGGTCTCCTGCGTGGCCGCCGCGATGTTCCTCGGCGGATGGAACGCCCCCTATCCCGGCACCATCCTCGCCCAGATCGGGCTGGAGGGCTTCGCCTGGATCGAAGGGGTGGCCTGGTTCACCGTGAAGGTCTACGGTTTCCTCTTCCTGTTCTTCTGGCTGCGGGCCACGCTGCCGCGCCTCCGGTACGACCAACTGATGAAGTTCGGCTGGAAGGTCATGTTGCCGATCGCCCTGGGCAACATCGTCGTCACAGCCATTGCGATGTACATCTATAACCAATTCAAGTAGCGACCGGCATAGACGATGACACAGACCACCGGCACACAGCGCCTCATCGGCTGGCTCAAGACCATCACCTTCTATGAACTGTTGGTGGGAATGAAGGCCACGATGTCGCATTTGCTGCACTACCGGCCGATCACGCTGCAGTACCCGCACGAGAAGCGGACGCTGCCGGACAACTACCGCGGCATGCTGGCGCTGCTCCGCTACGATGACGGAACGGAAAAATGCGTCGGATGCGATCTCTGCGAAGCGGCCTGTCCGTCGCGTGTAATTCGCGTGGTCAGCGGGGAAGTGCCGGGGGAGCCGACCAAGCGCTACTCCAAAGAATATTACATGGACATGACGCGCTGCCTGTTCTGCGGAATGTGCGTCGATGCCTGCCCGGTCGATGCGCTCGGCATGACCAGGGAATTCGAATGGGCCGTGTACGACAAGCGGCAACTCCATCTGAACAAGCAGCAGCTGCTCGCCATCGGTGACCGGTCGTTCCCGGTGCGCGAAAAACGCCTGGAACTGCAGCATCCGAACGTCGCCTTCTTCAACGTGGCGTTCAAGCACGTGCCGCAGAAACCGAACTGAGGCCGGAAGGCGGAGCCGGCTTCCCTCATCACCGTAGCGGCGGGGGGAGCATGGGAATGATTGGCCCGCGCCGGAGAACATCGGGGCAACGGCCCCCTAGAGGAGAGACGTGGATCAGTTGTTTTTTGGGTATTTCGCCGGAGTGATTGCGCTCACGGCCATCCTGGTCGTCGCGCTCAGGAATCCGGTCTATAGCGCCCTCTCGCTGCTCGTGATGTTTTTTCACGTCGCCGGACTCTACGTCACGCTCCATGCCGAGTTCCTCGCGGCCGTCCAAATCATCGTCTACGCGGGCGCCATTCTCGTGCTGTACCTGTTCGTCGTGATGCTGCTCAACCTCCATCGGGATGACCGGTACCACAGCCAATGGCGCACGGTCGCCTTCGTCTGCGTCCCGCTGCTCATCGAATTCATGGTCTTGATCGGGGGCAGCATCGCGGCCGCGCCGCAATCCGTGGCCCCGGTGGAAACCGGGAGCGGCGAGAATACCCTGGCGATCGGCGAAGTGCTCTTTTCGACCTATCTCTTCCCCTTTGAAGTCGCCTCGCTGATCCTGCTGGTCGCGATGATCGGCGCGATTATCCTGGCGAAGCGAGATGTTGGGGACGCAAGGAGCGAAGGGTGATGCGATTGCTATCAACTAGATTGCCCCAATCACCCGTTACCCGTTACCCGTTACGCATCACGAGGATGTCATGACCGTCCCCGTCACCTACTACGTCATATTGAGCGCGGTGGTCTTTCTCACCGGCATGGTCGGGGTGTTGATCCGGCGGAACATCATCGCCATTCTGCTGTCGGTCGAGCTGATGCTGAACGCCACGAACATCAACTTCGTGGCCTTCTCCGAGCATCTCCACGATCTCGGCGGCCAGGTGTTTGTCTTTTTCGCCCTGACCGTTGCGGCAGCGGAAGTCGCCGTGGGGCTGGCCATCATCATCGCCCTGCACCGGGCTAAGGATACGATCAACGTGGAAGAGTTCAGTTTGCTCAAGTGGTAACTAAACGATGTATGCGCTGATTCCATTATTGCCGCTGACCGCCTTTCTCGTGCTCGGCCTCGCCGGCTCGCGGATTAAGGAACGGGCCCATCTGGTTGCCGTCCCGGCGGTCCTGCTGTCGTGGCTCCTGGCCGTCACCGCCTTCATCGAGGTGGCGCAAGGAGGGGTGATCGCCCAGCCCTTGTACACCTGGCTGACATCGGGCGCGCTCGACATTCACATCGGACTTTATATCGACCGCCTCACGGCGGTCATGCTGTTGCTGGTCACGACCGTCAGTTCACTCGTCCATATCTATACGATCGGGTACATGCACGGAGAAACGGGGTACGCACGCTTCTTCAGCTACATCGCGCTCTTTACCTTTTCGATGCTGATGCTGGTGCTCGCCGACAACCTGCTCCAACTGTTCGTCTTCTGGGAAGCGGTCGGTCTCTGTTCCTACCTCCTGATCGGCCATTGGTATGAGCGGGCCTCGGCTTGTGCCGCGGCGACGAAGGCGTTCCTCGTCAATCGCGTGGGCGACTTCGGCTTCATGCTGGGCCTCCTGCTGGTCTGGACCAGCTTCGGCACGCTGAACTATCTGGAAATCTTTCCCGCCGCCCACGAGGCCGCCAA
Source organism: Nitrospira sp. (assembly GCA_035968315.1). Classification (NCBI taxonomy): domain Bacteria; kingdom Pseudomonadati; phylum Nitrospirota; class Nitrospiria; order Nitrospirales; family Nitrospiraceae; genus Nitrospira; species Nitrospira sp. The sequence continues at coordinate 33,233 of JAVYIN010000009.1, forward strand.
CCAGACCATCAATCTGCTGAGCCCCTTCGGCGGCACGTGGGAGGTGTCGGTCTTTACGCTCATTTGCCTGCTCCTGTTCACCGGGGCCATTGGCAAATCCGCGCAAGTACCGCTGCATGTCTGGCTCCCGGATGCGATGGAAGGTCCCACGCCTATTTCGGCGCTGATCCATGCCGCCACCATGGTCACCGCCGGTGTCTTCATGGTCGCCAGGCTCGCCCCGCTCTATAACTTGTCCCCGACTGCGATGACTGTCGTGGCACTGGTCGGCGCCGCCACCATGGTCCTTGGCGCCACGATCGCCCTCACGCAAACCGACATCAAACGCGTGGTCGCCTACTCCACCGTCAGCCAGCTGGGGTACATGGTCATGGCCTGCGGCCTCGGCGCCTATACCGCGGGCATGTACCATCTGCTCACCCATGGCGCCTTCAAGGCCTTGCTCTTTTTGGGATGCGGCTCCGTGATCGTCGCACTGCACCATGAGCAGGACATGCGGCATATGGGCGGCCTGAAAAACAAGCTTCCCGTCACCTATTGGACCTTCGTCGTCGGCTCGCTGGCGCTGGCCGGCTTTCCACTGACCGCCGGGTTCTTCAGCAAAGACGATTTGCTCGTCTCGGCCTGGTCCTCGGGATCGCTGGGACAGGTTCTGACGATTCTCGGCCTGCTGACGGCGTTGATGACGGCCTTCTATAGTTTCCGGCTGGTCTTCGTGACCTTCTGGGGACCGTCGCGCGTGGATCCGCATCACGCCAAACATATCCATGAGCCGTCCAACACCATCACGATCCCGCTGATCGTCCTGGCCGTCCTGAGCATCGTCGCCGGGTATGTCGGCATTCCCTCGTTCCTTGAGCCGGTGTTTGCCCATGGCGACAGCGGGGCGGCCCCTCATGAGCATGGCGCGGCGGGACTCGGCATCATGATCGTCGCCACCCTCATGGGCCTCACCGGCATCGCGGGCGCCTACTATGTGTATGTGCTGAACCCCCAGCTGCCGGACCAGTTTGCCCGGCAGTGGAAGAGCCTCTATGAGGGCTCGCTGAACAAGTGGTACGTGGACGAAGCCTACGACAAGGCCTTCGTCCGGCCGACGTTTACCGCGGCGGCAGAAATGTGGAAGCGCGTCGATGTCGCGATCATTGACGGCGCCGTGAACGGCATCGCCCGTGGGATCGCCTGGGGCGGCTGGCTGCTGCGCCTGGTACAAAGCGGGCAGACGCAGCATTACGCCTTGGCGATGGCCCTGGGCGTGGTCATTCTGGTCACAGTCTTTTTGGTGTTTTGAGGGCCTATGCAATCGGGCGGATTCCCCTGGCTGACATTCTTGATTCTCCTTCCGCTGGCCGGCGCAGCCGCGCTGTTCTTCGTCAAGGAGACCAGCGTCCGCATGGTCGCGCTCGGCGTCACCCTGGCCGATCTGCTGCTGTCGCTTCCCCTCTGGTGGCTGTTCGACGCCTCGTCGAGCCAGATGCAGTTCACCGAGAACGCCGCCTGGATCACCTCGCCGCCCGTTCACTATCACCTCGGCCTGGACGGCATCAGCCTGCCGCTCGTCTTGATGACGACCGTCCTCATGCCGCTCTGCGTCTCGATTTCCTGGCGCTCGATCGAATCGCGCATTCGCAGCTTCATGGCCATGCTGCTGATCATGGAAGCCGCCATGATCGGCGTGTTTGCCGCGCTGGATTTCGTGCTCTTCTACGTGTTCTGGGAAGCGATGCTGATTCCGATGTATCTGCTGATCGGCGTCTGGGGCGGACCGAACCGGCTGTATGCCGCCATCAAGTTCTTCCTCTACACCCTGGCCGGGAGCGTGCTGCTGCTGGTGGCCATCATCGCCCTCTACTTCCAGGGCGGCCAGACCTTCGACATCGTCCAGCTGAGCCAGCACACCTATTCGTCACGGCTCCAGTTCTGGCTCTTCCTGGCCTTCTTCGCCGCCTTCGCGGTGAAGGTGCCGATGTTTCCGTTCCATACCTGGCTGCCGGACGCCCACGTGGAAGCGCCGACCGCCGGCAGCGTGATCCTGGCCAGCGTCCTCCTCAAGATGGGCACCTACGGGTTCCTGCGGTTCAGCCTGCCGATGCTGCCCGACGCGTCGAAAGACTTTACCCCGATGGTCGTGACCCTCTCGATCGTGGCCATCATCTACGGCGCCTACATGGCGTTGGCACAGGCGGACATCAAGAAGCTCATCGCCTATTCCAGCGTGAGCCATATGGGGTTCGTGACGCTGGGACTGTTCATGTTCAATCAGCAGGGCATTGAGGGCGCCGTGATGCAGATGGTCAACCACGGGATCACGACCGGCGGCCTCTTCCTCTGCGTCGGCATCATCTACGAACGGACTCACAGCCGCCAGATTGCCGACAACGTCGGCCTCACGAAGCCGATGCCCCGGTATGCCACCCTGCTGGTCATCTTCGCCCTCTCCTCGCTCGGGCTTCCCGGCACCAACAGTTTTGTCGGCGAGTTCATGGTGCTGGTCGGAACCTTTCTGTGGAGCAAACTCGCGGCGGCGATTGCGTCGCTGGGGATTATCCTGGCGGCCGCCTATATTCTCTGGATGGTCCAGCGGGTGGCCTTCGGGGAGCCCTTAGCCAAGTTTCTCCCCAAGCTGAAGGATCTCAATCAGCGCGAGATGCTGACGTTGATTCCGCTGGTCGTGCTGGTGTTCTGGATCGGCCTGTTTCCCAACCCGATTCTCACCCGCATGCATGCCTCAGTGACACAGGTGGTCGCCCGCGCCACCGCGCCGCCGCGTGAATCGCCCACCTCCACGGGGCGGGTCGCGCCGCTGAGCAATCCCATTCAGAAGGCCCACATGATTCAAGCGATGGAGGAAGCGGCACGGCCATGACGATCTCGGCCCACGATCTGTTCCCCATTCTGCCGGAGCTGCTGGTGATCTTCGCGGCTTGCGCCGTCCTCGCCCTGGATCCCATCACCCCTGCGTCGAAGAAGGACGGGCTGGCCTGGCTCAGTCTGGCCACCATGGCCATCTGCATGGGCCTGACCGCCGCCCGCATGAGCGATCCGACCACGGCGTTCGGCGGACTGGTCGTGGTCGATGCCTATTCCTGCTTTTGGAAACTGCTGCTGTACTTCGTCACCGGCCTGACTATTTTATTGTCCTTCCCCTATCTGAAAGAGGAGCGGATCTACTTCGGCGAGTACTATGGGTTTGTTCTGCTGGCCTTGTCCGGCATGATGGTGATGGTGTCCGGCGCCGACCTCCTGACGATCTATCTCGGCACCGAACTCATGTCGCTCTCACTCTATGTGATGGCGGGATTAAAACGAGCGGAACCCCGCTCCCTGGAAGCCTCGGCCAAATACTTTGTGCTCGGCGCGTTTTCCTCCGGCATCCTGCTGTACGGCATCTCCCTGCTCTACGGCGCAGCCGGCAGCACGCAGCTTCCGGCCATTGCCGCCGCCATCGCCGAACGAAGCTTGAACGATCCGTTGCTCTTGTTCGCGACGATTCTCCTGGCGGTCGGATTCAGCTTCAAGCTGGCCGTGGTGCCGTTCCACATGTGGACGCCGGACGTCTACCAAGGCGCCCCCACCTCCGTCACGGCCTTCATGGCCGTCGCCGCAAAAGCCGCCAGCTTCGGCGCCTTCCTGCGGGTCTTTGTGGAGGGACTCGGCGGAGTCAAAGCCAACTGGTCCGCGATCTTCCTGCTGCTCTGCATCGGCACATTGATATTGGGCAATATCGTTGCCCTTGTCCAAACGAACATTAAGCGGATGCTGGCCTACTCCAGCATCGCCCACGCCGGCTATGCCTTGATCGGCATCGTGGCGGCCGGGCGGCTCGAAGCCGCCGATTCGACCTCGGCCATTGCCAGTGTGATGCTCTACATCGCCCTCTACGCCTTCATGACCTTCGGCGCCTTTGCCATTGTCGCCATGTTGCGCAAGGGCGGCCAGGAGGGGGAAGAGATCGAAGACTACAGCGGCCTCGCGAAGCGCCATCCCCTCGCCGCCCTGTTCATGCTGATCTTCATGGTCTCACTGGCCGGCATTCCCCCGACGGCGGGATTCATCGGCAAGTTCTATGTCTTCATGGCGGCGGTCCAGGCGGGCATGTCCTGGCTGGCAATCCTCGCCTTGGTCTTCGCCGCCATTTCCGCCTATTACTATCTGCGCCTCGTCATGGTGATGTACATGCGGGAGCCGGGTGAGGTCACCGCCACGTCGCCGCGCTTCGTGCCGTCGCCGGCCTTGTCCATTGTCCTGGCCTGCGCCATTGCCGGTGTGCTCTTCTTCGGCCTGTATCCCAATCCCATTGTGAACCTGGCCACCCAGGCCGCGCTGACCCTGAAGTAACGCTCCGTCTTTGTTGAAACAGGTGCGCCGCCGCCCCGCTCATGCTAGGCTCGCACCTGTCGGCTTGCACCGAACGCAGCCACCCCTAAAGGGTCCTGAACGATGCTGCCAGCCCTGCGCTTCCTCCTCGACGTGGTCAAAGCCTTTCGACGGCATGGCTGTGCCAGCCTGGCGGCCTCGCTGGCGTTCTTCTCCCTGCTCTCGCTGTTTCCGCTCGTCTTCCTGCTGCTGTACGGCATCAGCTTCCTCGTCAGTCAGGATGTGATCGGAGAGCAATTCCTCCTCAGCTTCCTCAAGGGCTTCCTCCCTTCGCTGGGTGAACGGCTGGCCGATGAGCTGCACCGCATCAGCGTGCTGGAGAGCGTGCGCTGGGCTGTCTTTCTGTCCTTCGCCTGGTTCGGCGCGCTCGTGTTCTATGAACTGGATTATGCGTTGAATGTCGTCTTCGAAAGCACCTGGCGGCGCCACCCGCTGATCTCCACGGCGATTTCCGTCGCCTCCTTGGGCGCCACGGGATTGCTGCTCATCATTTCCTACGTTGCCACTCAGATCATCAACTTCTTGACCAGCTATGTCCCGCAACTCTGGGGGCTGGATCTCGTGGCATTGGCCGCCCACGAATTCCTGCTGACCTACACCGTCCCCTTCGGCTTGGCCTTTGTGGCAGTCAGCAGCCTCTACCGCTACGTGCCGCGCCGCCGGCCGGCTTGGCGGGAAGCCATGATCGGAGGGCTGACTTTCGGTCTCCTCTGGGTCGCCGCCAAACTCCTCTTCGTCACCTACAGTGGCTATGCCACCGTCTACGTGCGCCTCTATGGCTCGCTCCTGGAAATCGTGTTGATGCTCCTGTGGGTCTACTATTCGGCCAGCTTGCTCTTGTTCGGCGCCGTCGTCACCCACAAGCTCCAGCAGCACGCCCAGGCCATGACACCTCCATCGGCACCATCCGCCGCCTAGCCTGTGCCCCTCCCTCACGGCTCGGGCCGATCCCCTTGCCAGAGCCATGTTGAGCCCGTGCAACTTCCGGGCTTTTTGTAGTCCAATCCCCCCTTCCCCGATACAATGGCTTCCGGCGGAAACGGAGGTCTTCATGTCCGAAGATTTCGGCAAAGAGATGTTGATGTTGGGCGGCACGATCGCGGGCTTTGTCGCGGCCATGCTGACCGTGCTGGAAAAGCTCCTCGACCTCCAGCATCGCCTCCGATCAGGAAAAGAAGGAACGAACGCCGCACAACCGGAGCGAGCCTCCCCTGCCGCTACATCGACGATCGACTTCTTTTCCTCCAAGCCACTCCGCGGATCGTCCTATTTGCTGCTCTATGAAACGGGCGTCATCATGGCCGCCGGAGTGTTGCTCAACTATGTCGGGCTGACCCTCAGCCGCCATATGGAAAGCATCCTGTTTCTTGATATGACCGGCACGGCGCTGGTGGCATTCCTCCTGGGCCCCTGGTGGGGCGCCATCGCCGCCTTATTGTCCAATTCCGTCGTGAACTGGCTCCTCTATCCGGAGGTCGGCGCCGATGTCGTGATCTTCCCCTGGTCGCTCGTCAATATGACCGGCGCGCTCTTCTGGGGCGTTCTGGCGAGACAACCGGGCTTTCAGAAATATGTGCGGACGGCCAAGAGCTCTGCCCTGGCTCACACCTGGTTCCTGCTCAGCTTCGGGGTTGTCGGCGCAGTGGTTATGAGCATCCCCGGCACGCTGGTGCAAGCCGCACTGAACGAGCGCACCACGTTTGCGCTCAACCCCGACGTCGCCGAGTCATTGAGCGCCCGCGTGACGCAGTGGGAAAGCACCGTGCGGGTGGCGCTGGAATCGATCCTGGGCCTGCAATGGGGGGAGAATCTCAGTTGGGCGGTCGTCAACTGGTTCCAGAACTGCGTGCGCTACATTCCGGACAAGACCATGAGCGCGGCGATTGCCCTCGTCGTTCTGAAGTACGGCTATCCGCTATTTGAACAGGAATTGATCCACGGCGGGCCCGAGGGAGCACGCCCGAGCGACGAACGGATGCTTCCGTTAGCGCTGGGACTCCTCTATGCCCCCTCCTACGCCACGCTGATCAGCAGCGACGGCTATGCAGGCATGGTCTATTGGCCGCTGTGGTCGCTGCCCTGGCTGTTCATCGTGATCGGATATGTCTCGCTCAGCTACTGGGGACAACCGGACGATGCGATGCGGGAGGCGCGCCTCCAACGGGCCGCGCGCTATGCCCGCGCACTGAAACCCATCGGGAAAGAACCCTCCTATGAATTCTGCCGCCGGCTCACCTTCGTGACGCTGGTCGCCAGCCTCATCTTTGCCCTCTGCCTGCCCATCCTCTTGATGGACTTCTACCGTGTGACCTTCAAATTCTTCTGCGTGGTCTACGGCTTCCTGCTCGTCGTCCATCTCATCCGTGTCGCCATCGCGCAGAATATTTCCGTCGCACGAGCCGAGTGAGCAGCGACGCGCCATCCGCCTCTCGCCGTTTGCGAGATACGTTTTACGCCTTGTGCAGTTGCAGATAATGCAGGATCGCGGAATGGGTCACGAGCCCGATCACCTGTCCCTCCTGCACCACCACCAAACGATCCCAGCCGGCTTGCGTCATCCGCTGCATGGCGTCTAAGACCGGCGCGTTCGGTTCGATCGTGAGCGAGGGATCCGCCGGCCGCATCACTTGCTGCACGATCTTCCAGGCCCAGAGCGATTGGGGCACCGTCTGTACGTCCATCACCGTGACCAGCCCCACCAGCTGCCCCTCGGCCACGACCGGAAACCCGCCATACCCATGCGGCACGAAGTACTGATTGACGGCGTCGGCAATCGTGCAGTCCGGAGGAATCGAGACCACCGTCTGCACCATGAGATCCCGCACCGGCACCACGGCCAGCGATTGCCGCACCACCGCCTGACGGCGGCTCGCCAAGGCGGTCGCAAAGAGAAACGTGGCGAGAATGACCACCCACCCGCCATTCGACGCCATCGATTCGGGCAAATCGCCGCTCAACGCCCCGATGACGACCATCACTCCGGCCAGGCCCAGCAAGACCCCGAAGGACTGGCCGACAAACGACGCCTGCACCGTGGCCCGATAGAAATCCTTCCCCCACGCCCAGAGACCGGCACGCAACGCCCGTCCCCCGTCCAGCGGAAATCCCGGAATCAGGTTGAAGAGTCCCAGCTGCACATTGACGAAGCCCAGCAGGCTCCCGAGCATCATCAACCCCTTCCATCCCGCCGCCTCGCCCACGGTTCCCGCCACCTCGACGGCTCCGAGGCAGAGCCCGCCCAGAAGAAAGCTCACGGCTGGGCCCGCGATGGCGATGAGAAACTCCGCTTTGGGATGCGGCGGCTCCTCCCGCATATGCGCCACTCCGCCGAAGAGAAAGAGGGTGATCTGGCTGATGGGAATGCGGTAGCGCAGCGCGACATAGGAATGCCCCAGTTCGTGCAAGAGCACGGACAGGAACAACAACACCGCCGCGACGGCCCCCATCGCCCAGTACCGCTCCTCGGACAATCCCGGCAGATTCTCCGGCAGAAACCCGGACGCGAGGCTGGAGGTCACAAAGAAAAAGACCAGGAACCAGGAGGCATGAATGCGAATCGGAATGCCCAAGGCCCGGCCGATTTCCCACGAAGGCAATTGCATAGGCCCACCGTAACAGTCGAATAAACAACGGGTCAACTCTTCTTCGCCCGGCTTGAGGTATACTAGATTGCATGTCACTTCGAGCATGGGCTTTCCTCTGCATCGGCGTCATCGGACTGGTCGCGCCCCAACTTGGATCAGCCCAAGTCATCAAGTCAGGCCCTCCGTCCTGCCCAGGCATCGCGCTCACCTTCGATCTCTGCCCCGTCAGAAAGGGACCAGGGTTCGATCAGGCCCTGGTGGACTACCTTGTCCAGCACCGGATCCCTGCGACATTTTTCATGTCGGGCAAATGGATCACCAAGCATGATGCCGAGGTCGAGCAGCTGCTCGGCATCGACTACTTTGAAGTCGGCACGCACGGCGAAGTCCATGCGCATCTGCCGATGCACGACGCCGACGAGCAACGCGAAGAAATCCACCGGCCCGTCCGGTTCCTGCATGAACGCTATGCCCATGACGCCACGCTCTTTCGCCCGCCCTATGGCGAATATAACGACACGACCGTAGATGTCGTGAAACAGCTCGGCCTGCGCTTCATTCAATGGAACATCGAATCGGGCGACCCGGATCCCACCCTGTCAGCGGATCACATCCTCGCCCGCATCGAGAAACGCGCAAAACCGGGCAGCATCGTCGTGCTCCATGCCAACGGCAAAGGAAAGCAGACCAGGGAAGTCATCGAGCGGTTGACGGCGGACGTGCTCCCACGCAAAGCCCTGAAACCCATGACGGTCAGTGATCTCCTGGCTTGCACACAAAAGAATCCATGAGCCTCCCAACCATCAGAGCGATGCAGCAGGATGACCGCGACGCGGTGGTGCAGCTCCTCGCCGGCTCCGATCCCTGGAAGACACTCGGCTACACCAGCGCCGATTGGAACCGGATCTTCTCCCCCCTCCCGCAAGGCCGTGAGGCGCTTGTCGCCCTGGTTGATGGGAAGGTGGCCGGCATCGCGTTGCTTCGCGAGAAATTTCTGCTGGGCGATTATCTGGAATTGCTCGGGGTGGCGTCATGGGCAAGAGGCCATGGGCTGGGGGGCCAGTTACTCGGACACATCGAGCCCCTCGTATTTGGACGAACGAAGAACCTCTTCGCCTGCGTCTCCGACTTCAATACGCCCGCCAGAGCCTTCTATAAGAAGCACGGCTTTCAGGAAATCGGCCCCATGCCGGACTTCTTAATCCCGGGAAGCGCCGAGCTGCTGCTGCGAAAGACCGCAGGACCGGCGAGAAAGAACTGATGGCTGATAGCAAATAGCGTAGGCAGGAGGAGAAACCCCTGTCTCTTGCCATCGGCTATAGGCGATCTGCTATAAGCTCCTCATATGAAGGTCACCAAACTCCTCCACACCCGCATGCGCGTCAGCGATCTGGACCAGACGATCCGGTTCTATACGAACGTGCTGGGTCTTGAAGTGGTCGAACGCAAGACCTCGCCGCGCGGATCACAGCTCGCCTTTTTGAAAGTCCCCAACAGCGACGAGTTGATCGAACTGACCAGCTTTCCCCCGAGCGGGCCTGTGAAGGTGCAGGAGGATCTGGTCCATCTCGCCTTTCAGGTGGAGAATCTTGACCACACCATCGCCTCGCTCACGTCAAAAGGCGTGAAGATCACGGACGGTCCCACACAGACCTCCTCCGGCAGCCGGTTCATCTTCATTGATGCCCCAGACGGCTATGAGATCGAATTGATCGAACGGCCTCACGGCGTGACGATCGTCTGATCATCACCTCCCTCTTTTCCTGCCGATTGGCTTCATGCTACCTTCGACGCCTGACAGCATCGCTTCACCCTGAAGGAGATTGGTATGAAGAACGGGTTTTTCCGCGGCCACGGCCTGGGCAACGACTACATCGTGATGGATCCAAAGGAACTGACGTTCAAACTCACACCGAAGAACATCAAAGCGGTCTGCGACCGCAATTGGGGCCTGGGCAGTGACGGCATCCTCGCCCTCGTCCCGACCAAGAAAGCCGACTTCGGCCTGCGCATTTACAACCCGGACGGCAGCGAAGCGGAAAAATCCGGCAACGGGTTGCGCATTTTCGCCCGCTACCTCCATGCGACCGGCAAGACGAAGAAAAAGCATTTCACGGTTGAGACGAAAGGCGGCCTCGTCACCATCGATCTGCATGTAGATCGCCATGGCGACGCCAGCGCCGTCACGGTCGAAATGGGGCAGGCCACGTTCAAACCGGCGGCGCTTCCTTGCACCCTCGGCGTGCCGGAATTGATTCAACAGCCGATCGACGCAGCCGGACAGTCGCTCCTGTTCACCGGCGTCAGTGTCGGCAATCCCCATTGCGTCGTTTTCAAGCCAACTGGGGAGTCCTGGTCGCGCGAAGAACTGCTGAAGCTCGGGCCTGTATTGGAAAACCACCCCCTCTTCCCCAAGCGGACGAATGTGCAATTGGCTGTCCCGACCGGGCCCAAGGAAATCTTCATCCTGATTTGGGAGCGCGGGGCCGGGGAGACGCAAGCCTCCGGTTCGTCCTCATGCGCGGCCGCGAGCGCGGCGGTGCGCCTGGGGCTGGTCAAGAGCCCCGTCACAGTCAAGATGCCGGGCGGCCAGCTCAACATCGAGGTCGCGCCAGACTTCAGCCTGACGATGAAAGGTCCCGTGGCCGAAGTGGCGCGGGGCAGCGTGAGCCCCTCGTTCCTGCGCGGGCTCAAGTAAGGCCGGCGGTCACCGTCAGGCGCCATTCGTCAATCGGCAAGAAAGAGCACGGTGGTTCCTGCTATTCTTACGATTGACGGATGATGTATGACGACCGACGCACTCCACTCCAAACTCGACCATTTGCCGCCGAATCCAGGCGTCTATCTCTTCAAGGACCAGGCCGGCGACTATCTCTACGTCGGCAAGGCCGCGTCGCTGGCCGACCGTGTCCGCTCATACTTTCAACGCACCGCCGACCACAGCCCCAAAACGACGCTGCTCGTCAGCCAGATTGCCGATCTGGAAACCATCGTCACCCGGTCGGAACTCGAAGCCCTCATCCTCGAAAGCAATCTGATCAAGCGGCACCGGCCCCGTTTCAACATCGTGCTGCGTGACGACAAGCAGTACCCCTATCTCCGCCTGCCGGTCAAAGAGCGGTTCCCCCGCCTCTCCATTGTCCGGCGCGTCCAAAAAGACGGCGCCCTCTACTATGGCCCCTACACCCCGGCCGGCGCACTCCGCGAAACGCTGAAGGTCATCAAGAAAGCCTTTCCGCTGGCGACCTGCACCATCGACATCGACGGGACGGCGGAGCGGGCCTGCCTGGAATTCGAGATCAAGCGGTGCATGGCGCCCTGCACCGGCAACCAATCGCAGGAGGAGTACCACAAGATCGTCAGCCAGGTTCGGCAGTTTCTGGAAGGGCGCGATCGTGAATTGCTGGACGAATTGCGGGCCGGCATGGACGCCGCCGCGGAACGGGAGGAGTTCGAAGAAGCGGCGAGGATTCGTGACCGGCTCTTCAAGATCGAGCGGACGCTTGAAAAACAGCGCATCACCCAGACCGCATCGACGGATCAGGACGTCATCGGCCTTGCCCGGCAAGGCACCGCCGTGGATCTGCAGTTGCTCTTCGTGCGCGGCGGGCTCTTGATCGGCCGGAAGGATTTCTTCTGGCCCCAGTCTGCCGATGTGAGCGACGAGGACCTGGTCCGATCGGCCATCGAACAGTTTTACAATAAGGACGGCCAACCGCCGAAAGAACTCCTCGTTCCCGCAGCCCTCGCCGACGCCGAACTGATCGAACAATGGCTCAGCGACAAACGGGGATCCGGCGTGAAGGTCCTCGCTCCGGAGCGCGGCACGAAACATCAGCTGGTATTGCTGGCGGAAGAAAATGCCGCCGCAGCAGTAGCCGATCATCTCAGAGACGAAGCCCTCGACCTTCAGGCGGTCGAAGACCTGAAACGGTTGCTCCACCTCGACAAGGCTCCCAGACGGATCGAAGGATTCGACATCTCCAACACAATGGGCCAACAGTCCGTCGCCTCAATGGTCGTGTGGGAAGACGGCCAGATGAAGAAGGCGGATTATCGCCGGTTCAAAATCCAGACAGTGACGGGCGCCAACGACTTCGCCAGCATGCAGGAAGTCGTCGCCCGGCGGTATGGAACATCAGAGGATTTGGCCCGCCCCGATTTGATCCTGATCGACGGAGGGCTCGGACAACTGGCCGCCGCCATGGAAGGGCTGAAGCAGGCCGGCCACCATGACCAAGCCATTATGGGCCTGGCCAAGGCGCGCGGTGAAAAAGATGAGCGCATCTTTCTGCCCGGCCGGAAGAATCCCATCCTCTTGAGACCGAATGCCCCGGCTACGCACCTGGTGCAACGCATCCGCGACGAAGCGCACCGGTTTGCCTTGGGCTACCATCGCAAGCTCCGCGGCAAAGCCTTGATCGCGTCAAAGCTGGATCACATCATCGGGATCGGCGAGATCAGACGGACCACCTTGCTGAAACAGTTCGGCAGCGTCGATGCGCTGGCCGCGGCCAGCGACAGTGCCCTCGCAGAGGCCGGCCTCGACGCCACCACCATCGCGGCTCTCCGCAACACCCTCACCTAATCGTCGCGCAGACTTAAAAAAGGAATTTGACGCTAACCGTCCCCAAATGGACAAAGGCGTGATAGGTTCCGTTGACCGTAGGATTCTGATTTCCCGCCACCGTATGCGGCTCGTAAAACCATTCCTGATAGGCCACATCAAACCCCATGGCCTTGGGCCACACAGCCGACTCGCCTCCGCAGGGAACGATTCCTAGAAACCGGCCACCCTTTCTGCACAGAAACCCTGCCCCAAGTGAGAGCGTGTTAGATGACAGGGAAATAGTCGCCGGATTAAACGTCAGATCCGGCACAGGGTTTTCGGTTCTGGTATAGCCGGCCCGGGCCGATATGTTCCAATGCCGCAACCACGCAGGATTGAGCCACGTATATTCCGTCCCGACCGCCACGACCTGGACGGTCTTCCACTGTTGAGGCTGAGGCACCGTGACACCATTGGATAGACGCACGTCCAGATTCTGATTGGATTTCCAGACGACATAGTCCACATCCAGTTCCAGCTTCCATTCCCGCTCACTGGTGCGCACCGGCCAGACCGCCACCGCCGCGGTATAGATCGGCGGAAGGGCGAGGCTTGTGGAAGCCTCAGCGACTTTCGCGCCATTGACCAACAGCGCGCCATGCAACGGAAGCACGGCCTGGCTGCGATAGACCAGGCCAATCGAAGCGAGGGGTTTGCCCTCATGGTTTTTGATCGGGGCATACAAGAGGCTGGCATTCATCCCCACGCCAGTCCCTTTCCCGTTGAGTTCCACCGAAGCCCCGGCTGGAATGCCATAGAGCCCCGCCCCAACTTGCCGCTGTTCGACCTGGCCTTCCCCTAGAAAATTGGCAAACGTATAGATATCGGCCCCGAGGCCGATGGACAGATCGTCCGTCACTTTGTAGGCCACCGTCGGCTTGATATCGATCAGGGGTAAGGTTGCAACCGTTGCCGCCGTGTTAAACGGCCCATCGACGGGATAGCGCGTATTCAACCCGAAGGGAGAAGTCAGTCCAAGCCCCACCGTCATCCGCGAGAGGCTCGCCAACCCAAGCGCGCCCAAATTGGCACTGAAATAAGCATGACTCGGTGGAGGGAATACGGCACTGCCCCCCATATCACCGCGAATATCGGCCCCGGATATATTCTTATACTTTACCGACCCACCAAGCAGAGCGGTCCCCCCAATAGCTTGAATTCCCTCAACCTGTGTCAGCCCAGCTGGGTTGTAATGAATCGCGGATGCATCGTCTGCCTGCGCGGCAAAGGCATTCCCTTGGCCAACAGCGGCAGCCCCTTGTGGTTGAAACCGAAGGGCTTGCGCGAGAGCCGTCCGAGGGGAACTGAAACACATGGCGCACAGGCACAGGAGCGCAATCCCATACCGCATCCGATACCCCAGGCAATTGCTGACACTGTTCATATTCGGCTTCATAACGCCACCGGCATATTGCCCTCTCCCCATACATCACGGTAGTGCCACTTGGTAGTAGCTTGGCCTTCTATCTCTCTCCCACAGTCCTCACGCCCGTCTCCAGACCCCATTGTTCTTCCCTTCCCCCCCGTGCTAGGCTTCCCTTGTCATCCGACCAGGAGGGACTAATGGCTTACGCCCGGAACAAACGCCCCTTCCCAGGAGAGCTGTTCGCTCGCCTCTCGAAATCCGAATGCGAAGGCTTCATTGAACTTCTCCACTACACCGCGGAATCGGACAATGTCGATGACGTCAAATCGGTCCTCGTCCGATTTCAGCATCTCTTTCCGTTTACCAGAGTGATCGGCGGATTGGCGAGGTTGGGTCCCACGGGAACGTTCGAAGGATTTACGAATGTCCTCAATGCCAGCTACCCGGAAGAATGGCTGCGTCTCTACTGGCAAAAAGGTTATTTCGACGTCGATCCGGTCTTCCAAACCGCGCTGCAGAAGCCAGGCACCCAACACTGGGCCAAAACGTACAACACCGGCGCGTCGGAAAAACAACAGGAGTTCATCGCGGCCGCCAAAGAGTTCGGGCTCGGGGACGGCATTACAACCGGATCCATCGATTCGGCATGCGGCATCGCGACCTTCTGCTCATTCGCCTCGGCAGGGCCCGTTGATGCCGAACGGTACCTCCAGTTGATCGAGTATTTCGGCTACCATATTCATCTCGCCCTGCTTCGAACCGCGCCTCCCCATTCTCAAAACCTTGATCAATGCGTCCGGGAATTAACACTGCGTGAGATGACGATCTTGAACTGGATGAAAAACGGGAAGACCAATGGAGAAATTGGTCAAATCCTCGGCGTCACCGAACGAACGGTCCGGTTTCACGTGGGGAGCATCTTCTCGAAACTCGACGTGACATCCCGATCGCAAGCCGTTGCAACCGCCATCGAGCACGGGCTCCCCAACGTCGTCTAACAACTGCGGCCTTTCGCAATCCGGCTTCGGGCCTCGGCCTGGGATCAATTACCCGCCCGCTGCACCTGCCTGCACCAGCTCCTGATTCGTGCAGGCCAATGCCTGACGCCCCGTCACTACAACTCCGTCCATTGTTTGAATAGTCGACATCCATTGCAGGAATTCTGGACGCCTTCTGGCATTCTGTTCATCGAACTGCATCATGTCGTAGACCGCCGCCACAGAACTCGCTCCTGCCGGCGGGAGCGAGACCGGCGCGCCTAACGGCTCACAGGGGAATCCCAACGCGCGCAATACCCTGAGGAATCGATGCTCCACCTCCAGATAGTAGTATCGAACGTTGTTCTCAACCGCCCACTGATACACGCCTTTCAACACCGCAAGCATGATCCTGGCCGACAGTCCTTTGTCGCGGATTTCCGGCGTGACCGCCAAGCGAGTGATTTCGGCAGTATCGGACGTCTTTCTCACCCGGTGGCCGGGAGGAAGGAGTGCGGCAAGATCATGCTCCAGCATAAATGGCCCGGACGAAGGGAGTAATCGGGCCATTCCAACGACCATTCCGTCCGCGCGCACCAACCCGATCGTCGTTCCCCAGACATCGTACAAATCGATCTCTTTCCCATCACTTGACGGCAACACCCATCGCAAGGTTTCCGCAAACACCCGATGTCGAAGCCGATAGGACTGATCCAGCTCCGGGCCGTGCAATGTTCTCACAACATAATCCTCTTCTCGAAATGCAATGTCTTTCAACTCTGGCATATCGCCCTCCCCTGTTTGGCCTCGCTTGAGGCGTTCGTGTAAGGGCACGATATGGAGAAAGCACGTGAATTGGTCACCTGGCGGATCCGCCAGGTGACAATTCTCGTCACTCTCCACTACCCTCCCCTCACACAGCGCAAGTATTCAGATCGATAGAGTCGCTCACTCGGAGAAGGATGGAATATGAATCGCGACGGGCACGACTTATTTGTGATCACCGGCGGGCGGCCAACGTCTCCACGCCCCTCGCGACAGAGACCCGGCATCAGAGGCCTTGCACCCGCACACCAGTTAGACGAATCGCTGTCTGTTTCGTTTGTTTCGATGGAGGAGCGCTTGAGCCAGCTGCTGGAGGATCGCGAACGGATGGGGCGCGACCTGCATGACTCGGTGCTGCAATCCCTCTATGCCATTGGCCTCAGCCTAGAGACCGCCAGAAAGATCAGTCCGCCGCTGTCGCCGGAAGCGACCCAGGCCAGCACCCATGCGATTGAGCAACTCAACCGATTAATCCATGAGGTGCGGGGGACGATCCACCGTCTCAAAGACGGCAGGATTCAGAACTTTGATTTGGCGGTAGAGCTAGCCAATCTCCAGCACACCTACGAGCAGGTCGGCGGCATCTCCATCACGCTGAACCTGCAGCCGGGCGCGATGGACCTGCTCACCATGGAAGAAGAACAAGACATCCTGCACATCGTCCGGGAGGCCTTGAGTAACTGCGTCCGCCATGCGCAGGCCACACACGCCTCCATCTCGCTCCGCCTGCGCGGCACCCGCCTGCGCCTCACCATCAGCGACGACGGAATCGGCTTCTCAACTGCGGCCCTTCCATGCAGAGGCTACGGCCTCACCAACATGGAGGCCCGCACGAAAAAACTCGGGGGGATGCTACGCGTGCAATCAAAACCGGGCGAGGGTACCCGTCTCACCGCGGAGCTTCTCCTGGAACCCGTACTGACACCCTTATGAAACACACTCGCACAACTATTCTCATCGTTGACGATCATGAAGTCGTCCGCCAGGGACTCCGAACTCTGTTGAGCCTAGAACAAGACCTCCACATAGTCGGGGACGCCTCAACGGTCGCCGAGGCACTGACGGAAACGGCCAGGCTTCGTCCGCACGTGGTTCTGTTGGATATGAAATTGCCGGATGGGACAGGGCCCGAAGCCTGCAGCCGACTACTGGCGCTTGCTCCCGACACCCGCATACTAATGTTGACCAGCTTTGCAGAAGAAGCGATGGTCGTGAGTGCCGTACAAAGCGGAGTGCATGGCTATCTGTTAAAAGACGTTCGCGCCACCGATCTGGTTCAGGCAATTCGAACGATTGCCGGCGGGCAGAGTTATCTCGATCCGCGCGTCGCCCAGCAAGCCCTCAGCTGGATTCGACACCAGAACAAGCCTGATCACCCAACGCCCCCCCAAGGGCTCGAACAGCTCTCCCCGCAAGAACGAGCCATTCTGCCCCTCCTCGCCGAAGGAAAAACCAACAAGGAAATTGCCGCGCGGTTGCGGCTAAGCGATAAGACCATCAAGAACTATTTGGCCCATATTTTCGACAAGTTACAGGTCAGCAGGCGAACGGAAGCCGTCGCCTGGTACATAAAAATGAGCCGGTCAAGCCCTATAGACCAGATCAGCTAGTTCCGTACCCCCCCCCTTTATTGCTACTACTCCCCCCTAGCATTTCTTTGAGCGATCATACTATCCTACCGCTGAAAATTGGCCGCTACCGGTAGCTAGCCGGAGGGAGCACAGAACGACAGCGCTCCTCCGAAGCATCAACACCGGCACGAGACAACATCGATGAGCCCCCCTCACGATCACCTCACTCCGCAATGGGTGGAATCCCCAACGGATGCTATGGACCTTGCCCGGATGGAAATCCGCACGGATCAATCCGTCCAGGCCGTCCCATCCGATGCGTCCACAGACTCCGAACGCGCCCTCCAAGACCTGCAGCGAACGTTTGACCAACGCCTTCAGGAGCGAACCAGGGAACTCAACCAAACCATTCACCACCTGCAACAGGAAATCATGCGCCATCAAGCGACTGAGGCCCTCCTCGCGGCGCGCGAACTCCGATACCGTCTGCTCTATGAACAGAACCCCTCCATGTATTTCACGCTCGATCCGAGCGGCCGCATTCTGTCTGTCAATCAATTCGGCGCCACCGCGCTCGGCTATCGGCCCGGCGAGCTGATCGATCGGTCGGTTCTGTGCGTCTTTCATCCGGATGATCATCAAACCGTGCTCACCCAGTTGCACCTGTGCGCAAGCAGCCCCGAAACGACCTTTGACTGGGAAATTCAGAAAATTCGAAAGGACGGGAGCCAGCTGTGGGTCAAAGAACGGGCGCGACAGGTTACCGATCCGCACGGGCATCCCATGATCCTGGTGGTCTGCGAAGACATGACCGATCGGCGGGAAGCGGAGGCCACCCTTCGGAAGAGTGAAGAACGGTTCCGGCAAATTGCCGAGACCATCGAAGAAGTCGTATGGTCTGCCGACCCAAGCATCGGCAAAATGTTGTATATCAGCCCGGCCTACGAGCGCATCTGGGGGCGCTCCTGCGCCAGCTTGTATGCGGAACCCAAATCCTTCATTGAGGCTATTCATCCCGATGATCGCCCACGTGTGGTGAAAGAACTCATTGCGCAGCAGGAAGGACGGCTCTTTGCCCACGAATACCGAGTGCTACGTCCGGACGGGACCATCCGCTGGGTCTGGGACCGGGGATTTCCCGTTGTGGATCAGGCAACCGGCCTGCTCACACACTATGTGGGCGTGGCCTTGGATATCACCGAGCGCAAGCAGGCCGAAGAAGCGCTCCGGGAGAGCCAAACCCGGCTCGCCTTTGTGCTCTCCCACTCTCCCGCCGTCATTTACACCGCGGCCGCTTCTGGAGAGTTTGGGGCCACCTTCGTCTCCGCGAATATCACCGCACAACTCGGATACGAGCCGCAGGAATTTACGAACGATCCCCGATTCTGGGTCGATCGGATTCATCCGGACGATGCTCCGGAGATTTTCAAGCGTCTTTCCGCTCTCTTTGCTCAAGGAACGCTGGCCCACGAATACCGCTTTTTAAACAAGCAGGGCCAGTACCGCTGGATGCATGATGAAGTCGTTTTGATTCGAGACCCTGACGGCCATCCTGTCGAACTGCTCGGCTCCTGGCTCGACATCACCGAGCGCAAGCAGACCGAAGAATTGCTGCGCGTGAGTGAAGAGCGGTTTGCCAAAGCCTTCCGGTCGAGCCCCCATCCCGTCATCGTCACGGAACGTGAGACGGGACTCTGCCTGGAGGTCAACGACGCGGGGCTCGCCCTGTTCGGCTATCGACGGGAGGAAGTGATCGGCCAGACCGTGCCAACCTTGAGATTGTGGGCGACCCCCGAGGATCGCGCCCAGTTTTTTGCGCGGCTGGCCCAGGCGGGAACCTTCCGCAATGTCGAAATGGAATTTTATACGAAAGACCGCACACCCCGGCAATGTCTGGTCTCCTGCGAACCGATCGAGATCGACGGGAAGGCCTGCCTGGTGACGGTGGGAACCGACATCACGGAACAAAAGCGGGCCGAAGAGGCTGTCCGCCTCCAAGAGCGCATCCTGCAGCAGGCGAGAGAGGAGCGTGAACGCATCAGCCAGGACCTGCACGATAACATCTTGCAATCTTTGTACGCGGTCGGCATGCAGCTGGAGGCCAGCAAGCTGGTGGCCGGCACCTCGGCGAGAAAATCCAAGACCCATGTCACGCAGGCCATCGCCCAACTCAATCAGCTCGTTCAGGAAGTGCGCCACTTCATCGCCTTGCTGCACCAACGCAACGCGCCGAACATGGATTTTGAGCGCACACTGCGCCAATTGGCCGACTCATTTTCCTCCGCCGGACACAATGCCCCTACCCTGACCATCCAGCCGGAGGCCATCCCGCTGATCACGGCCACTATGGGAGAGCAGCTCGTGAGCATCGCGCGCGAAGCCCTCAGCAACAGCATGCGCCATGCCAAGGCCAGCACGCGATCCATGACCCTGCGCTTCATCGGCTCAATTATCCAATTGCGTATCACCGACGACGGCATCGGCTTCAAGCCAGGCCAGAAGCGCCGGCGGGGCCAGGGGCTGAGAAACATGGCCACACGCGCCGCACACATCGGCGCCCGTTTTCTGCTGGCCAGCACGCCAGGACAAGGCACAAGTGTCATCGTCGAGGTCCCGCTAGAAAGGCCGCATGAGCCAGGCACAATCTAAACCCACTAAACCCATTCGGATCCTGCTCGTCGACGACCATGAAGTGGTCCGTATCGGGCTGAGCGCCGTGCTCAATTTGACGCCCGGCATGAAAGTGGTCGGCCAAGCCAGCAAAAAGGACGAGGCGCTCAGGCAATGCGCGCGGCTGAAACCCGACATCGTGCTCCTCGATATCCGCTTGCCCGATGGCAACGGCGTGGACGCGGCGGGAGACATCTTGGCGGTCAGCCCCTCATCCCGCGTCCTGTTCCTCACCAGCTTTGCGGATGAGCATACCGTCGAAGAAGCGAGCCTGTCAGGCGCCCACGGGTATCTGCTGAAGGACATCGCCTCGCAGGCCCTGGTCCGCGCCATCAAAACCGTCGCCGCCGGCCAGCCCCTCACCGATTCCCGGATCACGCACCATGCGCCCGGCTGGCGAACGCCCTCCCCCTCGGCGCCCAGCCCGTCGAAACGTCCGCTGCTGTCGCCGCAGGAGCAGCGCTTGCTCCCCCTGGTTGCCGCAGGATATACGAATAAAGAAATCGCCCAGTCCTTAACCCTCAGTGAAAAAACCGTGAAGAATTATTTGGCCAACATTTACTCCAAGCTTCAAATCAGCCGCCGGTCTCAAGTCGCCACCTTCTTCGCCAGCAGTTTCAGGGGCACCCCGCTCTCCTGAGCCCCTACCGTCACCGTCCTCCCCCTCCACCTGAACACCCTGGACACCCCCACCGCTCAAGATTCTCGACGCAGACGCCGATAGCAGGAGAGACATGCGGCCCCATAGGCATTCGCAGATCCTTCTGACACATCATGACTGATACGGTCCCCCTTTCAATCCTCTATCTGGGCCCTCAGAGTCCGCTCACGGCGCAGATCGGCTCGTGGCTGGCCACTCATCTTCCTGGTCCGCACACGGTCCGCATGACTCACACGCTGGCCGATGCCCTCGAACATCTCCAGGCCCAGCGAGTCGATCTGGTCCTGCTCGATCTCAAGAGCCAGGAACGGCCGGGTCAGGATCTGCTCCACACAATCCATGCCGCCTCGCCCACCAGCGCGCTTCTCGCGCTGGTGCTGCATACGGACGATAGCTCCGCCTTTGACGCGCTTCGCCGGGGCGCTCACGAAGTCCTGGCCATCACCTCATCGACCCACGCTGACGCCTGCCGGGCCATCGCCCGAGCCCTCGCACGCACAGGAAAACAACCGCCCGCGTTCATGCGGCCGAGCACGGCGCCTCCCGCATCGCTCAAGCCAGACCGGCTGATTCATGACCTCAATAATCTCCTCACCTCGATCAATGGATTTGCGGATCTCCTGCTGACGCGCCTCGCGCCGCAAGACCCTGCCCGTACAAGTGCGGAGCATATTGTCACAGCCGGGAAACGAGCCGCGGCACTGCTCAAGGCCCATGCGCCAGTCCCGCACTCCGCTTCCACGGCGCCCCCCGCGCCGATCATGCAGCCGCCTGCCATCACCGCCAAAGCCGCCTAATCCATCGGGCCATCGGCCCGCGCCATTCGCGGTCTAGAATTGACAGCCTGGCGCACGCACCTTAGGATACGCGGCAGGCGCGCCCGCTACGGTGGCGCATGCATCATTGAGGAGGCCTGATGTCCAGCGAGCATTCTTCCCCGTCCCCAACCCATGCCAAACCATCCCATTCACCCTGGCACAGAATCGAGCAAGGCTTCGAGTTTGCCGTGTTCCACAGCCGGTGGATTCAAGCCCCGCTCTATTGCGGGCTGATCGTGGCGGAACTGCTCTATGCCTATAAATTCCTGGTCGAATTGTGGGAAATGCTGCTCCACGTCAACCAGAGCAAAGAAGTCGAATTCATGCTCGGCGTCCTCGGATTGATCGATGTCACGATGGTGGCGAATCTGCTCACGATGGTCATTATCGGCGGCTATGCGACGTTCGTCAGCAAGCTCGACCTGGAAGGCCATCCTGACCGGCCCGACTGGCTGGGGCATGTGGATCCCGGCACGATCAAGGTGAAACTGGCGGCCTCACTCATCGGCATCTCCAGCATCCACCTCTTGAAAGCCTTCGTCGATATCGAGAATGAGAACCTTGACCACATCAAGTGGAAGATCTTCATCCACATGACCTTCCTCGGCTCAGCCATTCTGCTGGCCTGGACCGACAAGATCATGCAAAAGGATAAAAAGCACTGAGAAAGAGACGTCTCTCGTGACGTGCCGTTCGCACAATACGAGAAGCGCGTCACGAATGACGAAGCAGGATGGTTACTCCCATGCGGCGGTGAGCCGCCCCTCGGCGTCCTGCCACTGAGGCATCCAGGCGAGCGCCACGACCTTCACCACGATGTTGGCCTTCGTGGGTTTCAGCGACACAACCTCCAGCCTTTCCGTGAGGGGATCGATGGCCGCAGCCAATGCGTCGGCTTCGGCCTTGAACTGTGCTTCCAGATCGGCCAATTGCTGTTGCAAGGCCGCGACATTTTCCTCTGCGTGCCCCACGTCCTGCGATTCCTTCATCACCCGGCCCGCGCTCCTGACCGCCGTCGTCGCCCGCCCGATGTTCGTCGCGCTGATCGTCTTGCGCCCGAGAAACGCGCCGAGGATTGAGGCTCCGACCGAGATCGCGGCCTGGATCTGACTGGACCGGGCTTCCGCCTGCTGCCGTTCTTTCATCTGCTCCGCCCGCCGAAGGCG
The DNA here is from genome assembly GCA_035968315.1 of Nitrospira sp. Lineage (NCBI taxonomy): Bacteria > Pseudomonadati > Nitrospirota > Nitrospiria > Nitrospirales > Nitrospiraceae > Nitrospira > Nitrospira sp. Next base: position 55,857 of record JAVYIN010000009.1, read on the forward strand.
ATCTTGCAGCACCGCGATCTTGGGCGCGTATTTCTTCCGCAAACTATCCGATTGCTGATCCCGCAGCTCCCGGCCGGCCTGCTGAAGACGGACGCGGAAATCCCGCTCAGACTCGCCGGGGCGGGAGAGTTCCTTCGTGCTCGGACTCCTCAAGAGCTCTAGTTTATGGGTGCGAAAGAGCCACCCCGCAAAATCCTTGTTCCACGTGTCGTAGTGTTTCCCCTTTGCCGCGGGAGCGGGAAGCGCCGCAAACCGGGCACTCTCTACCGGAGACTTCTCCAGATCCGCGACCGCGATCGATGCCGCCGTCGCATGCTCCCACTCCACCGGCACCGCTCCGTCAACAATCGGCGCCAGCCTCGCCACATCCTCCGCCACATCGATCGCTGCTTTGCTGTCGGCCAAGCGGATTTGCGCAACGCCCAACACCATCGGCTGATAGACCACCGTGCTCCCGCCAGGCTGGCTGCCGCGCAGCGGAATGAAATATTGCGGCACATCGGGAGGCAGCATCGGACGGGCAACGCCAGGCGACAGGCCAGAGGCACGAGGCGCGGGTGAAGACGAACCGATCTGACGGCTCTGCCCCTGTTCGCTACCCCTAGCCTCTACCCCCTTGCCCTTCACCTCGCTCATCAGCGTCTTGATCTGGGTCCTGGTCAGGGGCCCACGCAGATAGGAAAGCGTCCACCTCGTTTGAAACACTTCGGGGGCATCCTCGTGAACGTTGTTCAAAAGAAACACCCGATTGCCCAACCCGGCGAGAAGCTGCTCCATCCGCTGCCGGTCAAATTTCTTCCCCGAGCTCGCCGCGGCCCCCTCCAACCCCTCCAGCACCCGCGCCTTGTCCCGCTCCGTCTGCAACCGGCCGATGAACCAGGTGCCGGTATTGGCAAGCCCCTTGTAATCGAGATCGACCGGGTTCTGCGTCGCGAGCACCACGCCGAGACCATAGGCCCGCGCCTGTTTGAGCAAGGTGAGCAGCGGTTGTTTAGACGGAGGATTGGCGACCGGCGGAAAGTAGCCGAAGATTTCGTCCATGTAGAGAATCGCCCGCAGGCTGGTCGTGCCGGACTGTGCCCGCACCCAACCCAGCGTCTGGCTCAACAGCAGCGTGACAAAGAACATGCGCTCGGCGTCGTTCAAATGCGCGATCGAGAAAATAGCCAGGCGCGGCTTCCCGCTGGGCGCATACAACATCTGCCCCACGTCGAGTGCTTCGCCCTCCAGCCAGGCACTGAACCCCGGCGCCGCCAATAAGTTATTCAACTGCATGGCCAAGGCAAACCGATCCTTCGACGGATAGAACGAGTCCACATCCAGCACGCCGATCTTCGTCATAGGCGGCGCCTGGATCTGGTGGATGAGCGATGCCAGATCCAGATCCTGCCCCGCCTTCCAGGTGCGATCGAGGATCGTGGAGAGGAGAATGTGCTCGCGGCTCTTGATCGGGTCGGCGTCCACGCCGATCAATCCCAGCAGGCTGGTGACAGTCGTCCCGATACGCTCGCGCAGCATCTCCGCGTCATCGAGAATCTCCGACGACGGCGCCGCGAAGGATTTGAGGATCGAGACGGGAATGCCGGCGTTGCTCCCCGGCGTATAGACCGCCACATCGGCGGCCTCACGCAACTTTTGAATCCGCTCGCCGCTCTGCCCCCAGTCGGCCAGCCCCTTCTTCCACAGATCGGCCTGCGCCTGCGCGTACTCGGCTGTTGAGAGGCCCTTCTTGCGCGCATCATCTTCGTTCACCCAGGGTGCAAAGTCTTCACCCCGTAATTGCGGGAAAGTGAGGAGCAGATTCGCCAGGTCGCCCTTGGGATCGATGATGAGGGCGGGAATCCCGTCAATCGCCGCCTCTTCAAGCAGTGAGAGACAGAGGCCCGTCTTGCCGCTGCCGGTCATACCGACACAAACCGCATGGGTGACCAGATCCTTGGAATCGTAGAGCAGCCAACCCGGCTTCGCCTGTTTCGCCGCCAGATCGTACGGACGGCCAAGATAAAAAACGCCGAGCCCTTCAAAGTCCTGGCTTGCCTGCTGATCCGTCCCCACCGCCTTCTTCGCCTTCGCCATTCTCCCTCTTCCCCCTTGCCTCTAACCCCATGCCCCTAGCCTTGACCTACTACTCCTTAAATATGAGAAAGACCGCGCCGATCATCAGGCCAAACCCAGCCAGATAATTCCACTTCAGCGGCTCTTTCAGGTACAGCACTGAAAAGACACAAAACACGACGAGGGTAATCACCTCTTGAATGGTTTTCAACTGCGCCGCGCTGAACTCATAGTGACCAATCCGATTCGCCGGCACCTGGAAGCAATACTCGAAGAAGGCAATGCCCCAACTCGCCACAATCACGATCCACAAGGGCGAATCCTTGTACTTCAAATGCCCATACCACGCGAAGGTCATGAAGATGTTGGAGATGGTCAGCAGAAGAATAGTGTGCATGGGTCTCCTCTTTACCCTCTTACCTGTTCATTCCCCGCAGTGGGGGGAGGGTGGAGCGTTTGGGAGTCGCCATAGCGGGCGCAGCCAGATGACAGCCACGAGAGTGCCGAGTGCGACGGCATGCGATTCTTATCGCGCCTTAGAGTCGCACGCGGCCAATGGTAAGAGACCAGTAGCAGACTCTATCCCTCGCATCATGGCGACTCCCGAACGCTCCGCCCTTCCTAAATCCCCGCTTCCCTCAACACCTGCCCCGTATACGACCGTTTCGACTTCGCCACTTCGCGGGGCGGACCTTCGACGACGATCTCGCCGCCTCGGTCGCCGCCTTCTGGGCCGAGATCGATGATCCAGTCGGCATTCTTAATGACATCGAGATTATGCTCAATCACAAGGACGGTATTGCCCGCTTCCACTAATCGGTCCAGCACGTCGATCAGCCGCTGCACATCGGCAAAATGAAGCCCGGTCGTCGGCTCGTCCAGGATATACAACGTCCGCCCGGTGGGCCGCTTCGACAGCTCGCGTGACAGCTTCACCCGCTGCGCCTCGCCGCCAGACAACGTGGTGGCCGACTGGCCAAGCTTCACATAGTGCAAGCCAACATCGTGCAGCGTTTCCAGCTTCCGTTTGATGAAGGGGATGTGTTCGAAAAACTCTACGGCGTCGTCCACCGTCATGTTCAACACATCGGCGATGCTCTTGCCCTTGTGATGAATCTCCAGCGTTTCGCGGTTGTACCGCTGGCCCTTGCAGACTTCGCAAGTCACATAGACATCCGGCAGGAAATGCATCTCGATCTTGATGAGCCCGTCACCCTGGCAAGCCTCGCAGCGCCCGCCCTTCACGTTGAAACTGTACCGTCCCGGCTTATAACCCCGCACCCGCGATTCGGGCAGATTCGAGTAGAGATCGCGGATAAAGCTGAAGAGGCCCGTATAGGTCGCAGGGTTGGATCGGGGTGTGCGGCCGATCGGCGATTGATCGATATCGATGACCTTATCGAGCGCCTCGACGCCGAGCAATTCCTTGCACCCATCCAGCTTCACGACTTTCCGCTTCCGAGCCGGCCGGCCTTCCTCCTGCCGCAGGCCGCGTGCCGCCTGACGAGACGGTGGCTGATCGCCCGGCACAGACGCCTCTTTCCCCAGCGTCTGCATGAGCGAATGAAAGAGCACTTCCAACACCAGCGTACTCTTGCCTGAACCGGACACGCCGGTCACACAGGTCATCAGGCCCAAGGGAATTTTGGCCGAGACATTCTTGAGGTTATGCTTGTTCGCTCCCACGACCGAGAGATAGCCCTTGGGCTTGCGGACGCGCTGCGGCAGGGACACGATTTGCGTCCCGCGCAGGTATTGCCCTGTGATGGAGTCGGGATTGCCCATCACCTCCTGCGGCGTGCCCTGCGCAATGACATGCCCGCCATGCGTCCCGGCCCCAGGCCCCATGTCGAGGAGGTGATCCGCCGCCATCATCGTTTCGGCATCGTGCTCCACGACCACGACTGTGTTGCCGAGATCGCGCAGGCGGAGCAACGTCTGCAACAGGCGGCGATTGTCCCGCTGATGGAGTCCGATCGAGGGCTCGTCGAGGATGTAGAGCACCCCGACGAGGCCCGAGCCAATCTGCGTGGCCAGCCTGATGCGCTGTCCCTCGCCGCCCGACAAGGTCGCGGCGGCGCGATCCAAGGTCAAGTAATCGAGGCCGACGTTGACCAAGAAGCCCAGCCGCTCGCGGATCTCCTTCAGAATGCGATGCGCGATGACCAGCTCCCGGTCGGTAAACTTCAGCGAGACAAAAAACTCCGCCGCCGCCCTGATCGACAGACTCGTCACTTCTGCAATGGATTTCTGTTCGAGCTTGATCGCGAGGCTTTCCGGCTTGAGCCTGGCCCCCTGGCAGACTTCACAGGCATCGAGCAGCGTGAAATCTTCGTCCTCGGGACAGCCGGGCGTCACCTGATAGCCGATGCCGTCACAGGCCGGGCAGGCTCCATGCGGACTATTGAACGAAAAGATCCGGGGCTCGACTTCCGGATAGCTCACGCCGCACTTGATGCAGGCCAGCTTGTCGCTATAGAGCCGGGTCTTGCCATCGTCGGTCAGGACCGCGACCAGCCCCCCGGTCAGCTTCAGCGAGGTCTCGACGGAATCGGCGAGGCGCCGCATCAGCGCCTCGCCCGCCTTCATCACCAGGCGATCGACGATGATCTCAATGGTGTGCTTTTTCTGTTTATCAAGGACGATGTCTTCGCCGAGATCGACCATCTCGCCGTTCACGCGTGCCCGCACATACCCGGCCCGGCGCATCTCCAGCAGCTCTTTGCGATATTCCCCTTTGCGCCCCCGGGCAATCGGCGCCAAGATCTGAAATTTGCTGCCCTCAGGAAGTCCCGCGATCGCATCGACCATCTGTTGGACGGTCTGGGCGGCGATTTCTTCTCCGCACTGAAAACAGTAGGGCCGCCCGACTCGCGCGAACAGCAGCCTCAGGTAGTCGTAAATCTCCGTCACCGTGCCGACCGTGGACCGGGGATTATGGCTGGTGCTCTTCTGTTCGATGGAAATGGCCGGCGAGAGGCCTTCAATAGAATCGACGTCCGGCTTGCCCATCTGTTCGAGGAACTGCCGGGCATAGGCCGAGAGGGATTCAACATACCGCCGCTGGCCTTCGGCGTAGATCGTGTCGAACGCCAACGACGATTTCCCTGATCCGCTCAAGCCCGTAATGACGACCAGCTTGTCACGCGGAATGGTGACGTCAATGTTCTTGAGATTGTGCTCGCGTGCGCCCTTGATGATGATCGAATGGCTCATAGGGGCGGGATTATACCATGTGCAGCCGGTTACCTTGACAAAGGCGGAAAGCAGGTGCTACCACGACTGCCATGGTACAAGCGGAACAGACGACGACTTCCCCCGCTCCCCAGGCGGTCTCTACCTGGACCGGGTCCGCGCGCGAACAGGCTGTGCAGCGGATGTTCACGGCCATCGCCGGGGTCTACGATCTTAATAACACGCTACTCAGCTTCGGGCTCCATTACCGTTGGAAGAAAATCACCGCTTCATTGGTCCCAAAAGTCGAGCAGGGGACTGCGCTTGACGTGGGAGCTGGCACAGCCGACCTGGCCCTGCTCGTGGAGCCCCGCATGGGTGCCAATGGTCGTGTGGTCGCCTCCGATCTCAATCACGCCATGCTCGCCGAAGGCCTGAGAAAGGTTGCAGGCAAGGGACTCGCGGGAAAAATTACTTGTTTGCAAGCCAACGCGGAACACTTGGGATTTGCGGATAACACGTTTGACGCGGTGACCACCGGCTTTTGCATGCGCAATGTCGGGAATCTGCCGCAAGCGGTCGGCGAGATCCGCCGGGTGATGAAGCCGGGCGGGACCTTTGTCTGCCTGGAGTTCTCCCGGCCGGTCTTCGGCTGGCTGCGGGCGCTCTATGATTGGTATTCATTTAAATTACTGCCCTGGATTGGGACGAAAGTCGCGCGGGACACCACCGGCGTCTATGAATATCTGCCCGCTTCGATCCGCACGTTCCCCGATCAGGAACGGCTCTGCCAGGTGCTGCGCGACGTCGGCTTCCGCCAGGTGTCCTATAAGAACCTGACGGGCGGAATCGTGGCGATCCATGTGGCAACAAAATAGGCGAGAGACGCGAGGCTAGAGGCGATGGGCACGCGATTCCCTTTCTTACCTCTCGCCACTTGCCCAGAATTAACATGAATTCTATCTTATACGTCTTTCTGCCCTGCAAAAAGGTCTATCCGATCGGGATCACCTATCTGGCCGACTTCATTCATCGCCGGAGGCCGGAGGTGCGCCAGCAGATCCTGGATCTCTCGCTCTTTCCCGCGTCCCAGCGCAGCCAGGCCCTCCGGGATGCGGCGACGGCCTTCAAGCCGGACTTGGTCTGTTTCTCCTGGCGCGATATCCAGATCTTCTCGCCCCATGAAGGCGACTCGTCGCTGGAACATGCGTTCAATTTTTATTTTGCGAGCAACCCGATCAAGCGGGTCGCCGCCTCGTTCGCGGGATTGAAGCAGCTCTACCGCTATTACAGCCACATCTACACGATCCTGTCGTACCCCTGGCTGATGCGAAAAGAGTTTCCCAAGACGCAGATCATGATCGGCGGCGGGGCGTTTACGGCCTTTGCCGATCAGCTGATTGAGAAGCTCCCCGAAGGCACGATCGGGATTCTCGGCGAGGGCGAAGACGCCATCCTAAAAATGGTCGAAGGCCAGTCGCTTGAGGGGGAACGCTATATCGTCCGGGAAGGGAAGAATATCCGCAAAGGCCAGCAGGGCACGATGGCCTTGCTCGACGCCCTCACTGTGGATCTCCCCTATCTAACCTCCATCTTCCCTCAGTACCGGGAATTCCAGAACGAGTCCATCGGGGTACAGACGAAGCGCGGCTGCCCCTACGACTGCGCTTTTTGCCTCTACCCCTATATTGAAGGCAAGCGGGTCCGGTACCGTCCCCCTTCCATGGTCGTGAAGGACATTTCCCAGCACTACCATCAGTGGGGAGCGCGGCGGTTCTGGTTTACCGATGCGCAATTCATTACCGGGAAAGAGGCCTATCCTCAATGCACGGAAATTCTCGAACGGATCATCAGTGAAAAGCTGGAGATCGAGTGGTCGGGCTATATTCGCACCTCGCTCATTACCCCCGAGTTGGCCAAGTTAATGGTCCGGTCGGGGGTCGGCGATCTTGAAGTCGCCATCACGTCAGGCTCTCAGGAGGTCTTAAACAACCTCCACATGGGCTTCAAGCTGGAGCGGCTCTACGATGGATGCCGCTACCTGGCGGAAGCAGGCTTCAAGGGAAAGGTGATCCTGAACTACTCGCTCAATTCCCCCAAGGAGACGGAAGAGTCCCTCTTACAGAGCGTGGAGTCCTATAAAATGGTCGCCTCCATCCTGGGAGAAGAACGGGTCTTCCCCTTGATGTTCTTCCTGGGCATTCAGCCCAATACCGATCTCGAACAGCGGCTTCTTGAAGAGGGCTACCTCTCCGCCGGGTATAATCCGCTGATGCTGACGCCCACCAGCATCCGAAAGCTGCTCTATAACCCCGCGCCACTGAACAAGATTATCGCCAAAGCCTGTTTGAAAGCCTGGGAACGAAAAGCCGGCAGCCGGGACCCCAGAAAATGGACCGGCTCCCTCTCTCAGACGGCCACTCCCACGACAACCGCTCAACCAGCTCAGTATGCCGACAAGAGCTTGTCCAAAGGAATCGAAGGGAATTCGGGGCGGGATGCCCTCCTGACTCTTGAGGAGATCCTTCGCTCTCGAAAAGCTCCACCCACGGCAGTATCGTCAGACTCAAAATCAGTGGCGCCCCCGACTTCCTAACCTTGCCCGGCAAGGCAACCCGTGAGCCTCATAGTCGCCTTGCAATCCAGTTCAGGCTAGTGCTATCATCCGTCCTCTTTTATGCTGGGGATCATAGGCAACTGTTTGGTTTTTCTGACAATTATCAGAATCACCCCCGGCGGTTAGCGGGCCTAGAGGAGGCGTGTTCATGTATAAGACGATCTACGTCCCGGTCGATAATTCCGACCATTCCAATACAGCCGTCGATGTCGGCGTCGAGTTCGCGAAAACCTTTGGCTCCAAGATTGTCGGCAGCCACGTCTACGCGGCGAAGATGCACGACAAGCGCTTCAAGCAAATGGAAGCGGGATTGCCCGAGGAATACCATGATGAGAAGGAACTGGACCGCCAGCGGCAGATCCACGACTCGCTGATTACGCGCGGGTTGCAGATCATCACGGACTCGTACCTCGACTATGTCGACAAGAAGTGCAACGAAGCCAACCTCCCGGTCGAGCGCCGCTCTCTTGAGGGCCGCAACTGGAAGGCGCTGGTCGAAGACATCAATACCAACGCCTACGATCTGGTGATCATGGGCGCGCTGGGCGTCGGCGCGGTGAAGGATAGCGTGATCGGCAGCAATACCGAGCGCGTGATCCGCCGGATCCGCAACTCGGACATGTTCATCATCAAGAACACCGAGCCGATGAACAACGGCAAAATCGTCGTCGCCGTGGACGGCAGCCCCTACTCGTTCGGCGGTCTCATGACCGGCCTCGCGCTGGGCAAAGCCTTCAACCGCCCGGTCGAAGCCATCTCCGCGTTTGACCCTTATTTCCATTACGCCGCGTTTCATAGCATCTCCGGCGTCCTGAACGAAGAAGCCGGGAAGGTCTTCCGCTTCAAAGAACAGGAAAAGCTGCACGAAGAAATCATCGACAGCGGCCTCGCCAAGATTTACCAGTCCCATCTGGATATCTCCCGCGAGATTGCCCAGGCCGAAGAATCCGATATCAAGACGACCCTGCTCGACGGCAAAGCCTTTGAAAAGATCATTCAATATGTCCGCAAGGACGTGCCCTGGCTCCTGATCGTCGGCCGCATCGGCGTCCATAGCGATGAGGACATGGACATCGGCAGCAACACCGAGAACCTCTTGCGGAGCGCGCCCTGCAACGTGCTGGTGTCGAACCGCAAGTATGTGCCGCCGATCGATACCCAAGCCGAGTACACGATCGCCTGGACGGAAGAAGCGCTGCGGCGCATGGAAAAGATTCCGGTCTTCGCCCGTGGCGTCGCCAAGACGGCGATCCACCGGTACGCGATCGAAAAGGGGCATACGATCATCAGCAATACCGTCGTGGATTCGGCCGTCGGCCACATCCTCCCCAAAGGCGCCATGGATGCCATGCGCGCGCTGGGCGGCAACCTGGACGCCGCCGGGATCGACCGGGACAAAATGCAGGCGGACGACTCAGTGGCGAAAGACCTCATGGGCAACACCCTCAGCGGGATGATGACCCAGGTCGTCGAGGAAAAGCCTACGAACAGCCCGTCCACGCAAGCATATCTCGACCGGATGAGCCAGAACTACTTCGTCTGCGACGGCTGCGGCTACATCGGCAAGGGCGAAACGCCGGTCAAGTGCCCGGTCTGCGCGGCGGAAGGCAACCGCTTCAAACAAGTCGACAAGACGATCTTCGACGCCGCGGCGAAAACCGAAGGCGAACTGGAAACCGACCTCGCCTACGACGATGTGCCAATGCAGTGGACGAAGGATGCGAAGGAAGCGATTCGCGCCGTCCCGGCGGGATTCCAACGCCGCCGTGCGAAAGCCAAGATCGAAAAGACCGCCCGGAAGCTCGGCATGACGACCATTACGCTCGAATACGCCGCGCCCATGATCAAGGAAGCGGCGGATGAAGATTATCAGCCGATCTTTGCGAACAAGGACGCCGGCACGTCGCAGGAAGCGGAAGAAACGCTCGCGGCCGTCACCAATGGCACAAACGGAAACGGCCAGGGGAATGGAAACGGCCATGTTGAAGCCGCCTCTCCCTACACCTGGACCGCCGACGCGCAAGCCCGTCTGGAGCGCGCCCCCGAAGGATTCATGCGGGAGTGCACGAAGGCGTTGATCGAGAAGCATGCGGAAAAGATCGGCGCGACCCTGATCACCATCGAAGTGGCCACCGAAGGCATTGAGCAGGCCAAAGGGTATATGGCGGATGCCATGAAAACCGGCAATTTGAAAGACATGATTGCCAACCTGACTGGGCCAAAGTCCGGGGCCAGCCACTAATGGGAAAATCGCTTCCGATCCTCAATATTCCGTCCATGACGGGATCGTTGGGGGCATTCCAACAACAGATTACGCAGTTCTTCACCCCTGGCCCCAAAGGCCAAGGGGTGAACGACGGGCGGACCGTTGACGACTTCAAGCCCTACCTTGTCGCGCTGAACCTCACCAAGCGCTGCAATCTGAAATGCGACCATTGCTACCTCGACGCCACCACCAAAGCGGCGGGCGGGGACGACGAACTGAGCACGGAAGAGTGCTACAAGCTCATCGATCAGATTGCCGAGGTGAACAAAGGCTGTCTCCTGGTCATCACGGGCGGTGAACCGCTGGTGCGGCCTGATATTCTGGACATTGCCCGGCATGCGGTGAAGCTCGGCTTCATGGTGGTCTTCGGCACCAACGGCATGCTCATCAACGATCAGATGGCCAAGACCTTGGTCGAGATCGGTGTGATGGGTGTGGGCATCAGCATCGATTCACTGGATGCGGCGAAACACAACCAGTTCCGCGGAGTCCCCGGGGCCTGGGAAGCGGCGGTCGCAGGCATCGAAGCCTCCAAACGCAATGGGCTGCAGTTCCAAGTCCATTTCAGCGCCCAGCCCATGAACTATCAAGAATTGCCCGCGGTCCTTGAATGGTCTCACAACCTCGGCGCCCGTGTCTTGAACGTCTTCTTCATGGTCTGTACCGGCCGTGGCGAGGAACTCACCGATATCACACCGGCTCAATATGAAGAAGTCCTGGGCTATCTGATCGACTGCCAGGACAATTACAAAGGCATGCTGGTCCGCGCCCGTTGCGCCCCCCATTTCAAGCGGCTGGCCTACGAGAAGGATCCCAACTCGCCGATTACCAAAGCGACCGGCTACATGGGCGGAGGCTGCCTCGCTGGAACCAATTATGCCCGCGTGACACCGAATGGCGAACTGACCCCCTGCCCCTACATGCCGCTGTCGGCCGGCAATATCCGCGAGAAGAGCTTCGTCGACCTCTGGGAAAAATCCGATGTCTTCAACTCATTCCGCTACCCGCAACTGAAGGGGAAATGCGGCGACTGTGAATACACCGACATCTGCGGAGGCTGTCGGGCCCGTCCCTATGTGGATCATGGCGATTGGCTGGACGAAGACGAATGGTGCCTCTACACCCCCAAGGGTGGCGAAAAGATCAAAGTGGCCTTTAACACCCCGGAAGAATCGGAAGTCGCCTGGGATGAGGCCTCCTCACTCAGACTCAGCCGCATCCCCTATTTCCTCCGGGCGATGGTCAAGAAGGGCGTCGACAAGCATGCCCGCGAGAATAATGTCCCGCTGGTCACCATCGAATTGATGGAAGAATTGCGGAAGAAACGCTTTGGCAATGACGCGCCGGTCTTCAAATTCGACCGTGAGACGTAATACGTGAAACGTAAGCTGATCACAATCCAAGACTCTTGGATAGCTCCTTGCGTTTCACTTTTCACCTTTCACGCTTCACGAGCCTAAACATGGACGCCCTCCAAAGTTTTTTCGTCGATCTCAATACGCTGATCCCGATCATCAATCACTGGTTTCACCTCTTGTCCGCCGTGATTTGGATCGGAGGGCTCGCGTTTCTCGTCATGGCCGTGACGCCAGGACTGAAAAAAACCGTCGCAAAGGACCAGATCAAGCCCATTACGGATGTCTTCTATCAGCACTATAAGAAAGTGGCCGGCATTCTCCTGGTCGTGCTGTTGTTTACAGGAGGCGTCAACCTCCACTATGTGAATCAGGTCATGACATCCCAGACCCAACTGGGCATCCAGCACAATGCCAAGTACCTGACCATATTCTTTATTAAGCTCGGCCTCGTCCTGTGCCTCTTGACCCTCTTCCTCTACACCGTGATCTTCAAGTCAGATGAGGATGACGACGAAGAAGTCGAGTACGAGGCCATTCCCTACCAGCGCGCCGCCCTCTGGATGGGCTTCTTCATCATTCTGTGCGCATCCGCCCTGAAGCATCTGCATCAATAGAGCTATCCCCACTCCCTCGCTCGCCCTTCTCAGTCGCTTCGCCTGTATCTAACAAGATACCTGGCGTACCATTTTGGATACGCCGCATAACGCCATTTCCATTTCTCTTTTTCCGCTCCGTTCTCCATCTATTACACGCATTATTGAAATCAACCACTTAGATATTTGTGATAGCTATTGACCATTTCGAAATACTGGTATGACCATTGCTGAAGAGCAAGGACAGCATTAACGTATGTCTTACCAATAATTTGTATTTGGATATGGCTTTGCTGCAAGAGCTCCCGACAGAAGCATCCCCTTCTCCCAACTCACTATGGCATGGACTGAAGCCGTCGGCCTTCCATCATGATCTTGAGGGTTCCCCTCTACATGATGCTGTCGCTGCGAGATTGTGCCCATCTCACAACGCACTGACGCCTTTACCCATGGCCATGAGCGCCGTGCCTCCACCAGGAGGCACGGCCTGCTTCCGCCATTCACAGCTTTGGACGGCGATGCCAGAGCCACGCGTTCCTCTCCCTCAACTCATCGTGATCATGCGCCAGCATGCGAAAGGACTCTCATGTTGATCGGCGAATCACCCAGACAAAAGACCGTCAATCCGACAAAACGGTTGCGCCAGCGTGCAGTCGCGCCACAAGCGAAAACGACCAGGCTCACCATTACGCTCCCTTCCCATCTGGTCGAGCAATTGCGGGATGTCGTGTATTGGAACCCGCAGACGACCTTGGCCTGGCTCGTCGAAGGCGCCCTGCTGGCGGAAATCAAAAAGATGGAGCACGCAAACAAGGGGCCGTTCCCTCGCCGAACCGCCGAATTAAAATCGGGCCGTCCACGGATCAGCAACAGTTCTGTACGCAACCCTGCTTCGATGATCCTGCCCGCGGCTGCGCTGCAACCGCCGGAACAATCAGGAACGCCGCACCGATTGATTATTTCGACACCGCTCGAGGCCAACACGGAATGCGAGCATTAGCGATACCCCGCCTCGGTACCACTCTCCGTCCCCCGAGGACAGAGTCATCGATCAAGGGCGAACCGCTAGAGTTCTGTGGCAGAAGGTCAGGAAGAGGACCGGCCGGAAAAGGCCCGCTTAAAAACGGTCTTCAAGCCGAAGTAGGCAAACGAGTCTTTGAGATTTGAGTAGAGCCGCTTGAATCGGCCCATCTCGGGATTCGTAACATATTCCATAGTTAGGACAATGCGCTCCTCTCCCTCTCCCAAGGGAGTCACGGCATGCCAGAGCTTATCCCCGTTGAAGATCACCATATCGCCTGGCTCGGTAATCAGTTCGAGATGCCGGGTTTCTTTTGTCGGATCGTCCTTGAATAGATCACACACGAGTTTGCACTGCGCCGACCGATCGACCAGCCCCAACAAGATCGTATAGCGCGCCCCCTTGTAGTACGACGTATCGTAGTGGAACCCGATATGATCTCCCGGCTCTGTATAGTAGTAGAGCGCGCAGGAATGCGGATCGTTGTCTGGGCAGAGCAACAGATCGGCGTGCACCAGCCGATTGAGGAAGCCGCGATAGGACGCCGACCGATAGAGATCGAGAAAGAGCGCGGACTGTTCGAGCACCGTATAGTAGCTGACGCTGCCGCCCTTTTTGTGCCCTGGGATATAGTTCCGGTTCAGACTGGGCTGCAGCCCGTGGGCCTGCGGCACCAACACCTCTTCCACAAACGACCGCGGGAGAAATTGCTTGATGACGAGAAATTCGTTTTGCGCCCAGTACGTTTTGTGCGCCTGCTCGAAATCGATCGCCGCCACCGCTTGATCGATCCTGTCACTCACGACACGCTTCTGTTCAGCTTGCATGCTCATCGCTCACCTGCGTTGCGCTTCCTCTTACCCCTATTCCGGCGTTAATTCAGCACCGGGGCCTTGACCACCTCAACATCAGGCGGCGTTTTGAAATCGAAGACCTCGTTTCCCAGCCCGACATTCGGCTTCAGCGACGAAAACTCAAATGTCGCCACATTCCCATTCACCTCATAGAGCCAAACCGTTCGGATGAAATAGGTCTTGGGGAACACCTCCACCACAATCCGCTGCACTGGACGAGCGGGGTCGCCTTCCTGTCCTTTCGGCGTGAGGCTCAGCAACCGCAGCCCCCCCACCCCCCGGTCCTTTTTCCCCGTTGCCGGAGCCACCTCGAACGACTCTTCCAGCTTGGCCGCGCCCTGCAAGAGTTCGAGCGGCGCTTGCGAAGCCGCCATGCGCGTCAGCTTCCCCACCAGCACTTGCTTGTGTTCCGGCACATACACTTTCACATCGTCCTGGTTCACGTAGATCTGCTCGGTCGCCGGTTCGAGGTAATCCCATCGCAACCGGCCTGGTTTCTTGATGTAGACCTTGCCGGACGATGTCACCGGCCGCTCAAACCCTTCGATCCTGGTCTGTTGGGTAAAGTCCGCTTGAAGATCTTTCGTTTTCTCGTATCGGGCCTGAAGCTGTTTCACGATGTCCTGCACTTCCACCAGCGCCTTGTCGTCGATGGCGAAATCACCCGCCCACGCGGTTCCCGCCAGAACCATGCAACCGGCACAGACAACCGCCCGCATCAGTCTCACCATCATGCTTCAGCCGCTCCCACCGGCCCTCGACGGCCCAACACTTCCCGCCGGCCGTCACGGCCCGCGGCGCCCACAATCCCGTCCGCCTCCATCTGCTCGATCATGCGCGCGGCACGGGGATAGCCCACCCGCAACCGCCGTTGAATCAACGACGCCGACGCCTGCCCGGTCGACAGCACCAAGTCCTTGGCCTGTTCGTACACCTCGTCCTTGGCCTCCTCCTCTGCCGCGTCCTCCTGCTTGAGCGATTGCAGCTCGGGATCGTACTTCGGCAGCGCCTGCTTCTTCACAAACTCCACAACCCGCCGCACATCGTCATCGGAGACAAACGATCCATGCAAACGAGCAAGCCGGCCGGTCCCGGAGGCGAGATACAGCATATCCCCGCGCCCGAGAAGCGCCTCGGCGCCGTTGGCATCGAGAATCGTGCGCGAATCGGTTTTCGACGACACTTGGAAGGCAATGCGTGCCGGAAAGTTGGCCTTGATGAGTCCGGTCAGCACATCCACCGACGGCCGCTGCGTGGCCAGCACCAGATGGATGCCGGAGGCTCTGGCCATTTGCGCCAACCGCGCGATCTTATCCTCTACATCCTTGGGGGCCACCATCATGAGATCCGCCAACTCGTCGATCATCACGACAATGTACGGAAGCGGTTCCGGCGGAGTCGGCCGGTCACGCGGGCCAGGATTCACCTCGGGGTCGGTGGACTCGCCGGCGGCCAAACGCGCTTCCTCGGTCAAAAACTGCATGGGCAATTCAGGCTGATTGGCCGCCGCCGTCTCTTCCGCAAAGGCTTCATGCAGCCCGGCCACCTTGCGATTGTACGCATCGATGTTCCGGACACCCGCTTCCGAAAGCAGTTTGTAGCGGCGCTCCATCTCGGCTACCACCCATCCCAACCCACGCGCCGCAGACTTTGCATCGGTGATGACCGGCCGCAGCAAGTGAGGGATGCCGTCGTAGGCCGAAAACTCCAGCATCTTCGGATCGATCAAGAGGAGCTTGACCTCGCTCGGCCGCGCAGAAAAGAGAATGCTCAACAACATCGTGTTGAGCCCGACGCTCTTGCCGGCCCCGGTCGCGCCGGCCACCAGCAAATGCGGCATGGTTTTGAGATCCGCCGTCGCCGGGGCGCCGAAGATATCCTTGCCCAGCGCCAGCGTGAGCTTCGAGCGGGCCTTCGTAAAGATCTCGCTCATCACGACTTCTTTCATCGACACCGTCTCGCGAGCCAGGTTGGGCACTTCGATCCCGACCACCGACTTCCCCGGGATCGGCGCAACAATGCGCAAGCTCGTCGCCTTCAGCCCAAGCGCCAGGTCATCGGCCAAGTTGACGATCCTCGCGACTTTGGTGCCGGGCGACGGCTCAAACTCATACATCGTCACGACCGGGCCCGGCCGCACCTCCGTCACCTTCCCCTCGATGCCAAAGCTCGTCAAGGCCCGCATCAACACATCCGACTGCGCTTTCAACTCGTCATCCGACATGCGGGTGACCGGACCGCTGGGATCGGTCAACAGCTCATCCGGATCGGGCAGCTGATAGTCGCCCGCATCGACGGATACCGGAGCAATCTCCGGCTCCGACTCCGTAGCGTCCGCAGAAGAGGTCACCGCCTGCAAAGGCGGCTGGATGACCGGCCATTCGGTCGGTGGATTGGGAACCGCCTCTTCCGCAGAAATGGCAGCCACATCAACGCTCTCCTGAGAAACAGCCGGCTTGGCGGCTTTCCCTCTCTGTCTCCGATTCGCCGTGTCCGCAACGGCCGGTTCGGCCCGTTCAGGCAGCACCGCCGCCAATCGTTCGCGCAGCGCCGCCCAGCGGGCGGGAACCGCATGAATGAACTCGGTGAGGGAAAGCGGCGTCGTAAACAGCAGCGATACGAGAAATCCGGCGATAATCAATATGTGCGCGCCCGTGCTGGCAAACCATGCCCGCAGCCCCTCGGCCACCATCTGGCCGCACAGCCCTCCGGCAACCCCGCGATAGACCAAGCCGCTGGTGAAGGTCGGCACGGCGGTCGCTTCCAGATGCAGAAAGGCGCTGAGAAAGAGCACCGCGGCGAGGGAACTCCCCGCCGTGCGCAAGCGGATGCTGACAGGACTCTGCGAAAAGCAGCGCAGGCCCACCCGCCCGAGTAATAGGGGGAAGAGATAGGCTGCGCCGCCGATGAGATAAAAGAATCCGCCGGCGAGCACCGCGCCGAATGATCCAATGAGATTGCGTGGAGGATTCGCCGCCGGCGCCCCCGCCGCGACCGTCTTGGCCTCACCCGGCACGAACGAGAGCAGGCTGAGCAGCGTGAGCAGGCTCAACGCGATCAGCACCACCCCAATCACTTCACGCTGGATGTGGGAAGGAGGAGACGGGGCCCGGCGGGCTTCGCCCCGCTTCGAGGACGTAGTAGCTCCCATGGGCGGATGCTAACACAGGGGCGACATCGTTTCAAACGATGGACCGGAAGATGCCGGTGATCAGCCCCACACCGCCTCAACCGCGAGAAGCGATGGCCCTTGTCAACTGTATCAACTGGTCGAGCGTGAGCACTTCGGCCCGGACAGCAGCGGGAAGGTTCAGCTGATCGACCGCTCCGGCAATGCGCACCTGATCGTAGCCTTCGTCTTTGAGCGAATTCATGAGCGTCTTGCGCCGATGGGCAAAAGCGGCTTTCACCAACGAAGCAAATTTCGGCTCCTCCTCCCGGCTCAGTTCCCTCTGCGGCCTGGTGCGTAATAACACCACGGCGGAGCCGACTTCCGGCCTGGGCCTGAAACACTGGGCGGACACACGGAAGGCCTTCGTGATGTCCGCGGCGTACTGCGCCATCACGGAGAGCACGCCGTAATCCGCTGTGCCGGGTTTCGCCACGAGCCGGTCGGCCACTTCGTTCTGCAGCATGAGCACCATGCGTGGAATCCGGTCGCGGTGCTCCAGCAATCTGAATAGCAGGGGCGTGGAAATGTAATACGGCAGGTTGGCGACCACGACCGTACCGGTCGGCAGCGCTTCGAAGGAATAGGTCAGCGCATCGCCTAACACGAGGGTGAGATTCGGAAACTCGGCCTGGCGGCCGGCGATATAGGCGTGCAGCCGGGGATCGATCTCCACCGCGGTGACCTGCCCCGCGGCCTTGCACAGGGCCTCCGTCAGGATGCCACGCCCCGGTCCGATTTCGAGCGCATGCGTCTCCTGCCTCACTTCAGCCAGAGCGACGATCTTGCGAACGATATTGGGATCGATGAGAAAATTCTGGCCGAGACGCTTATTGGCTGGGGGAAGCTCGGGGAACGTCACCAGCTATGTCCCACTGGGTGGACGAGGCGCGGCTTGGGCCAGCTGCTTGGCGAGCGTCGTCAGCGGCGTCCGGTAGGCCTCAATCAGATCGGTGAATTCCTCGACCAGATCGTTCGTAAACGACGGGCCCGGATGCAGCGCGGCAAAATTCTGGATCGGCTGGGCGCCCAGCGCCTCCGTGAGCAGCGCCACGGTGCGCGCTTTCCACTTGGCCACCCGCTCGGTCCCGGCCACGGTATTGAGATCCTCCATGGTCTGTTTGGCAATGGCGTCCAGCTCTTTCACCTGCTGCTGGACAATGGCGAGTCCCCGATTCGCTTGCTCTGTCATCGTTGCCTCGCTGTAGGACGCATCGAACGTTTTACCCGTCGTTTGACGGCCAGGGTCGCCGCAAGTGTCACGGCTTCGAGCAAACTGCCGGGATCGGCAATGCCCTTCCCGACGATGTCGAAGGCCGTGCCATGATCCACCGAAGTGCGAATGATCGGCAGTCCCACCGTGACATTCACACAGGTGCCGAATGCGACCAGCTTCAGCGGGATCAACCCCTGATCATGATACATCGCCACGATGCCGTCGTATTGTCCTTTGACGGCCTTTCCGAACAGCGTATCGGCCGGCTGAGGGTCGCTGGCCAAAATCCCCCGCGCCTGCGCCGCGCGAGCGGCGGGAAGAATCACGCGGGCCTCCTCATTGCCGAACAGCCCGTGCTCGCCGGCATGCGGATTCAACGCCGCCACGCCGATGCGGGGCTTCTTGATGCCATAGAGGTCCGTCAGCGCCTGATGGGCCAGGCGAATCCCCTTTTCGATCTTGGCCTTCGTCAGAAGCTTCGGCAAATCCTTGATCGCCACATGCGTCGTCACAAACATGATGCGCAGCGGGCCGCCCACGATCATCATGCCGGATTCCTGCGTCTTCGTCAGATCCGCGAGCAATTCCGTATGACCGGGATAATGGCAGCCCGCCATGTTGATGGCTTCTTTATTGATCGGCGCCGTCACAATGCCGTCGATGCACCCCAGCTCCGCCAGATGCACGGCCTTTTTGATGAACGCCACGGACGCCGCGCCGGTCTCCTTCGCCGCCACGCCGGGCTGAAACTTCTTGAGCGGCCGCGCCAAAGGATCCAGCACGACCACCGTCTGTCCCTTGGCCGAAGCCGGGTCATAGTCATCGGCCCGCACGACCTTCGCTTTCAGCCGCAAGGCTTTGACCGTCTGGGCCATCACCGGATACGATCCGATGACCAGCGGGAGGCACAGCCGGTCGAGCTGGCCGCCGGCCAAGGCTTTGGCAATTACCTCCGGGCCGATCCCGGCAGGATCGCCCATCGTAATCCCCAACAGCGGCATTTCATCCAATTCGATCTTCGCCTGCTTCACGTTCAGCACCCCTCACTCACTCACCCGCCGACATAGAGATACACCGTGTACCCTATATAAAGGATGGCACCAGCACTCAGCAACCAGGGTTGCCAGCGCCCGCGCACCAGAATCTGGAGCAGACAGAGCCCGGCTCCGACGACGGCCAGCACCATGGCGAGCAATGCGGACGGCGCCAGAGCCCATTCCGTGCCGATCAAGCCCACAGAAACCGGGAAGGTGCCCTGGAACACCATCGCACCAGTCACATTCCCGACCGCCAAACGGTCTTTCTTGCGATAGAGCCAGAGAAAGCTGTTGGACATCTCCGGCAACTCCGTCGCCAGCGGGGCGATGAGCAACGCCAGGACCAATGGAGAAATGGCCAGCGCCGTCGCCATGGTCTCCGCCGCCGTCACGAACAGATGGGCGCCGAGAATCAATCCACCAAGCCCTGTCCCCGCTTGCAACCCGATCATGCCATAGGACGGCGTCTGCGCCTGCTTCGCGAACAGCAGCGGTTCGAGCGAGCCCTCGCCGCCCTCTTCATCCTCGGCGCTAAACTTGATCTTCATGTAGTAGATGTACAGGCTGATGAGGCTGGCCGCCGCGACCAGATGCACCGTGCGCGACGGCACGAACACGCAACCCAGCGCCACTATATAGCTGATACAGAAGAAGGTCAGGTCCGTCCGGACTTCGCCGTAGTTGAGGTGAAACTGCGCCGTCCGCTTGCCCGCCCGCGCATAGAGCACGAGCAGGGCCGCGAGGATCGGCAAGACCAGCGTGTTGAGCATGAAGGGCGCGCCGAGGATCGCGCCCAACCCCACCTCGGCCTCTTGGCGGCTGGTTCCGAAAAAGATGGCAATGACGGGAATCGACGTTTCCGGCAACGTCGTGCCGATCGCCGCAAAGATGCTGCCGACCGCGCCTTCGGAAATTCCCAGGCGCTTGCCCAGCCATTCAATGGCATTGGTAAACAGCCCGCACCCGCCCAGTGTGACGGCGACGGACACAATGAAAAGAAGCACGTAGAGAAGAATGGTCACGCGCGTACCCGGCCTTTGCGAGTGCTCACCTGCGAGTAGGCCTGCCGCGCGTCATCCAAGACATCCTTGAGCGGGCGGCCGGTCCGAACGGCAATCTGTTTACAATCGGCATATTCCGGGGCCGCCTTTTCCCATCCCGCGCCGATTTCCGCGACTTTCATCTGCACCGTCCCTCCCGGCACCTTCACGGCCACAAATCGTCGAGCCAGCACCTGCCTCGCCACTTCTTGCATCCGCACCCCCAGCGCCGTCGTCTCCAAAAACAGCACCTCCAGCACGGCATCCAGCTGATCCGGCGCGGCCAGACAACTCACCACCACGCCGGGCCGGCTGCGTTTCATGATGACCGGGGTGAGGGTGACATCCAACGCGCCGACGGCAAACAACTGCTCCATCACATGTTCATAGGCCTGAGGCGTCAGATCGTCCAGATTGGTTTCGATCTGCATCACCCGATCGGTGGGACGCAGGCTCGATGTGGCCTCCTCGGAGAGGAACACGCGCAAGACATTCGGCCAGCCCTCGGGATCGGCATCGCCTGCGCCACAGCCCATCTGGCTGACCGTCATCGCCGGCATCGGCCCAAACGACGACGCCAGGGTGCGCAACAGCGCCACGCCCGTCGGAGTGGCCAGCTCGCATCGCGGCCCGTCCGAGTAGATGGGAATGCCCTGTGCCAGCGCCGCGACCGCCGGACCGGGCACCGGCAACAGGCCATGCGCCGTCTGAATGGTTCCCGCGCCGGCATTGATCGGAGAAGACGTGACCTGCGTCACCCCGAGCAAGTGACAACCCAACACGCCCCCCACCACATCGATGAACGAATCGATCACGCCCACTTCATGAAAATGCACATCTTTTTTGGCCACGCGATGGGCCAGCCCTTCGGCTTCGGCCAGCCGGTCGAACACGGCCCGGCTCTGTTCTTTCACCACTGGCGGCAGCGTGCTGGCTGACAGCACCCGATGGATGCGCGCCAGTGTCAGCGGCCGATCGAACCCGCGTTTGATCACCACATTGATCTTGGTCGCGTGCAGAGCCCCGCGATGGACCTGCCGCTGCTCCAGCCGATACCCGCTCAACTTCAGCCGTTTCAGTTCCTTGGCCAATGTGGCCAATGAGAGCCCGGCATCGACCAGCGCACCAAGCACCATGTCGCCGCTCACACCGGAGAAACAATCAAAATGCAGCTGTCGTCCCAAGGCCATTCCTCGTTCGTCTCAATTTGAAAGGCCGCCCATCTTACCCAACGTGGCCCACAACGGCAATCGCTTCAGCGGGCTTCGACAGCAGGAGGCTCAAAAAGTCAGTCCAGCAAGGCCGCAGCGAGCGAAGAGGCGAGTCGTACGCTTCAGTACGTCGAGCCTCTGAGCGATGCGAGAACGCCGCTGGCTGGCTTTTTCAGCATCCTGTTAGCTCTTTCGTTGACAGCCTGGGAGGGCTGTGTTATCCCCCCTATATGACACACACCTATCATGAAGCGGCAACGATCGTCTCAGGCCACGTGATTACCGCCAGCCAGCGCGAGAGACGTTCCCCCGGACGCCTTCCAGTCATCGGGCTCCTGCTGGGATGCGCACTCAGCCTGATCGGGTTCCTCCCCGCTGACGGATTCGCCAAAACCAAAGCCCCGCGGGCTCCCCGGCCTGAACCGGAACTCAAAATCCTGGATTTGGCCATTTCGCCGACGCCCTTCGTCGTATCGAACGGATCGCTGGAATTTTCCGTCACGATCCAGCTTCCTAAAGAATTGGACAGCGCGACCGTGCTCGAAGTCTCCTCGCTGATCAGCTCGCCATCGAAAACATCCCTGCGATTTCTCTCCCAGCGAAAAGAGGTCCAGCCGCAACCGTCGCCAAACGGCGGACGACAAACCGTTTCCCTCCGCCTGACCTGGGACGGACAAGATCAGAGCAAACAGCAAGCCCCGGCCGGCACCTATTCGTATGAAGTCCGTACGAAGTTACTGACCAACGGGGAGAAGGGCCTGCGCACCTCAATGGTCGCCTGGCCCAAACGCGGAACCTTGGAAGTGAAATAACTTTGCCAATGGCACTAGGCGAGGGGCGAGAGGCAAGGGGTATGTCTCTTGTCCTCTAGCCTCTAGCCTCAGCCCTCGTGCCCAGCATATTAATCCGGTGCGCCAGGCATCCGGCGCCAAATCCATTGTCGATATTCATCACCCCGACACCGGCCGCGCAGGAATTCAGCATCGTCAAGAGCGCGGCCAGCCCGCCGAAGCTCGCGCCATAGCCTCTGCTGGTCGGCACCGCCACCACGGGGCAATCGACCAACCCGCCGACAACACTCGGCAACACCCCATCCATCCCGGCCACCACAATCGCCACACGGGCTTCGAACAGCCGATCCTTGCGCCCCAAGAGGCGATGCAGTCCAGCCACGCCCACGTCGTAGAGCGTTTCGACCCGGCTCCCCATCACCTCCGCCGTCACACGGGCCTCTTCGGCCACCGGCACATCGGCGGTGCCCGCCGTCAGGACCAGCACATGCCCCGCGCGGCGCGGGCGCGCGGCCTCGATCGACACGATGCGCGCGGCCTCATGATACCGGGCCCGCCGGTCAAGCTTGGTGATCGCCTTGGCCACGGCCGGCTCGGCTCTCGTGGCAAGAAAGGGCCCGCCCTTCTTGATCAAGGCCCGGGCAATCGCCAGCACCTGTTTCGTGGTCTTGCCTTCGCACAACAATACTTCCGGAAAGCCCTGGCGAAGCGACCGGTGGTGGTCGAGCGAGGCAAATCCGAGGTCTTCAAACGGCATCGTCCGCAGCCGCTGCACCGCTTGGGAAACAGGCAGGCGCCCGTCCTTCACCTCGTTCAACAGCTGTGCGAGTCCTTCGGGGCTCATGCCCGTCCTTTCTCCAGCTTGGCATCCCGTTCCATGAGATCGCTCACCGCCTTGCGGCAGGATTTTCCGTCGAACAGCACGGCATTGATTTCCTGGGTAATCGGCATCTCCACCCCATGACGGCGCGCGAGACCCAGCGCCGCCCGCGCCGTGCGCACCCCTTCCGCCACCGCCTGCATGCCGCCCAAAATCGTGTCGAGCCTGTCCCCCTGGCCCAGCCGCACGCCCACCGTATGATTCCGGCTGAGCGAGCCCGTGCAGGTCAAGACCAGATCGCCAACCCCGGAGAGTCCATAGAACGTGCGCGGATCCGCCCCCATCGCGACACCCAGACGGACGATCTCCGCCAACCCTCTGGTGATCAAGGCCGCGCGCGCATTAAAACCGAGCCCCAATCCATCGACCACTCCGGCGGCCAAGGCCATCACGTTCTTCAGCGCCCCGCCCAACTGCACGCCAATGAGGTCGCTATCCGCATAGACCCGGAATGAGGGCGTCATCAACGCGGCCTGAAACCGCCCCACCAGCTCAGGGTCCCGGCCGGCCAGGCAGACCGCCGTCGGCTTGCCGGCACTCAACTCGCTCGCGAAACTCGGGCCGGATAAGGCCATGAGGTACCGCTCCATCGACTCCGGCAGCACCTCATCCATGACCTGGGTCATCAGCTTGGAGCTGTCCTCTTCGACGCCCTTGGTCGCACTGATGAAGGGAACCGGACGTGAGAGGCAGGGCGCCAGATTGCGCAGCACCTGCCGGGTGACATGCGAGGGGACCACAAAGAGAATGCCGTCAGCCTGCTCAACCGCGTCCGTCAACGACGAGGTCGCTGTCAGCGTGCGCGGCAGGGCGACACCGGGGAGAAATACCTTATTTTCATGTGCCGTATTGACGGACTCGACCACATCATGTTCATAGGCCCAGAGGCGCACCTCCAGCCCTTTCTCGGCCAGATGTTTGGCCAGCGCCGTACCCCAGGCCCCGGCACCGATTACGCCTAGTTTTTTGACATCCTGCATAAAAGGAACTTCCATCCTGTGGGAGGGCAACTCATGGAACGGCGCGGATTATAGCCTGCTCCGTCCAGATCTGCCAATCGGCGTTGCCTCTGCCGGCACATCCACCGTATGATGGCCGCCATGCAACTCTGCCCATCCTGCCGCCGGTCACAGCCGGAGATTCATCGGTTCTGCACCCAATGCGGCCAGCGCCTCGACACACAAGGCTCCGCGCAGCACCGCACACCCGCGCCCCCCTCGACACCAGAACAACTGAGCCTCAACGTCCTGTATGGCATGGTGGCGGCGCTGATCGTCGCGGTCCTGTTTCCGCCCTGGGAAACCCCTCCGTCCCAGCCGCCGGAATTTCTTGGCATCCATTTCTTCCTGTCCCCGCCGGCGCCCGACGCCATCGTGAGCCGCATGCTGCTCACCATCGAACTCACGACCATCACCATTGGCGGGCTCTATGCCGCCTTCTTTTTTCGAAAGCGATAACTCATAGGCGTTGCGGTTAATCCAGTGCCAGCGTCAGACACTTCGCCGATCCGCCGGACTTCATGAACTCATCCAACGGGACCGGATGGACCTGATAGCCTCGTTCCTGGAGCAATGCCATCGTGGCCGGACAGCCCTCGGGCAGCGCGACATGCACTCCCACACAGACCGCATTACAGGCAAACTTCAGCGCCTCCGCTTCCGGAACCGCCAGCCGCCGTCCTTCATCTACCCGCTCCCTGATCGCGCTCTGTCCATAGGAGTCGAACGCCGGGGGATAATACAGCAGTTCCCCTCCCGACAAGGGGCACAAACAGGTATCGAGGTGATAGAACCGCCCGTCCACTAACTCCAGCGGAATGATCTCGCGCGCGAACCGCTCGCCCAGGAGCGGAAACATGCGAATGTCCGACCGCTGCCGGTAGCCTCCAAACCAGTACTCGGGAAATCCCAGCAGATCTCCCGCCCCTTCGAAGAAAAACTCCTGATCGAAAGTCACAACCTCATAGCCGGCGGCGCGAAACCACTGCTCAAAATGCGCCTCTTCCCGTTGACGTTCGGCATAGCGAAAACGGCTGACCACGGCTTGCCGCCCAACAGCCACTCCTGCATTCGCCGTAAATACGAGGTCGGGCAATCCCGGCACCGGACGCATGCGCTCCAGCACGGCCCCCATGTCCCGCTCAAGCACCTCCATGAGACGATGCCATTGCGTAACCGCACGCTCGTGATCGACGATATTCGATCTCCGCATCCATGGATTGATTTCATACTCGATGGCAAAGTAATCCGGCGGGCACACGAGCAGGCGGCTCACACAGGCCTCCCCAGAGAGCGGGCGAGTTCACTCAGGAATGACGCCGCGTCCATCACCAGCCCGACGGCCTGGAAGCTCCCCCGGTCGGCGAGCTTCGTCGGAACGGCGGCATTGATGTCCACACAGACGGTCGGCACCGCGGCGGGCAACAAATTGCCGGTGGCCACCGCATGCAGCGTCGAGGCGACGAGCAGGGCCAGCCCAACCCCGGGGATCGCCTGGCGCATGGCGGCCTGCGCCCGCATCGAATCCGTGATCACGCCGGGCAAGGGCCCGTCATCTCTGATCGTCCCCGCCATCACCACCTGAACGCCGCGTCTGACACAAGCGGCCATGATGCCGGTCTTGATCACGCCGGACTCAACGGCAGCCCGAATGCTGCCGATCGCGCGAATCCGGTTGATGGTCCGCAGATGATGGGCATGCCCGTGCGGAACCGCCTGGCCGGCCGTGAGGGCGTAGCCTAAGGAGGTGCCGTACAGATCGGCTTCCATGTCATGCGCGGCCAAGGCATTCCCGCAGAACAACACCTGGATGAACCCTTCCTCGATCAGCCAGGCCAGCGCATCCCGCCCGCCGGCATGGATGATGGCGGGCCCTCCGGCCAGCAGAACGTTGGAGGGGGCTCCTCCCGCACGAGACTCGTCGCGCAGCATGCGCATCCGCCGGGCAATATCGGCGATAACGTGGCTGTGCGGCCGTTCAGCGGAAACCTTCGACTCCATGAACGCAAAGACATCGCGTTCGCGCGGGCGCTGCAGCGGTCTGACGCGCACACCCGCCTGCCCGGTCACGATGAGATCGCCCTGACGGACGTCGGCCATCGGCACCGTGCGGGCCGCGGCTCGCTGGCTATCCACCGTGATGCCCAGATCCATCTCCACCCCTTGGACTTCAACCCATGTCTCGTTCAGACGGACTTCGGTCGGCAAGTGGGTGGTGGAGTAGAATTCATCCGGAAACACGCCATCGGCAGGAGCCGGCTGCAGCACGCAATCGGAATCCCGCTCGACCACCGCGCCATGCGGCTGAATCGCGCGCAGGATGTGGCTTAACGCGGTGAGCGTGGGGGCCCGCACGACAATGCGCGCGCGCGACTGGTCCTCTCTGGTGCGGCCGATCTCCACCTGGTCGAGATCGAACGACCCGCCCATCGTCAGAATCAGATCCAGCACCTTCGCGAGAATCAGCGAATCGATAATGTGGCCGCGAAGGATGATCGTTTCTTGGGCCTGAGTCACAGCGCCCTCCCGATAGGCAAGGGGTCAGAGGCTAGAGGCTAGGGGGAAGCCCCGGGTGCCCCAGATCATTGCTCATGAAAATAATAGCGCGCATTCACCAAACAAGACCCTCTAGCCCCGCGCCTCTAGCCCCGGGCCAGTTTTCATGATCTCTCGCAGCACACTCGTCGCATAGGCACCTGGAGGCAAGGCAAAGGACACCGTCAGGACAGTACCGTCCAGCGACCAATCCAGTTCCGTCAAAGGCACTCGCAGGGGCCGGCGTTCGCCGCGAAACCCGCAGACCTTCGCCGCCGCCACCAGCGCCTCCTGCGTCGCCCCCGCCTCGGTGATCACCGCCTGCTCAATCGCGCCCGGCTCGCCGCTCGCCCAGGAGACTCTGGAACCGAATAACACTCCCGTCGGGCTGATCTCGAACCGATCGGCCCGCGCCTGCTCCACGTCCGCATCCTCAACGAGAAAACAGGCGCCATTCTCGGACTTGGCCGCCCAGTCGCCGGCGAAGACACGATCGATCGTGTGGATACGCCGGGCCAGGATGCGATTGAAGAGATAGGACTGATAGGCATTGAGGTACCACATCCGTTTATTTCGGCTCATCCTGTCGCGCCGTTTGTCGTCCGTGAGCAAAATTGCGCCCAGCTGATAATTGTCGCCGTCTTTCCCCTGCCGCTGAGGGCCGAAATAATTCGGCACCCCCCGCCGGCTGAGCTGGTCGAGAATGCCCGGCACCACCTCGGCCGCGTGCGGGGCAATGTCGCGAATCACCAGGCGAAACCGGTTGCCTGCATGGTGGCCGGTTCGCAGCCGATTGCGGTGCCTGCCCAGGATCTCCACCTTCAGGATCTGCTCATCGGCCGGCAGGCTCGCCATCCGGTCTGCCTGAATCCCCTGCACCGAAACCATTTGCGTCGTCACCGCCCGCGCGTCTTTCAATCCCGCAATGCCGATGGCCAGCGCCTTGACGCCCAGCACCGACGACAGCCGCTTCACCAAATCGGGAGTCGAGAGCCCGCGCTTCGTAATCCGCAGATACAGATGCTCCCCCTCGCCGCACGGCAGATACAGCGGCCGTTCGTCGACCTGAAAATCCTCCGGCGTTGTGCGCATGCGCCCGCCAATGCCGGGCAGGCTGTCAGTCAGAAACGGCTCGATCTGTCCGGTTGTCATGCCCCACCTTGTTGTTGCGTCATGAGAAAAATTCGGTCCTTTCTTCGGCCCGTTCGATGGGCATGGTATACTGCGCCATGTTGCATCATACCAAGAGGCGGACAGACCACTCGGCCGGATATGCCCCTTCACTGAAGCACACAGCCTCCGGCCTCCTCTTCCTGCTGTGCGCGGCGCTCTCTCACGGAACATCGGCCAATGCGGCCTGGCCGGTCACACGCCCCGACGTCTACCAAGACTTTACTCAGCATATTCAGCGGCAAATTGAAACCGACAAAGCCGCCTTCGCCCTAGCCAGCACTTGTACGAACTGGTTTTACCAGCAGGAGAAGCACAAACCCGCGCCCACTGTGGTGCAGCCGATCCGTTGGGATCCGGTATCCCAGTCGCCCAGCCGCGAAGACTGCCTCCGGATCTATCCGGGCGGCCTCGAAGCAGTCCGGGAGGATTTTCACCGCACCCAGACGGCCCTCTCCGTCAGCCTGACCTTCTACGAGTTCGCCCTGGTCAGCGACCGCAACGACGATAACCGGTACAGCCGCGAGGAATTGCGCGATCTGTTCCTCTCCCTCACCCTTGCGTATGACCCCCGGCAGACACCGGGCACCCAGGCGGAGGCCCTGACCACTCGCTTCGATACCTGGTATCGCGCAAAAAACCTCGAACAACTGATGAACAGTATGGCGCAGCTCTATGAGAAGGGCTATCGGGTCTCCGCCGCAGACCGTGCCGAACTGGAGCGCGTTTCAAAATAACGCGGCCCGGCCGGTTACGGCACAGGAATCCGCTCCAGGGCTTCTTTCGCGCGGCTCCGCACGGTCTGGTCCCAGTCTTCCTTCATCGCATATTCCAGCTTGGCCCTGGCCTCCGGCGCGCGCAGCCGGCCCAACCCCAATGCCGCACAAGACCGCACGTAGGCATGATCGTCTTCCAGCGCCGCCAAGAGCAACGGCACGACGGACCGGTCATTCAAGATGCCCAAATGGCTGGCGGCCATGCCCCGGATCCGATGCTGTTTGTCGCCCAGCGCCCGTCGGAGCGTCGTCACCCAGAGATCCTTGAGCGCCGGCGCCGCCGATTCGATTCCGTCCACCCGATACTCGTTAACCTCAGCCAAGGCAAATGCCAGCTCGAGCTGTTTGTCCCGCACCGTTTCCCGCTGAAACGCCGCAAGCAACCGGTTACGCTCCTGCTTCCGATGCACGCGGGCCCTGATCTTCTTCACCACAACCAGCAGCAGCACGACCATCCCGAGCACCGCGGCGGCGAGCGGAATGGCCTGATCGATCACATATTCTTGCGTGTCGGTGGACAGCCGCTTCCAGACCCACACGGCACTGATGATCAGTCCGACGAGGATCACGATGGCGGTCAGATTGGCCTGGCCCTGCTCAGTACGGCGCATCATGGGAAGGGGATCATACGGGCGCATCCCTCACCCCGTCAATGAATCCCGGCCGGGCCGCATGGTGCCGCCGGTGCCCTGCGCCCGCTTGACCCTGTTCACCGAGCAGACTATCCTCGCCCGATGGACCTGCCGCACCTCAAAGACGACCCCTATCTCAAGCTGGTCCGCCCCTTGGTGGAGACCTATCAAGCGTTTTGGCTGGCCGGCAGCCGCCACATCCGCTCCCTGCGATTGACCCCGGCACAATTCGACATCATTGCGACATTGGGAGATACCGGCGGCATGACCTGCGCAGAGCTGTCCGCCACGACCCTCGTCACCAAAGGGACTCTGACCGGTGTGCTTGACCGCCTGGTGGCGAAAGGCCTGATCCGGCGGGAAGCCGTCGAGAGCGATCGGCGGCGGGTCAATGTCCGTCTGACGGACAAAGGCACCGCGGTCTTTCGAAAAGCCTTCGCCGCGCACATCGCCTTCCTCAGGCCGTTTTTTCAGCGGGCCATGAGCGAGAAGGAGATCGAGCAGACCTGCATGCTGCTCTTGCGCCTGCGCGACAGCTTCAATCGGCCGGTGGCGGACTGATGCGCCTCACCGTCCTCGGCTCCGGCACCAATGTTCATCCGACCAGGGCCGCGGCCGGCTATCTCGTCATCACCGACCAGACCTTGTTGCTCGACTTCGGTCCCCGCACCCTCTCGAATCTGATCATGACCGGTGTGAATCGGCATGACGTGACCCATATCCTCTTTTCGCATTTTCACGCCGACCATTTTTCGGACTTCATCACCTTCTTCTTCGATGCCCTCATCTACACCAAACACGGCGGAGGCTGGCGGCCCGATTTGACCCTGATCGGCCCGCGCGGCACCAAGCCCCTGCTGGAAAGCATCATGGCGACCTTCCCCAGCTTTGCCTCACCGCCCTTCCGCGTCCGGATCAAGGAAGTGACGACCCGGCCCTTTCACATCGGCGACACCCTGATTACGCCACGCCCGGTCGTGCATGTGCCGGATCTGCATTGCGTCGGCTATCGGATCGAATACCAGAAGAAGACGCTGGTGTATTCGGGCGATGCCCAGTATTGCGACAGCCTTGTGCGCCTCTGCCACGAGGCCGACGTGGCGGTCTTGGATTGTTCGTTCCCGGCCACCAAACCAGGTCCGGTCCATATGCATGCGGGAGAATGCGGACAAGTCGCGCAGGAGGCCGGCGTCGGCCGTCTGGTCCTCTCACACTTCTATCCGGTCGCGGAGCGGTACGATGTGAAGGCGCAGGCAGCGGAACACTTCAGCGGGAAGATTACGAAGGGGAAAGACCGGCTGACGATCAGACTCTAGCAGGGGAGAGACCATCCGCGCTGAGGCGAGGCTATACACTATCTTCGCGTGATTCGCCGCCCAGGATCTCGATAAACCTGGTAAACCGGGCGGTCTTCACCGGCTCATCCAGCTTGGAATAGATGGCCAGGAGATTCTTGACCATGCGGGAGAGAATGGCGCGGGTCGGGCTTTTCTGCAGATACTTCTCATCGAATCCATACCCCGCCTCCGTCAGGAACCGCGCGCAGTTTTTCTCCGTGAGCAGCGCCCCGCCGTTGAAACAATCGATGAAGATCTTGTAGCGCTTGGAGTCGTACTTTACCAGGAAATGCCCCGGCATCCCGATGCCCAGCAGCGGGAGCCCGAGCCGCTGGCCGATCAGCAAATACACCACCGACAAACTGATCGGAATCCCGACGCGCCGATCGATGACACGATTGAGGTAGCTGTTTTCGATTTCGTAATAGTTCTTGGTGTTGCCCTTGAAGCCCTGTTCCGTAAAGAAATACCGGTTCAGCGCCGTCACCGTTTCTTCTCCGGACGCCCGCTCCCCGATACACGCCCGAACCTCCTGCGCCATGGTATCGAGCTGCTGCCGATAGGCCGCCACATCCAGCGTCGGATAGGCATAGCGCGCGATCAGAAAGGCGCCCTCTTCCAGGCTCATCGCCTCGTCAGGCAGGAGCGCCATCGCCCGCAACTCGTCTTCAAGCTTGCCGCCACGGATTTCCTCGAGGATAGCCGCGATCCGATCCGCCATTTCCGGCTGTTCGATTTCCGCTTGCTGGAGGAGGGGGACGGCTGAAGGCCCGATATCGATCAGCTTGTCGCTGATCGTTTCGACAATGCGGTCGTTCTCATCGGACAAGAGCCGAATCAACGCGCGAATCTGGCTTTCAGGAATGACCATCATGCCGGTAGAAGTGGCCACTGGTTAGCCCATGGCCCGGCGGAACGCCTTCGCGCCGCCATACAAGCAGAGGGCGTCGAAGACCACCATCACCACGATCGCCATGCCCACATGCGGCAGGGCATCGCTCCATCCCGTAAGGATCAGCGGCCGCACGGCATCGATCGCCCAGGTCATGGGATTGAACTGCGCCAGAAAACTCATCCAGCCCGGCATGGCCGCCAACGGCACCAGCGCGGAGCTGAGGAAAATCATCGGCAGGGAGAGAAAGCCGAGCACCGAAAAGAAGTCGCCGTGGCTCTTCACGGAAAACGCCATGGCCATCGAGATGGCCGTGAGCCCCACGCCGAAGAGCATGCCGATCAAGAGAATCATGCCCACGCCCGGCAAACCGGTCGCGGGATGCACGCCGAAGAGAAACGCAATGCCGAGGATCACCAGCACTTGAAGCGACGTGATCGTCATCACAAAAATGAACCGGCTGAGGATCACCGAACTCCGGTGGATCGGGGCGGACATCAGCCGCTCCAGAAATCCGTTCTCTTTATCGAACAGCAGATCCACGCCGCCGGCGAGCCCATTGTTCAAGACCGTCATGACCACCACCCCGGCGGCCAGGAAGCTGATGTAATTGGGCGCCTGGGTCACTTGCGCATCCGCCGCCCGCTGGAACAGGTTCCCGAAAAAGATGAGCCAGAACAGCATGGGCTGCACCAGCGTGAAGAGCATGCTGAACTTTTCCCGGCTCAGACGACGCACCCATCGCATCGTCAGGGCCCCGATCTCTTGCCAATAATGCGCCATAATGTTCCCTATTCCCCTGTCTCGGCCGACGGCGCCGCATCCCGCAAAGACCGGCCCGTGTGCGCGATGAAGACGTCGTCCAGACGGGGGCGGTGATAATCGATAAAATCGAGGCGGCACTCCAGCTTGTTCGCCGCCTCTAAGATGGCCGGCAGCGCCTTTTCGGCGGACTCCACCCGGATATCCAAGCCATTCTCGGTCGTGTTGACGGTCCGGATCGCCGCTTGCCCCTTGAGAGCCGAGGCCAATGCCCCGAGGCGGGATGTTTCCTTCACGGTCAGCGAGACGATGTCTCCGCCGAGCGCCACCTTTAACTCCGCCGGTGACCCGATCGTTTTGACCTTTCCGCCGTCGATGATCGCGAGGCGGTCGCACAACTGATCGGCTTCGTCCAGATAGTTCGTCGTCATGACCACCGTCATGCCGCGCGCTTTCAACATCCGGACATAGTCCCAGATGCGCATCCGGCTCGGCACATCCAATCCCAGCGTCGGTTCGTCCAGAAAGAGGATCTTCGGATCGGGCAACAGGCCGCAGGCGATGTCGAGCTTTCGCTTCATGCCGCCCGAATAGGTCTTGGCCGGCCGGTCGGCATGCGCCTCCAGCTCCACCAGCTTCAGCAGCTCGGCGATCCGCTTGTTCGCTTCCTCTTTGGTCAGGTGATAGAGGGCCCCGAGCAGTTCAAGATGTTCGCGACCGGTGAGGAACCGGTCGATCGCCCGTTCTTGCGGCACGTAGCCGAAGAGCGTGCGCACCTTGTCCGCCTCCTTCACTGTATCGTGCCCGAGGATCGACGCGGTGCCGGATGTCGGATGGAGCAGCGTGATCAGCGTGCGCAGCGTAGTGCTCTTGCCGGCGCCGTTCGGCCCCAGCAAGCCGAAAATCTCCCCCGCGTAGACCTGAAAAGAGAGATCATCGACCGCCTTGTGGTTCTCGTAGGTTTTACAAAGATGACTGACGTCAATCGCAATAGTCCGGTCCATTTACCCCCAGCCCTTCGCGCCGTGCTGATCGTGAATCATGAATTGTATGAGGTCGTTCAGCCGGCGCGCCCGCTGGTGGAGACCCTCAGCTTCTAAGAGAAATTGTTTTTCCAATGGTGTGCAATCCAGATAGGTCGAGAGCGTGTTCACCAGAATCTCGTCACTGACATCGTTCCGGAACATGCCCTCCCAGGTCGCCGCTTCTTCGCGGGCCCGGAGATATTGCTCCAACACCGCCATCAGCGCCTGCCGCACCTCGGGAGCCAGCGACGGCTCGGCGCCTGAACCCAGCACGGAGACTGTGGCTTCCCGGTAGGGCCGCTCAAAGAACTCCCGACGGATTTCGCAGCGTTCCAGCCCTTGCAGCAAAATATTCGACCGCCCATCCGCCATCGGCTGTACGCTCACCAAGCGGCCGATGCAGCCGATGGAATAGATCGGCGGATTGCCGTAATACTCCTCTTCCCAGCCTTCTTTCAGCAGCGCCATGGCGATGCACTGTCCGCCGGCTGAGGCGTCGATGACCATCTGGCGGTACCGCGGCTCAAAAATATGGAGCGGAAGATACGTGCGCGGAAAGAACACCACATTCGGCAACGCGAACACCGGCATCCGTTCAGGAATCTGAAAGGGCGCCTGCTGTTCGTGGGGATCGCGGTGCGGCTGTTCACGCTCGTGGCCAATGTGCATCACTCACGATAGCCGAGAGTTGTGAAAATTGTCAACGCTGATGGACAGTGCCTTTCCCGCATCACACAGGCCGAAACGCCCCTTCAATACAGGGGATTTGTGAACGCGCCGATCCGCATGCTATAAGGCCCTAGCGAAATTATTTCCACGCCGCGCAGTCTGTTCCCCCTGGCTGTTCGTGAGATGACTCCTACAACGACCACCGTCATCCGGCTCCTCCTGGCCCTGGCTTGGCTGGTCAATGCCGCCCCCGCCACGCAGGCCGCCGACAGCTCTGATACCTCATTTCGGTTCGCCCAAGAGGGCTACCGCTATGAATTTCCGCGCGACCACGGGGCCCACGAAGCCTTCCGCACAGAATGGTGGTACTACACGGGCCATCTGGAGACGGTGGAGGGCCGGCGATTCGGATTCGAGCTCACCTTTTTCCGGCGCGGCATTCCGCCGGATCAGATCCACACCCGCCCCTCACGCTGGTCGGTGGATCAATTGTATCTCGCGCATGTGGCCATTACCGATGTGTCCAAAGAACAATTCCATTTTCGTGATCGAGTCAGCCGGGGCGGATTGGGCAAGGCAGGCGCCGACTCCGGCCACCTACGCGTCTGGCTGGACCAATGGCGCGCCGAAGCCTCTGAGCAGCCAGGTGACCAGCAGACCCTTGAGGCGCGAGCCGATGGGATGGCGCTGACTCTCACGCTGGCTCCCCTCAAACCACTCGTCATTCATGGCGAGCAGGGCATCAGCAAAAAAGGATCGGCAGAAGGCCAGGCCTCGCACTACTATTCCTTCACCCGCCTCAAGACCGCCGGCACCCTCACCCTCGGCACGCAGACCTACACAGTGACCGGCACCAGTTGGATGGACCACGAATTCGGCTCGGCGGACCTGAGCGCGAATCTCGTCGGGTGGGATTGGTTCAGCGTGCAACTCGCCGACAACCGGGAACTGATGATCTATCGCCTGCGCCGGGCCGATGGCTCGTCCGACCCAGCCTCCAGCGGCACACTCGTCTTCCCGGATGGCCATACCCAACACCTGTCAAACTCGGACATCCAACTGACGCCTCTCGATACCTGGACCAGCCCGGCCAGCAAAGCCACCTACCCCCACCGCTGGCAAGTCTCCATTCCCTCGCTCGGGCTGTCGTTGAAACTGACCCCACTCCTAGCCGATCAGGAATTACGCACAAGCCGCAGCACGCAAGTGACGTATTGGGAAGGAGCTGTCGCGGTGGAGGGAACCGAAAAAGGCCAAACCATCAAAGGCCAGGGCTATGTGGAACTGACCGGCTATGCGGAGCGGATTGAGAAGAAGCTATAGCAGGCTGTTGAAAATGTCTACCAGCGGCGTTCACTGTTGCCTCTATACCGCAAGCTTGGCGACGCGAAGCTCTTTGCGGTGTTGCTCGGCATGCCATAAGTCATATTGTGTTTGCTGATTGAGCCAGCTCTCAGACGACGTGCCAAACGCCATCGATAGGCGAACCGCCATCTCAGGGCTAATCCCCGCCCGACCATTCAAAATAGCAGAGAGGGTTTTCCTGCTAACACCCAAGGCCTGAGCAGCCTGCGTGACACTCAAACTGAGCGGCTCCAAACAGAGATGCTTGATGATGGTCCCAGGGTGAGGGGGATTGTGCATGCGCATGGAGTAACCTCGTCAGTGATAATCCTCGTAATCGACAACTTCTGCATCTTTGCCGACGAACCGAAAGGTGATCCGCCAATTCCCGCTGACCGACACTGCCCAGGTGCCTTTTCGATCTCCCTTGAGCGGATGAAGACCTAACCCCGGCAGCGCCATGTCCTGTGGCGAGGTGGCCGCATTCAATTGGGCTAAAATCAGGCGCCCCCGCTCTGCATGTTGAGCCTGGATGCCTGATTTACTTCCGGCCTCAAAGAACCGGCCTAAGCCCTTATGCTTGAAGCTTCGGATCACACGGCACACTGTAACCTATTACGTTACGCCAGGCAAGTCGCTGGAAGAGTACCCTACTACGAGCTGGCACCGGCCATACCGTCAACGCATCTCGCGCATGCAGGATGGGGAGAAGAGGGGAGCACGCCACCCGTATCGTTCCTATGCTCCCGGAGTGCGCACGCGGGATCAATCAAAGTGTGAAATCAAGGACGGTGCTCCCTCCATGGGCGCAGTAGGAACGACACAGGTGCTATTCCCCTAAGAGCACACCCCAATAAGGGGTCCGACCCCTTATTCCCCACGTTGTGTCAGATTGTTAGACCTGACCCCCTATAGTTGTTCGCCGTAGCACCGGAGGTCATTGTCTTGGACACGATGGGTGTACTGTCGATCTCATGACAGGCAAGAATCTCCTCATGTATACTTACTGATATGAACCGCTGAGAATACGCCGCGCGGATCACACCGTTATTCAACAAGGAGAGCATCATGGCGACGTTGCGCGATCGGCCCTATACCAACTTCAATTTTCTCGTCGACCTGGGCGACGGCAACAGCGAAGGACCGCGAGCAGGATTCCAGGAAGTCAGCGGCCTGGGGACGGAGATCGACGTGATCGAGTACCGCAACGGGAACTCGAAGGAAAACTCCGTCATGAAAATCACGGGGCTGAACAAAGCCAGCAACGTCACGCTCAAACGCGGGATCATCGGCTCGCTCAACCTTTATCAGTGGCTCGACCAGATTCGCAACGGCGATCAGAACGCATTGCGTACCGTGACAGTGCAACTGCAAAGCGAGGATCGCACAACCATCGTGCAAACCTGGAAACTGCTGCGTGCACGCATCATCAAGCACATCAGTGGACCGCTCAACGGAAAAGGCACCGACGTGGCCATGGAAGAAATCGTGCTGGCCTGCGAACGTCTCGAAATGGAATGAAGCTCCGGCTCTGCAAGGGAATGCCCCATGGCCATATTGCGTGATCGCCCATACAGCAATTGCAACTTTCTAGTCGATTTTGACGACGGGAAAGCGTGGCATACTACCGGCGGATTCAGCGAAGTGATCTTTCCACCGTTCGTGATTGCGGCCGGGGCGCGACGCGCGACGTCACGCAGTAAAAAGACGCCACCGGTTTTGCCTCCGGCACCATACAACCCGCACCTTATTCTCCGGCGCGGCGTGATCGGCTCACTGGATTTGTACACGTGGTGGAACAAGGCTCGTCAGGGTAAAGCCCCGGCGCGCCGCGCCGCGCGCATCCACTTGCTGGGAGACGACCATCGCACCACCGTGATGTCATGGCATTTCAGCAACGTGCGGCCGGTCCTCCTCGCCTATTCGCCGCTGCAAGCGAACGAACCCGGCGTGTTGATCGAAACGCTGGAGATCGCCTTCGACCGAATGGAGATGCAGTAGCAGCCTGGCAGCGCTAACGGCCGAATCAAAGCAAAGGGGTCTGCCCCTTAATTTGTTCCAGCAATAAACGACACGGCGCCGACGACATAGGCGGAGTATGCGAGGCCCAAGTAACTAATGATGAGTCCGCTTAAGGCTGCTCCTGATCCGGCCAGCTGCGGATTGGCCCTGCATCTTCGGCGGGCCAGATGGCCAAACACGATGCCGGGAATGCTACCGACCAGCGGAATCAAGAAGCTTGCGCCCGAAAGAACCAGAGAAGCGACAGCCAAGCCTGAAACGCGGCGAGCAGCAACGTCTCGAGCCAAAGCTCGAGCGTGTAGTGGGCGAAGCACGGGATTCAGGAGGAAGAAGCAAAGCGCAAAATAAGGAGGGAAGACTAGAAAAATAGCGCCATGTGCCATGGCCCAACCATGAAAGAATGGCAGATGGTATTTGTCCGCGGCATCGGCTCCTACGTAGACGAGCACGCAGGCACCGAAGAAGGCCAATACAAGCTGCAGTGCCGTCACGGCACGCGACTGTGGGACAGCTTCATTCATGGCAGCTAACAAGGTTTAGGCCGATCCGCATAAGAGCCGAATTTGTCATTTTCCGTCCGTATAACACGCCACTTTTGCCCGTGAATAATACGCAGTAATCGACGCTCGTTCAATGAGTTGCGCCCGATTGACCATTTGTCACGGATTCCTATGTAGATCTGAATAACACCACTCATGTAATAGATCCAATAAAAACAAAGGCTGCCCCCCTTCCCGCCTGCTGTTTTCAGTGAGGCGGCTGGCGGAGTCTCACCTGCGCGCGTCGAACGGGATCTGGTTCATCTGGTCTATCTCGTCTATTTGGTTTGTCTGGTTGATCGGACTGAACATTCATCCAGCAGAACCAGACAGACCAGAAAGACCGACTGACTAGACAGACAAACCCGCGCGCGTTCCGCGAGCACAGAGACTTGCCGACCGGCTCGCCCCGACTCCCCCCATCGCGTTACTCCCTTTGTCATCATTTAGAGGCGTGGCTTGGGTGGTCTCCCACTGCGCGCATGAACCGAGCACCGCCCCTAATTTGATACTTCGACTGATCCCGCGTGCGCGGGGCGCGAGCAAGGGAGATCACCCAAGCCGCGCCTCCCTCCCCTCCCCTTCTTCTTGACTCAACAACAACCCCTATGATTAGGTCCAGGCCTGTTATGCTGACTCGTACTGCCACCGCGCTTGCCTCGCTCGTTCTCCTCCTCTTCAGCCTCGGCTGCGAGAAAGAGAGCGAGTCGATTGTGTCGATCGCGCTGCATCCGACCAATACGCAAATCCTCTACGTCGCCACGAACGATGCCGTGTACAAATCCCGCGATAGCGGGACCTCCTGGGAGCGGTTCCCGAGTTTCAGCGCGCGCCGCGTGACGACGCTGGCGATCGATCCGCAGCTTCCGGCCACGGTCTATGCCGGCACCATGGCCGATGCCGTCTACAAGAGCCCGGACGGCGGGCAGCATTGGCTCCCCCACAATGTCGGGCTCAAGGAACACGTGTCGTTCATCAATCAATTCGTATTCGATTCCACGAATAACGAGCAGATCTATATCGCGACCACCGTAGGCGTCTTCTCCACGAAAGACGGCGGGCGTGAATGGGACGAGCGGATGGCGGGGATGAAAGAAGTGCACATCGTCGTGTCGATCGCCATTCACCCGACGAATCCCCGCATCCTCTATGCGGGCACCACCGGGGGCGTCTACCGGTCGGACGACGGCGCGGCCTCGTGGAAGAAGATCAATACCGGCCTCATCCCCGAGACGGAGCTGATGGGGGCCATGGCACTGGGGGTGAATGCGATTGCCATCGATCCGGTGACGCCGGACGTGGTCTATGCCGGGACGACCAAAGGCCTCTTCCGCACCGCCAACGGGGGGCACTCATGGGAACGGATCGGCCTAGGGCTGCACGATCCCTTTGTCAGCAGCCTGCTGATCGACCCGGCACAGCCGGCACGGCTGTATCTTGGCGGACCGGGCGGAGTCTGGAAGAGCGCCGATAGTGGGACCACCTGGCAGGCGATGAATGCGGGGCTCACGTCGTTGAACATCCGTTCGCTGGCCATGAGCCCCAAGAATCCCCAAGACCTCTTTGTCGGCACGAACGGCAGCGGCCTCTACCACTCGACCGACGGCGGCACGAGCTGGACGCCCATGCCGCTCAAAGCCGCGCCGGCGAAGAACTAATATCCCGTCTTCGGACCTTCGCTCCCGTGCTGATAGCGGCTGCTGTACGACAGCATTTTATCGGACAGCGCCTTCCACTCGTCGGCCGTCATCAGATCTTTCATCTTGAAGCGCAGCCCGAGAATCTTCGACGAGGTGCCCATGCGCTGGTTGTTGGCCTCGTCCATCACCTTGGTGAACTCTTCCGGCGTCGCCGCGTAATTGGCATTGAGCGCGTAGAGCTGCCGATGCGCCGTGCGTTCCCGCTCGCGGCCCGCCTTCAGTTCCGCGACGATCTCGCCCACGATGGCGTTCACTTGCTTCGCCTTCTCCGGATCTTTCACCGTGCGGTCGATCAAGCCGGCCATGTCCTGCTGGCCCTTCTGCCAATAGGCATCGCTCTTGCCGCCTTCCATCATCCCGTGGTGATGGTGATGGCCCGAGCAGCCGCTTACGACCAACAAACTCGCGAACGAGAGTGCCACCCATTGCATGCGTCTCATACAGACCTCCTTGCGTAGAATAATGCCGATGATGCCCACCCGCCTGTTGTCAGATCGCGTTATCATGCCGTATCATTCGCGTCAGCACAATGTCTGAACCGATTTCATCATCAGCCACGCAACTGCACGAC
Source organism: Nitrospira sp. (assembly GCA_035968315.1). Classification (NCBI taxonomy): domain Bacteria; kingdom Pseudomonadati; phylum Nitrospirota; class Nitrospiria; order Nitrospirales; family Nitrospiraceae; genus Nitrospira; species Nitrospira sp. The sequence continues at coordinate 96,111 of JAVYIN010000009.1, forward strand.
CTGCGCGAAGAGTTTCGGGCGCACCTCGAAACATTTTACGCGCAGCTGAAGCTCGCCCCGCCCTACGAAAGCGTGGAAAAGGCGATTCGCGCCTTGACGACCGCCGTCCATGCCCTCCCGAAAGACGAGCAGGCCCGGATCGCAGCTGATTCGGCTGCGAAATGGCAGCAGTTCCGCGCGGCGTTTGACACCTCCGGACTCTGCAAGAAGCATCGCGGCATCATTGCCGGTCTGGCCCGCAATCGGGCCGCCATCGCCCTGCCCGCCGAGTACGACCACTTTTTAGGATTGTTTACCGCGTAGCCGACGAAGCCGCCGCCGTGCCGGTCAGGGCCTCGACCAGTTCCTGGGAGACGCGCGCCAGCCGGCTGTTCTCCATCCGGTAGGCCATCACCACCGTCACCAGGCCGGAAAAAAAGAAGAACGCGCCCAGGGTGAAAATCCCCGCGCCCATCAGCACGCCGCCCGAGCTGGACAAGCCCCCCTCGATCCCATAACTGATCAGCGTCGCGATGGTACCGATCCCCACGATGGCGAACCAGGCACCGGTCAGGATCGCCGAGCACCAGGGCATGCGTTTCGTAGACGACAGCACGACCGCGCCGCCCTCCGTGCGGAGATCGATCGTCACCTTCATCGGCCAGATCCAGAGAAAGGCCCAGAGGGTCGGATAGCGCGGACGCACCAGAATCCGCTGGGCATCGGCAAAGAGGCGGGCGACCCCGTTGTGCAGCGCGAGAATGCCGAGCGCATCGAACCGGGCCTGGATCTGCGCCGGAGTCAGCGACTCCAGCCGATGCTCCCCGCGCCCCACCCGGCACCCGTACCGGCTCGCCTCGAGCGAGAGCGTGCGAAAATACAGCCGGTCCCCGATCAGGAGGCCGAGAAATAACGCGCCGGCAAACAATCCCGCCAAGATCATGATGCGTACCTATCCCACAGGAATCAGCCGTGAATCAAGCCGTGCCTGCGCCACCCCAAGGGGCTCCGCACCAGGGTAAGAAGAAGTTGACTGAGCCTGGGGACTTGGCTACAGTAGCCTCGTTTTGGAATCCGGGCGGGCATCTCACCTCGTGTCGTGCTTCCGCCTTCTGTATTTCCCCACTGGCGCGTCATCACTCTACGCAGGCCTGCCTCAACAGGCTACGAGGAGTCTGAGCCCTGAGGGGTCGGAGGACACATGGATTTAAAGAAAGTCGAACGGGTGTACACCTCGTACGCCGGCGTCTACGATCAAATTTTCGGCAAAGTATTTCACGAAGGGCGCGAATCCGCCATTCGCAACTTGAATGTGCAGCCTGACGAACGCATTCTCGAAGTGGGCGTGGGCACCGGCCTGGCTCTCCCCATGTATCCGCGCCATTGCCGGATCGTCGGGATCGATCTGTCAGAAGGCATGCTGGAACAGGCCAAGGTCAAGGCCGAACGCCACCAGATGACCCACGTCCAGCTGCACCGGATGGATGCCGGCGCCATGGAGTTTGCCGACAACAGCTTCGACACGGTCGTCGCGGCCTATGTCGTCACCGCCGTGCCGGACCATCGCAAAGTCGTGAACGAAATGATCCGCGTCTGCCGCCCCGGCGGCCGCATCATCATGCTCAACCACTTCAGCAACGGCAATAAGATCATCGCGGCGATGGAGAAAGTCATCTCCCCGCTCACCAAGCATCTCGGCTGGCGGACGGATCTGTCTCTTAATACCGTCTTAGAGGGGACGTCGCTGCACGTGGCCCGCAAGCAGAGCGTGAACCCGCTGCGGTTCTGGGCGCTGGTGGAATGTGTGAATGCGAAGAACGGCCATGTCGTGAAAAACGGCACCGGCGCCTATGTCAACGGCCACGCCGCCGAGCACCATACCAACGGGAACGGCCATTTTGCTAACGGCCATTCCCACTAATCTGGTCCGTTTCGTCTATCTGGTCTCGTTGGTCTATCCGGTCCAGAGCGACACGACAGACCGAACAGACCAGACAGACGGCAAGGGCCGCATCCTGCTATTCTGATGCACGCCCGTTTCTGGCCCGCCAATATTCCCACTCCCGTCCAGGAATCATCGTCGTCCCGACCAGACAGGTGCCGGAATAGCGCTGCGTAATGCGATCGGCCAGCACCGCCAGCACCTGGCTCACGTGGCGGTTCTGCTCGCCCAGCGCCCGCAAGACGATCCCAAATCCCTCTCCATCCTGTGCGCCATACGCCATCACACGCACCGCGTGAAGCTGATCGTCATCGGCATCGCTGTCGGGCGTCAAATCGCCCTCCCACCGCATCAAGGAATCGCTGACCCGCCGCTTCTTCGCCGCCACCCAGGAACAGGGCACCCCGGCTTGCTCCAGCTCCGTCAGCAGCCAGGAGATCGTCGGCCCGTCGGGAGACTGGCCTTGAAACGTCCATCGGGCCAGCTCCGGCAGCGGATGCACCGGCACCAGCGGAGCCGCCACTTCTTCAAAGTGCGCCTCTTCGCAGACCGCATACAGCTCACCCTGCGGATCGAACCAGAACCGCAACCGCCCGGCGGTGCATTCCGCCTGAATGATGCTGAGCGACGAACAGTCGGCGCCTTCCTGCTCAAAAATAGAAAAATCCGTCACCCCGTTCATCACCAGCTTGGCCACCCGCACCATCCCGCGCAGCTGATAGCGAATGGTGATCGTCACGGTCGTGTCGGCCAGCACATCCCGCCCGGTTTCTTCGTCGAACAGGCGGCGCTTGCTCATCTGCACATCCGTGACATAGCCCGAGCGAAACCCGCCCGTATGGGCCATGAGCCACCGAAGATCTTCAATCGTCTTGATACCGTGTTGCATAGCCATGGATTGTATCGCAGGGCCGCGCGAATCCGCTAGCAGCGGCTCCAACACGAAATAATGGGCGGCAGCGGCCGAGCCCGCAGGGGTGTGCGCACCTCCGTCGAATGGCGGAACACCAGCCCCGCCTTACGGCAGAAGCTGGCGGCGCAGGCGGCTTCCTTCGGCCCCTGATTGATCATCACGAAGAGGCCGCTCGGATTCAGATTCGACGCGATGCGGGAAAAGAGCGCCTGCGGCGCAAAGACCCTCAAGGGCACGCGCCAGGCCAAGACCGGATCCGGCGTCACGAAGGGATAGCAGGAGACGATTGTATCCGCCGGTTGAACATACTCCGCGTAGTCGGCCACGACAAACTTCGTGCGCGGCAGGTTCCGTATATAGCCCTGAGCATAGTCCCACCGGCTATAGCCGTTGGCGTAGATCCGATAGCCCTCCACCTCGATACCCGTCAAGGTCGTCGGCCGGAAGAACGCGTGGTGCGCGCGGGCATACCAAAAATTCGAGGCCCCGACATCATGCAACACGCCACCGGCCGGCCGGGACATCCCCCAGTCGGTCCAGGTTTGCGCGAGCAGATCGAGGTACTCGTAGTTCTTGAGCGCCGTCAGCGCGTGACAGTGCCGCTCGAACTCAACCCCAAATTGGCGGCGCAGCACCGCCACCCTCGTCCGCTGACTATTGCTCAGCTCGGTTAACAACTGGCCGGCCGGTTGCTCGCGGTAGATTCCGCGCGACCAGCGCAACTGCTCGCCCAGGCGGTACCACAGGGCGTGGTAGCCGGACCGCAGCCGCTGGCTCACCGTATATCGAGGAGGACCAGAAGGCCTCACGCCGGATAACGCGTGCTCAAATCCAGAAACCGAATAGAGACTCTCGGTTGTCATACCTTACTTTTCGGCAGATGGGGCGGGAAGCTGAAGAGGAGACGGAGAAGATTTATGCGGGCAGAGGGAGGAAAGCCACGGTGCCCCCAGGCCTGCTTGCCGACTGAATCAGAGACAGTGTATGTATCCCTCCTGTGAAATTCTAGGTTGAGGACTCTTTCTCCACAATCCACGCACAGGCCATCATGCCCCACGCCATCTGTCTCCAACATGTGCCCTTTGAAGGCCCCGGTGCCTTCGCGACGGCGCTGAGAAATCGCGGCGTGGACCTCGATTCCTATCTCGTGCCGCAAGCCGGACTGCCACGGGACGCGGGGGACTTGCTCATCGTGATGGGCGGGCCGATGTCGGTGAACGATTCGGATAGATGGATCGCGGAGGAAACCGCCTTCATTCGCTCCGCACTGCTGGCAGGGACGCCGGTGGTCGGCGTGTGCCTCGGCAGCCAGTTCATGGCGAAAGCCTTGGGCGCCAGGGTGCGCGCCGGGAAGGCGCTGGAGATCGGCATGACGCCGATCAGCCTTACGCCCGAGGCGAAGCAAGATCCCGTCTTCAGCGCTCTGCCCGATTCCTTCGACGTCTTCGAATGGCACGGTGAAATCTTCGACCTGCCGAACGATTGTATCCCGCTGGCCGGTTCAGAGATTGCCCCGCTCCAGGCCTTTCGCTTCGGGGCGCGCGCTTATGGCCTCCTCTTTCATCTGGAGATGGAGGAACAGGGCCTCGACGCCCTCTGCCGGGAATGTGCGTCCGACCTGACAAAAGCTCAGCTGACCGCTCCAGCCATTATATCCGCCGCCCTCCCCAAGCTCCCGCACCTCCACCGGATCGCCGATCGGCTGATCGGACATCTGCTCCAAGCCAAGCATTGATTACCGGCTCATTCCTGAAGTAGCCTAGGAGCTTCGATTCGGCTCTTCCAGAGCCTCATTCTAGAAAAGGAGCGCATCGGACATGGCTGGTTTCCCTATCGAAGTTGCAACCCGCATCAAGACCTTGCCCCCCTATCTGTTCGCCGCCATCGATAAGATGAAGCAAGAGGCGATCGCCAAGGGCGTCGATATCATCAACCTCGGCATCGGCGATCCCGATTTGCCGACTCCGGCTCCGATCATCGAGAGCCTCGCGCAGGCCGCCAAGAATCCCAAGCACCATCAATATCCCTCGTACGAAGGCATGCTGTCGTTCCGGAAGGCCGTGGCGGACTGGTATCTGCGGCGGTTCAACGTGACGCTGAACCCGGCCGATGAAGTGCTGACCTTGATCGGGTCGAAAGAAGGGATCGGCCACATCCACCTGGCGTTCATCGATCCGGGCGATGTCGTGCTGGTGCCGAGCCCCGGCTATCCGGTCTATCCGGTCGGCACGAGTTTCTGCGGCGGCGTCTCGCATATCATGCCGCTCACGAAGGCCAACGGCTTCCTGCCGGACCTCACGGCGATCCCCAAGGACGTGGCGAAGAAGGCCAAGCTGATGTGGCTGAATTCGCCGAACAACCCCACCTCCGTCATCATGACGAAGGACTACTTCAAGCGGGCCATCGAGTTCGCGCAGGAACATCAGATCATCATCTGCCACGACGCGGCCTACTCGGAAATTTATTACGATGGAAAGCGCCCGGCGAGCTTTATGGAAGTCGAAGGCGCCAAGGACGTCGGCGTGGAGTTCCACTCGCTCTCCAAGACCTACAACATGACCGGCTGGCGGCTCGGGTTTGTGGTCGGCAACAAGACGGTCTTGGCCGCGCTGGGCAAGGTGAAGAGCCAGCTGGACTCGGGCGTGTTCGAGGCGGTGCAGGCCGCCGGCATCACGGCGCTGGGCTTGAACGATTCCGTCACCGACGGCATCCGGAAGATCTACCAGGAACGCCGCGATACGCTCATTCCCGGGCTCAAGCAGCTCGGATTGGAAGTGGATGCGCCGCCCGCCGCTTTCTACATCTGGGTGACGGTGCCGAAGGGCTACACCTCGGCGTCCTTCACCGCCCACTTGCTGGAAAAAGCCGGGATCGTCACGACGCCGGGCAACGGGTTCGGGGCGCCGGGCGAGGGCTATATCCGCATGACCGTCTGCACGACCAAGGAGCGCCTGGCGGAAGCGGTGGAACGGATCAAGAAAGTGGGATTCTGATACCGTAAAACGTAACAGGTGAGACGTGAACGGTGGCGGGATCAGAGTACGTGACGACATCGTTTCACCTTTCACGTTTCACGAGATACGCTCATGAGAGAGACCGTTTTCATCGGCTTCGGGTCCAACGTCGGCGACCGCCTCGACTTCTGCGACCGGGCGGTCACGCTCCTGAGCCTGCTCCCGCATTCGCAGGTCACCGCCGTCTCGCTGCTCTACGAAACCGAGCCGGTGAACGACCACGCTCAGCCAGGCAACGGCTGGTTTCTGAACGGCGTGGTGCAGTTGGAGACCGATATCACGCCGCGCAGCCTGCTGATGGTCCTGCGCGAGATCGAACGCTCGTTGGGGCGGGATGAGGACAATCGTTCCGGCCCCAGAACGCTCGATCTGGACATCCTGTTCTATGGCCAGCGCATCATCGATGAGCCGGATCTCGTGGTGCCTCACCCCCGGCTGCATCAGCGGCGCTTCGTCCTCATGCCCTTGAACGAACTCGATCCCCTCTTGGTCCACCCCGTCTTGCAGCGAACGGTCAGCCAATTGCTGAGCGAGGCCGGGAAACAATCGGAAGTGCGCCTGCTCTTTCCCCAACCCTCCACCCGCTACGGCTCACGCCCGGCCTGCAGCCTGCCGCCCGGATCATGAAGATTCTTCGCTCCCCCAAGGCCATGACGGCCTGGAGTCACGGACTGCGGCGCGAGGGCGTCACCATCGGCTTCGTCCCGACGATGGGCGCGCTGCATGACGGCCATCGGGCCCTGATCCGCGCGGCGCGCTTGCAATGCGACGCGCTCGTGGTCAGCATTTTCGTGAACCCCACACAGTTCGGCCCGGCCGAAGACCTGTCGAAATATCCGCGTCCCATCGCCAAAGACCGGGCGCTGTGCCGACAAGAGGGCGTGGACATCTGCTTCGAACCTACGGCGGCCAGCATGTACCCCGAGGGCTTTCAAACAGCCGTCACGGTCCCCAGCCTTGCGAGCCGTTGGGAAGGCGCCGTCAGACCCCATCACTTTGCCGGCGTGGCCACCGTCGTGACCAAGCTCTTCTGCATGGTCCGGCCGGATCTCGCCCTGTTTGGACAGAAGGACTTTCAGCAAGCGGCGCTCGTTCGCCGGATGATCGACGATCTGAACCTTGGGGTTACATTGATCGTGCACCCGACCGTGCGCGAACAGGACGGGCTGGCGATGAGTTCCCGCAATGTGTATTTGTCCGCGGAGCAACGGTCGGTGGCGCCGGTCCTCTATAAGAGTTTGCAAGCCGGGGTGGCCGCGATTCGGGGAGGCATGAAAGATGGAGCGCGGATTCAATCCCTGATGACAGAGACGCTCCGGCAGCAGGCCGATGCAACCATCGACTACCTCGCCGTCTGCGATCCGCACACATTAGACCCGCTCCAGACCGTCGCCTCACGGGCCGTGCTGCTCGGCGCCATCCGCATCGGGTCCGTGCGGCTCATCGACAATGTGCTGGTATCCGCTCCCGCAAAGAAAACGCGATAACGGCAGGGAGGCTCCCTACGGAAAAGAGACACGTCCTAATGGGATTTAGATGAGATTCTGTCCGACCAAGAGGCCCAGCACGACCTGGCTTAACCGGTGTTGGGCATCGGGACGGAGCTCCAGAAACCGCACCCCCACCGCATCCGGCCTGACGGAACAGACCATGGCCGCCTTAATATGAATGTCATCCGCCTCGGACGCCGGCTTCAGCCTCAGCTCCAGGAACGACCCTTTGGGTAGACTGACGCCCGAGAGTGCGCACCCGCCCATTGAAATATCGGACACCCGTTTCGTGCCGGTCACCTCGCTACTGCCGAGGACGTGCGCTTCCATCGATGTGGCCAGCCGCGTGAACTGACGCCGATCCTTCTCCGCTTGTTTCCGCCCCGCCCCGAGCGACGCGGCGCGAAACTCATGGGTACAGAGCTGGCAGCGGAACGGATCGATGCTGAACCAGCTCAAGACGTAATCCAGCCCGCGCGACGGCGCGACGACCCGGACAAACGGCGTTCCGCAATTCGGGCAATGCCGATCCCTCATGCCGGTTTCGCAACCTCCGTAAGCTCTCCCGGGGCCGCGATTGCGCCCCCTGCTTGCGCGGCCAGAATCGGTGCAACCTGGGCCGGTGAATAGGTCGGCGGCTTCACCCATTTGCCGTCGGCCCGCTTATACCCGCCGACCTTGCTCAGGTTCGAACGATGCACCTCGCGAAACACGGGGTCCATATCGATGCCATAGGACACGGCGGTGCCATAGACTACATACAGCAAATCGGCCATCTCCTTGGCGACCGCCGCCAAATCTCCGGCGGCCATCGATTCTTTCAGTTCATCGAACTCTTCCTGAATCAGACGGATACGGAGGCCTTTCGTGGCGTCACTCATCTCGGTGGGAGCCGCCTGAATGGCGATCTCGAACTTGCGGTGAAACTCCTCAACCATCGCCTGCTCATCGGTCATGGACGCTCCTTTACTCCGTCTCAAACGGCAACGACTTTCGGGGAAGCAGCTCGGCCGGCTCCAAGACCGGAATCTCTTTCTCCGACGAAATCCCCAGCTCCTTGAACCGGCGGGCCGCCGGCAAGATGCGCGTTTCCAGAGACCCCACCGCGCGATTGTACGCGGAGACGCTCTTGCCCAGCGCATGCCCGACATCATTCAGATGCTCGGTCAGGACCGCCATCCGCTCATAGAGATCCTTGCCCAATCTCCCGGCCTCTTCCGCATGCGCCGTCAACTGCTCTTGCCGCCACCCATAGGCCACCGCACGCAAGAGCGCGATCAATGTGGCCGGCGTGGCCAGCACCACACCGCGCGCAAAGCCTTCTTCCATGAGGCGCGGATCCTGATCCAGGGCCGCGCCGAGAAATTGCTCGCCGGGGAGAAAGAGCACGACAAACTCGGGCGCGCGGTCGAACTGGTTCCAATAGGCTTTCAGCGACAGCTCGTCCATCCGGCTCCGCACCTGCTCCGCGTGACGGCGCAAGGCTTCGGCCCGGACGGCGTCATCTTGCGCCTCATGGGCGTCGAGATAGGCCGCCAGGACCGTCTTGGCATCCACGATGATCTGGCGCCCGCCCGGCAGCTGCACGACCATATCAGGCCGAAACCGCCCTTCCTCGCCGGTCACGGTTTCCTGCTCGACAAAGTCGCAATGATCGACCATGCCCGCGAGTTCCGCGACCCGCTTCAACGTGATCTCCCCCCACTGCCCGCGGACAGTCGGGGCACGGAGGGCCTTGACCAGGTTGCCCGTCTCCTGCTGCAACCGCTGATGCGATTCCGCCAGGGATTTCAAATGCTGGTCCAGTCCGCCATAGGCCGACTGCCGCGATTGTTCCAGCAAGCGCATTTGCTCATCGTACCGCTGCAACGACTCGTGCAGCGGCTTGACCAGGCTATCGATGGCCTGCTGGCGCTGCGACAAATCGCCTTCGGCTTTCGCTTGCAGGGTTTCAAACGACACGCGGGCGAGATTTAAAAAAGCCTGATTGTTTTGCTTGAGGGCTTCATTGGAGAGGGCTTGAAACGACTCCAGCAGCTGCTGGCGGGCCTGATCCAGCAACTGTTTTTGTTCGGCCACGTGCCGCTGCGCTTCTTCGACTCTGGTATCGGAAGAAGCCCGCGCCTGTTGGGCCTGCGCCAGATCGGCTCGGAGCCGCTCCCCTTCCAGGCGATCCTGCTCGGCTTGACGCCGCAACTCGGCTGCGAGCGACTCCGCCCGTTCGGCACGCCCGAGTTGTTCCATTGAATGCTGTTGAAATTGCCGGGAGGCTCGGCTGGACACCAGGAACCAACTGGTCATCGTGCCAAGAAGCAGGCCGACCAGAATTCCCAGTAATAAGGCGCCGACATCCATAGAGCACTCCGCGTGACTCAGGGGAACCCACCTGCCCCACACGCGAAAAAACGTTTCAGTGTCAATCTGTTTGGGGATAAACCTGAATGAGGGTACGGAAAATGCTGTGAAAGATCAACTCTGAAAATGCACCAGTGTCATTTGGCCCTAGCCAACATTATTCATGAGGGGGAGCGCTCAGGCCGCCACACGTCACCGGTGGTCGCATTCATTTCTACCCTCTCGCCATCTTGTAACAAGACTGTCACACCGGGAATGTTGGCCACGGCCGGCAACCCATACTCCCGGGCGATGATGGCGCCATGTGATAAGGTGCCGCCCATCTCCACGACCAATCCGGCCGCAATTCCGAAGAGCGGCGCCATCCCAGGGTCGATCACGGGGGCCACCAGAATATCGCCCTGCCGCACCTTTTTCCAATCCGCGCTTGTTCGGACAATCCGCGCCGGGCCTGTTGCACGGCCCGCGCTGATCGGAATGCCCCGCCAGAGCCCCCCCGTCGCAAGAGGGGCCTCACGCTGAGACTCGCTTCCTTCGTCCATCACACGATCCGGCACCGTGAGGCGGACATTCGCGCCGTGCTCCTCTTTGCGCGACTGCACCAAGGCCCGCCAATCACGCGCGGTGGGCCGCAACAGATCGAGCTGTTCTTCCACCCGGATGAAAAAGACATCCTCGCGCTGGTTAAGCACACCCTGTTGCACGAGCAACGCGCCGGCCCGCAGCAAGAGTTGCCGCAACGCACCGGCGTAATACATCAGATGATGCCGGTTCGCCTCCCGCAGCGCGAAGAACCGGCAGAGCCGCCGATACCACCAGGAGAAGACCGCCCACCGATGCACCCGCCAGCCGCAACGAGACCGGATCTCTGCGAGGGCGCGCTCCCGCACGGCCAGCTGCCGCGCCGCAATCTCGGCCGGCGAGTGGGCCGCCACGGCCAGCACCTGATGCCGCAGGACCTCCAGCACCAATTCAGGCTGATCGGCAAAACGCGGCGACATGATGTCGGATTCGCCCACGCCCCGCTGGCCATAGTCCTCCAGATACTCGTCGAACAACCGGCGGAATTCTGTGCCTGCCAGCGCCGCTCCCCCTACCAACGCCTCCCACTCAGACTCCGCAAACAGGCGGCGCACGAGCTCGTCGCGCCGTGCCACCTCGGCCAATGCCGCCAGCCTGATAATCTGCTGCGCACTGATCGCCTGGGCTCGCCCTTGCAGCGCCGCGTTCAACAGCTCGCGCCAATCGGCTCCCAGCCAGCGCGGCAGCAGATACCCCAGCGCTTGCAGACATTGCGTCACACCGCCGGCAATGCCGAACGTCATTTCCCGCGCCGCAAACTCGTCGTTGCATGCGCGCACCCGCCCACGCACGTCTTCCAGTGTGAGTGCTTGCACCCGATCGGGACGATACGCCATCGCCATCTGCTTCATATCGGCAAACCAACGCGACGAACCACGCGTGGCCTGGCCAATCCACCAGGTAATCAAGAGGCCGGCGCGCAGCATCGCCCAGAATCCCAAGGGGTGGACTGGCAGCGGCCTGGTGACCGTTTGCCCGCCCATATGTTCCGCCAAAATCGAGGGATCGCCGTGCAGCTGCTCGATCAACGCATGCATCAGGCTCACGTTGAGATAGGGCCGGCCATGATGCACCCGCACAGGGGACAGGCCTGGAGGAATGTGGCAGCCCAGCTTCCGGTAGGGCCCCATCAAAAACAGATCCATAAATTGTTCAAGAAACGAGAGGCCAAGCGGACTGGGCACGTCCGGCAGGGTTTCTTTAAAATTGGTGCGCGACCATTCGCAAGCTTGTGTCGGCTGCGGCGCTCGCGCGGCCACGACGGTCACCGACCTGGCCTGCAGGAGCCAGATTCCCCGCTCGTCCATCGCCCATTCGACATCGACCGGATGCCCCCACACCGTTTCGACCTGCTTCGCGAGCTGCGCGAGCGCCACGACGTCCTCATCTGCCAGCGACGGACATTCCCGTTGAACCTGATCGATCGGTTCGGTCCGCATTCCGCCGGCGCCCGCCAGCATCATGGACTGCTTCGAGGCAATAATCCGTTCACGCACGGCAGCACGGGAGGCGGATGAGTCCCACCGCAGCACGAACTGGTCCGGCGGCATCGTGCCCTCGACCAGCCCTTGCGCAAGGCCCGGCACGGCGTTCACGACGACCGCATCGGCCTGGCCGGTGACAGGATGGATGGTATAGGCCACCCCTGCCGCCCGCGCCCGGATCACGGGCTGAATCACGACCGCCATCGCCGGCATTGATCCCGCACCGCCGATTCGCTTGTGATACTCCAGGACACGGTCTTCCCACAGCGACGCCCAGCAGGCTTGGACGCTCGCACCGATCTGCTCTCGCCTCACGGCCAAGGATGTGCGGTAGAGGCCGGCAAAACTGGCATCGGCGGAATCTTCGTTGGTCGCGGATGACCGCACAGCCCACAGCTGGTCGGGGGGCTGCTGCAACGCATCGAGCCGCTGCGTGAGGGCGCTCAGAATCTGGTCCGGCAAGGCGGCCTGCAGAAGGCGATCGCGGACCGCCGCAAGCCGCTTCCGGCCTGTCTCCCCGTCCGCCTGAATCGCCTCCAGCCACAAGGCCTCCGCATCGATCTTCTGACCTTGCAAGAACCGGCGATAGCTATCCGTGGTGACACAGACTCCCGGCGGAACGGGAAACCCTTCCGCCAGGAGACAAGCCAATCCCCAGGCTTTTCCACCGGCCAACAATCGGTCGCTACAGGATTCTAGGGGAATCACGAACTGAATAGTCATGGACAAGAATACTGCTACAAGGCGAGCAAGATGTACAGGTCGTTCACATTGGTTCCTGTGGGGCCGGTCACGATGTGGCTCTTGAGCGACTTCAGCGCGCGATAGGTGTCGTGCGCCAGGAGGGCGCGCCGCAGGCTGATTCCTTTTTCTTTCGCCTGCTCCAGCGTGCCTCCGGATACCACGGCCCCGGCCACATCGGTCGGACCGTCGGTCCCATCGGTCCCCACAGCGGCAATCCAAATGTTGGGAAGGCCTCCAATCTTACGCGCCGCCGCCACGGCGAATTCTTGCGCGCGGCCACCCTTGCCATGCCCTGTGACCGTCACCGTCGGTTCTCCGCCAGCCACCACACAACAAGGCCGCCGAAGCATGCCCTTTCCTGACGCCAGACGCTCGGCCAACGCAGCAAAATCTTCTCCCTCCTGAGCCGCCTCGCCGACGAGCGCAGTCGAGAAGAGCACCGTGCGAAGTCCGGCCTGCCTCGCTGCTGCCTCAATGGCCGCCAACGCCTGTGCGTTGTTTCCAATAATCTCGTGCTGCACGCGCCGGAATCGTGCACCCGGCTTGGGTGTCTCGCGCACCACACCCTGCCGCCCCCGCGCCAGGTATTCGCGAATCGAGTCCGGCGCAGTGGCCCAGAGGCGATAGCGTTTCAGCACGGCAATGGCATCCTGGAAGCTGGAAGGGTCAGGCATCGTCGGCCCTGATCCGATGGAAGCAAGGTCATCCCCAATTACGTCAGACAGGATGAGCGTGACCATTGTAGCCGTGGTGGATTCGGCAAGCCGCCCGCCCTTGATGGCGGACAGATGCTTCCGGACAATATTGATGTCGTGAATTGTGGCGCCGCTGCGAAGAAGCAGCTCCGTCATTCTCCGCTTGTCGGCCAGATGCACCCCTGGAACGGGAGCAGGGATCAGACTGGAGGCTCCTCCGGAAATGACCACAAACAGGAGATCGCGTGCGCCACAGCTGGCCACGTGCTTGCGCAGCTCCACCGCCGCCTTGAGCCCTGCACGATCGGGAATAGGATGCCCCGCCTCCATGACAGTCACCCGCCTGGTCGGCACGCGATGGCCTTTCTTGACCACGACGAGCCCGCCTTCCAAGCGCGGCCCCACCACACGTTCAAGCGCTTGCACCATACGAGCGGCGGCTTTCCCGGCGCCGACCACCACCACGCGATCAAACGACCGCAGGTCGTAGCGGCGGCGTCCGACATGGAGGATGTGGCCCTCTCGGCGGACTATGCGAGGAAGCACGAGGGCAGGATCCGAGGCCTCTAGGCCCGCCCGGATCAACCGAGCAATGACCGATCGAGCGGGGGAAGCCGGAATCTGAAGACGCATGGGAGTCGATTAGGGTGTCTTGTCCTGCTTAAAACACCGGTTCGGGCACGTCTGTCGAGGCACCTTAATCTGGTACGTGCCTTTGGGCAGCACATCTTTCTTGAACTCCGGATTGAGCATCTTGAGTTCGAGGAAATAGGTGCCAAACTCTTCGGCAATGGAGGTGAGGTTCCGTTGCGCCTCCTTCACATTCACCGTCACGGTTTCGACCTCGACCGGCATGTAGAGATCTTTCTTCGTCAATCCCAGATACTTTTCCGGCTGTGAATAAATCTCCTTGGCCGCAATGATCCGCGGGACATAGCGCATCGTCTCGCGCGGTCCATGCATCTTCCAATAGTCGGTAATCTTCTGCTCTTTCAGGAGTTTCCGGACTCGCTCTTCCCCCGCATTGTAGGAGGCCATGGCCAGAAACCAGTCGTTCTGCTGAAAGTCTTTCAAATACTTGAGGTACTTGATCGCCGCTTCGGTGGACATCTCCAAGCTCCGCCGCTCGTCCAGCACCGCGTCACTTTTCAAATGATACCGCCGGCCCGTCGAAGGGATAAATTGCCAGGGACCGGACGCCTTGGCTTTGGAATAGGCCGCCGCGATGCACTTGCTCTCGACCAGCAGCATGTACTTGAGATCATCCGGCAACCCGTTGTCCGCCAACTGTTTTTCCGCCGGGGGGAAACAGCGGCCGGTGCGCTTCGCCAGAATGATGCTTTCACCCTGATCTTCCAAAAATTGATAGAACTCGTACTCGATGCGCTCACGCACTTGCCAATTATCGAGCGGGATGGTCTGGCCGGCAAACGTCAGTTTATCCGGCAATTTGAAGGAGCTGAGAAAGTAGCGTTCGCCCTCGCGCTTGATCTCGGGCAGAATGACCAGGCGATCTTCGGGTTCCGCCTGCCCTTCCAGCGGCTCAGGAAGAACGAGGTCTCGGAGCCCCGTCTCCGACTTGGCTGCCTCCTTGACGTCCGACGGATCTGCGCCGGCTTGCGCCATGACCGGACCTGCGCCACAGGAGAGAAGAACCGTCAGGATCCAATACCCCACTCGTGCATGACTCCCTGCCATCCGTGCGACTCCTCTTATTCAGACGAAGAATAAATGCGGGATGATTGTCGCCATGCTAACAGCAAGGGGAAGACCCGGCAAGTACGAATCACATTCTCTGTCATGCTACACTGCGCATTCTATGCGTTCGCTCTCGGTTCTGAATCGACACATCATCTGCTGCACCGCCTGCCCGCGTCTTGTTGCCTATCGGGAATCCATCGCCAGCACGAAACGCCGTCAATTCATGGAACAGACCTACTGGGGGCGCCCGATCCCGGGATTCGGCGATCCACAGGCTCGGCTCTATGTGCTGGGCCTCGCCCCCGCTGCTCATGGAGGCAACCGCACAGGCCGTGTCTTTACCGGCGATCGCAGTGGCGATTGGCTGTATGACGCGCTGCACCGATTCGGCTTCGCCAGCCAAGCGGCCTCAACGCACCGCGACGACGGCATGGTGCTGACTGATTGCTATATCGGCGCGACTGTGCGCTGTGCCCCGCCGGACAATAAGCCACTGCCGGAGGAATTTGCCCATTGCCAGGGCTTCCTGCTGGATGAATTGAGACTGCTCACACAGATGAGGGTAGTGGTGGCGCTGGGCAAGATCGCCTTCGATCACTATCTCAAAGCCTGCCAGGCCGGCGGCCTCACGAAACCATCCCCCGCGCCGAAGTTCGGCCACGGTGCGGCCTATATCCTTCCCTGGGGGATCACGCTGCTCGGGTCTTATCACCCGAGCCAGCAAAATACCTTCACCGGGAAACTGACGCGGCCGATGTTCCACTCCGTATTTGCGAGGGCACGAGGCGAGCTGGAGAAGCCGCCCGCGCCCCCGCGCACCACGTTTATTTCTTCGCCTGGGCGTCCCAATCGGCCAAAAACTTCTTGAGACCGATATCGGTCAAGGGATGCTTCACCAGCTGCTGGAAGATTGAGTAGGGCATGGTGCAGATGTGCCCGCCGGCCAAGGCCGCTTCCACCACATGCTGCGGATGACGGACGCTCGCGACCAAGACATAGGTCTTATAGTCATAGTTTTTGTAGATGGTGATGATCTGCCGGATGAGTTCCATTCCGTTCGAACTGATATCGTCGAGACGGCCGATGAAGGGCGAGACGCACCAGGCCCCGGCTTTGGCTGCGAGCAGCGCCTGCGTCGGAGAGAAACAGAGCGTCACGTTCACCTTGATCCCCTCGGCCGCCATGCGCTTCGTCGCTTTCAGCCCTTCCGGAATGAGCGGGACTTTGACCACGATGTTCTTGTGAATCTTGGCCAGCTCTTTTCCCTCTTTCACCATCGCATCGGCTTCGACACTGACGACTTCGGCGCTGATGGGGCCATCCACAATGTTGCAGATTTCGACCAGCATCTCCTTGAAGCTGCGGCCTTCCTTGGCCACGAGGGATGGATTCGTCGTCACGCCATCGAGCAGCCCCAAGCTGGCGGCTTCCTGAATTTCCTTCACGTTGGCGGTATCAAGATAGAATTTCATGTGCTGATCCTTTCGTATCTGAATGAAGAGGCGCTCAACGAATGCGCTGGAGTTTTGTATTGTAAGGAGAACCGTCGCGTCCCGCAACGGCTGGCGGTTGTTTGACAGGCCTCCGACCCATGGTTAGAATCCGAGCGTCAACGAATTCCTGTCTGATGCGTTTCGGGACCCATGCGACGGAGGAGATGTCTTATGCGCCGATCTGTCTGGCTGCTCGTTGGTTGCTTGGCCCTGACCGCTTGCGGCGGCGGCAATCCTTATCTCGAAGCCTCGCTCAAGCCGGCCGAACTCCAGGGGAAAGACAAAGCCTGGTTTGAAAAAAACTGGGGCACCCCGGACGGGAAGGCGCCCAGATTTTTTGGCGGCGAAACCTGGACCTATTACCGCATCGCCGGCGGGAAATCGGGTCCCCCGTTATTCAACTTCTCTCCCAACCAATGTCAGATTATCCTCAAGTTCGACAAAGAAGAGAAGTTATCGGATTACAGTTATTCCGGTTGCTAATTCCGTGGCTGTTTCTGAAACTCGTCCGCACAAGTCTGACTACAGAAACAATGTGTCACCGCGCCTATCTGCCGAACAATCGCTGACCCTCTTGGGATAAAGACCTTGCAGACAGGATCCTGCACCATCTGATCTCCCTGTAGGGGATATCTACCTTCTTTTCTCTTTGTCCCCCAAAACACATTCCTCAATAAGTAAATGAGGATGAGTAATAGGGAAACGACCAGCAATAATCTATACATAGTGGGTACGCTCCAGGAAGCCCACAATCCTATGGAATGGGCTGTAGCCTGTCAAGGTAAAGCCTTCGTACGTGTCCACCGCTCAACATTAGAAAAATGGACAAAGGACCTATATGCATCACGAAAGTAGGGCCTCTTGGCCTCGGCATCCAGTACTTCAGAAGTATATCCATCCATTATTGGAAGTGTTACAGTTTACTCATTATGAAGACATGCGATAAGTGCCGCGGATCAATGTTGCCGGAACGGGCTGTGGATTTGGACGCAGGACTTGCGATCACAGTGTTTGCGTGCTTAAATTGTGGTCGTAGGAAAGCAGCGGACCAGGAACCTCGACCCATCACGGCCAGACATTGATCGCACGATGGCAGAACCAAAACCGCTAACGTACGATGAGCAGAAGGCGGCCGAAGCCGCCTTTATCGGAGCTCCGTCAAACCCCGAGTGGACGGAGGCCGCCCAATTGCTCTACGCTCGGCTTTCAGCCGCCAAGGAGGCTCGCTCCAAGGAAGGCGTGGGGGTTGGTGCGACTCGCCCTGGTTCTACCGGGACAACCCGGTGAAGCCCATGGTCACAAAGCTTGTGACCATCCCCAAGATCACAGTCCTCTGCTGTCCATCCTGCTACAAATTGATCAGTTACTCCAGAGATCAACTCATCATTTCCTGCGCCCTGTGCGGACATTCGTTTTCGAATACCACGCTTTCCTCGAATTGACGCCCTCTTGTATCACTGGATAATTCCAGCTCCACTGAACTTGCCGCGAACGCTCGAAAGGCCAGGCGACGCCCAGTCAGATTTACCGCGGCTTTCAATGAGAAGAAAAGAGAGGGCGCTCCCGGACAGCGTCCCGTGTTTCTGCCAAGAGGAGGAAAATCTCGAGCGGAGTTACCGTAGCCCCAACACATCCATCATGTCATAGAGCCCGGGCGGCTGGCGCACGACCCACTGGGCCGCTCGCAGCGCCCCACCGGCAAAGGTGTCCCGGCTACTGGCGCGATGCGTGACTTCGATGCGCTCGCCCATGCCGCCAAAGAGAATCGTATGGTCGCCGACAATGTCGCCGGCGCGAATCGTTTGAATGCCAATTTCCTGCTTCGTGCGCTCCCCAATCAGGCCCTTCCTGGCATAAACTCCGACTTTGCCGAGATCCCGATTGACGGCACTGGCCAGCACTTCGGCAATCTTCAGGGCCGTGCCGCTGGGCGCATCTTTCTTCAGGCGGTGATGGGCCTCGATCACTTCGATATCGTAGTCGTCGCCCAACGTCTTCGCCATCTCGCCGATCACCTTGCAGATCAGATTCACGCCCACGCTCATATTGGGGGAAAGCACACAAGGCACCTGGCGCGCCAGCGCCTTGATCTCGTCGAGTTCAGCAGGAGAAAACCCGGTCGTGCCAATCACCATCGCCCGCCGGTGCTGGGCCATAATGCGAAAATGTTCGAGCGTCGCTTCGGGGGCTGAAAAGTCGATCAAGACCTCGCCGCGATCCATCAAGGCTCCCAGGTCGTCGGTAATCGCGACCCCGGCCCGTCCGGAGCCGGCCGTCTCTCCGGCATCCTTCCCCAACGCGTGATGGCCTCGGCCTTCAATGGCCCCGGCCAGCATCAATCCGGCCGAATCCCGCACCAGCGACACCAACCGGCACCCCATTCGACCCGCTGCCCCTGCGACAATGACTTTGACCATGACGTCGTCGGTTCCTTTTTCTTCACCCGCTAAATTAAGCCGCTATCCTTCATGACACACGTCAACTTTTCGCGATTCTCCTGAGCCATCGGACAGAGCGGCAGCCGGAGTTCCGGATCGATCTTGCCCATCATCCCCAAGGCCTCTTTGACGGGAATGGGATTCGTTTCAAGAAACAACGCGGAGAAGAGCGGCGAGAGCTTGAAATGGATCCGCCTCGCTTCCTCGACCTGTCCTGCCGCAAAAGACTTGACCAACTTCGCCATATCGGCAGGGAGGAGATTGGCGGTGACGGTAATGACCCCCTTGGCGCCGACCGCCATCATCGGGAGCGTGAGAGCATCATCACCGGCCAGCACCGTCAGGCGATCGCCACACGTCTGCACGATCTCCGACGCCTGTTGGACCGATCCGCTCCCTTCTTTGACCCCGACGATATTCTGAATGGCCGCCAGACGGGCAATGGTCGCCGGAAGCATATTGACGCCCGTTCGCCCAGGGATGTTGTAGAGCACGATGGGAATCTCGACGGCTTCCGCAATGGCCTTGTAGTGGCGATATAACCCCTCTTGCGTAGGCTTGTTGTAGTAGGGCGTAATGAGCAATGCGCCGTCGGCCCCGGCCTCTTTGGCATGTTTCGTCAGAGAAATCGCTTCGTCAGTGCTGTTCGATCCAGTTCCTGCGATCACCGGCACCCGCCGATTGACGACCTCGACCGTCAACTCGATCACCCGGCTGTGCTCTTCATGCGACAGCGTCGCCGATTCCCCGGTGGTTCCGCAGGGCACAATTCCGTCTGTGCCTTGGGCGATCTGCCATTCGATGAGATCGCCAAAAGCCCGTTCGTCGAATTTTCCCTTCCGAAAAGGCGTGACTATCGCAATGTGAGAGCCGGCAAACATGGGTGCTCCTTCTGAAACCACGGAGAGCCGCCCGCCCTCCGGGTACATGGTTACCTCAAAAATCCCGGGATCGCCTCGCCCTTGACCAAATCGTCAAACGTTTCCCGCTTCCGGATGACATGAATCTCCCCATCTTTCACTAACACTTCCGGCACGCGTGGCCTGGAATTGTAATTGGAGGACATGACAAATCCGTACGCACCCGCGCTCATCACCGCCAGCGCCTCGCCCGGCTTGATTTCGGCCAGTGAACGATCCTTCGCCAGAAAATCGCCGGACTCGCAGACCGGCCCGACGATATCCACCTGGTGCTTCGGCCGGTGGCCGGCTGCTTCAAGAACGGGACGAATTTCATGATAGGCCCCGTACAGGCTGGGGCGGATCAGGTCGTTCATCGCCGCATCCACGATGACGAAGCTCTTGGATTCCCCCTCCTTCAGATAGAGGGCCTTTGTCACCAGGATGCCCGCATTCCCGACGATGACCCGGCCCGGCTCCATAATGAGCGTCACCTTGAGATCGCGAACATGCGGGAAAATCGCGTCGGCTAAATCTTGCGGCAGCGGCGGCGTCTCATCCGAATAGGTGATGCCCAAGCCGCCGCCGATATTGAGATACTGAATATTAATGCCGGATTCCTTGAGCGTTTCGACCAGCTTGAGCACTTTCTTCAACGCTTCGACGAACGGCGTCACATCGGTCAACTGCGAACCGATGTGTTTATGAACCCCCACCACCTCGATGTGCTTCAATGATGCCGCGAGCTTGAACTCTTCCAGCGCCCGATCGGCGGCAATCCCGAACTTGCTCTTCTTCAGGCCGGTGGAGATATACGGATGCGTCTTCGGGTCGATGTCCGGATTGATGCGGAGCGCGACGCGCGCACGGCATCCCACGGACGCGGCCACATCGTTGATCGCCCGCAACTCGGCCGACGACTCGACGTTGAACATGAGAATGTCGGCCTTCAAGGCATCCCGAATTTCATCGGGATTCTTGCCGACCCCCGCGAACACGATTTTGGACGTCGGCACCCCCGCCTTCAGTGCCCGATAGAGTTCACCGCCGGACACGATATCGACCCCGCTGCCTTCCTTGGCCATCAAGCTCAACACGGCCAAGTTGGAGTTCGACTTCATGGCAAAGGCAATGATGTGCGGAATATTTTTGAACGCGCCGTCGTAGGCCCGGAAATGCCGCACCAGCGTGGAATAGCTATAGACATAACAGGGGGTGCCGACCTCCTTGACGATCCGGCTGACCGGAACCTGTTCGCAGTACAGCTCCCCCTCCCGATAGACAAAATCATTCATCGTGCACATCCTCGTTGAGTAACTCGACGCCGGGCAACTCGCACACACCTCGAAACACCCGGAATCGAACGGTGATATAAGATACAGCCGTCTTCACGGCCTCGCGCTTCATCATCAACCCTGCGGCCTTCAATCGTCTCCCTCGACCCTACCTGGTCCCGACCGGCCGTAACGGCGGCAACTCTTGGTCTTGCCCCACCGGGGCCAGCGGGGTGCCCTCCCCCGTCACCGGCTCCTCAATCTTTCGTTTTTGGCCTGCCGCCTCGCGCTCATGCTGTTTTTTCTGCTGAGCGATCGTCCGGGCCACTCCCACATCCTCCGGTGGAATGGGCGGACCGACAATCCCGCAGCCCATCAGCGTTCCCAGCGCAAGAAGGCCTGACAGCAGAACGATCGAACCAGCGTAGGTCATGCCAGCGTCTTCATCCATGCCTGAATACGGCGGGCCACCTGTTTTCGCGCGGTGCCGCCGATCTGCGCCTTTCGATCAATCGCCCCCTGCACCGTCAATCGTTGCAACACCGACGGATCGAAGCGGGGAGAAAACGGGCGCAAGTCTTCGACCGAGAGATCCGACAACTCCCGGCCCTCATCAAGCGCCCAGCGGACCACACGGCCGGTGATCGCATGGGCCTCTCTGAATGGTACTCCCTTGATCACCAAATAATCCGCGATCTCCGTGGCCAGCATGCCGCCGCCCGTCAGCGCCCTCGTCAGCGCGTCCCGATCCACCGTCAACCGGCGCATCAACTCCGTCATGACCGCCACGGAATCCTGCGTCGTATCGAGCGCGTCGAAGAGCGCGGGCTTGTCTTCTTGCAGATCACGGTTATAGCTGAGCGGCAAGGCCTTCAAGGTCGTCAAGAGACTCATCAGATGGCCGTACACACGGCCGGTCTTCCCGCGCACCAATTCTGGCACATCAGGATTTTTCTTCTGCGGCATCATGCTGCTGCCCGTGCAGAACCCGTCCGGCAAGTCGACGAAATGAAACTCTTGCGTGGCCCAAATGATCAGCTCCTCGCTCATCCGCGAGAGATGCATCATGATCACGGCCAGCGCCGACGACACTTCGATCATGAAATCCCGATCCGACACCGCATCGAGACTGTTGTGCGTTACAGCGGGGAAATCCAGCAGCGACGCCGTATAGAGCCGATCCACCGGGTAATTGGACCCGGCCAATGCGCCGGACCCCAGCGGCATGACATTCAATCGCGTGCGCGCGTCTCCAAGCCGCCCCTTGTCGCGGTCGAACATTTCGACATAGGCGAGCAAATGATGGGCGAATAACACCGGTTGGGCGCGCTGCAAGTGCGTATAGCCCGGCATCGGGACATCGCCATGAGCCTGCGCCTGCGCGACCAGGACCCGCTGGAATTCGGTCAACCGCCCGATGAGCCTCGCGACCTCATCCCGCAGGTATAAACGGACGTCCAAGGCGACCTGATCGTTCCGGCTCCGCCCCGTATGGAGCTTGCCGCCCAGCGGTCCGATCACTTCGGTCAGCCGCCGCTCGATCGCCATGTGAATATCTTCATCCTCCGGAAGAAACCGGAACCGGTTCTGTTCCAGCTCGCGCAGCACCGACTGCAAGCCTTTGACGATGGCCGCCGTTTCCTTCTTGGTGAGCACCCCGGCCTTTTCGAGGGTACGGCAATGGGCGAGGCTCCCTTGAATGTCGTGCGCGTACAGCCGCCGATCAACCGCCACCGAGCGCGAGAAGTCTTCGACCAGCCGGTTCGTCTGCTCGCGAAACCGGCCGGCCCACGCCTTGTTCGGCTTGCCCTTTCGGGCCCTGTCAGGTGTCCGACTGGCCATTAGGACTTCGCTTTCCGCCTCTGCGCCCGGATCTTGAGCCGCAACGCGTTCAACCGGATAAATCCCTCGGCGTCTTTTTGGTTATAGACGTCGTCTTCCTCAAAGGTCGCGATATCCAGCCGATACAGCGAATTCTTGGACTTGCGGCCCGCGAGCGTGCAGCTGCCCTTGTACAGCTTGACGCGCGCCGTGCCCGACACATCCTTTTGGGCTTCGTCGATCGCCGTCTGAATCATTTCCCGCTCCGGGCTGAACCAGTAGCCGTTGTAAATCAGGTCAGCGAAGCGTGGAATCAAGCTGTCGCGGAAATGCAGCACTTCGCGATCCATCGTCAACGATTCAAGCCCGCGATGCGCCACGTGCAGGATCGTCCCGCCCGGTGTTTCATAGACGCCCCGCGACTTCATCCCGACATAGCGGTTCTCGACCAGATCCACGCGGCCCACTCCGTGCGCGCCGCCCAGTTGATTGAGATGCGCCAGCAGTTTGGCCGGGCTCATCTTCTTGCCGTCCACGGCAACCGGGTTGCCCTGCTCGTACTCGATTTCCACTTCCAGCGGCTTGTTCGGCGCTTTCTCCGGAGACACCGTCATCTGGAAGATTTCATCCGGCGGCGACTTCCAGGGATCTTCGAGAATGCCGCCCTCGTAGCTCACGTGGAAGAGGTTCAGGTCCATGCTGTAGGGCTTCGCCTTCGTCGCCGTCACGGGAATGCCATGCTTGTCGGCATATTCGATACATTCACGCCGCGACCGCAGGGTCCATTCGCGCCACGGGGCGATAATCTTCAGGCCGGGAGCCAGCGCCATATAGGTCAGCTCGAACCGCACCTGATCGTTGCCCTTTCCTGTGGCGCCATGCGATACCGCCTCAGCGCCTTCCTTCAGGGCGATCTCGGCCTGGCGGCGGGCAATCAGCGGACGGGCGATCGACGTCCCCAGCAAGTAGCAGCCTTCGTACATCGCGTTGCCGCGCAGCATTGGAAACACATAGTCCTTCACAAAGGTCTCGCGCAGGTCCTCGACATAGACCTTCTTCACGCCAAGATTCTTCGCTTTCGCCTTGATGGCCTGAAGATCTTCCCCCTGGCCGAGGTCGGCGCAAAAGGCGATCACTTCCGCCTGATAGGTTTCCTGCAGCCACTTCAAAATGACCGAGGTATCGAGCCCGCCGGAATACGCGAGAACTATTTTCTTGATCGATGTCTGTTTCATGATGACCGCTTACGCCCTGCCTTTCTGCTGCCGCAGCAACTGAACCAAAATGGCCTTCTGCATATGGAGCCGGTTTTCCGCTTGATCGATGACGACGGACTGCGGCCCATCCAGCACCTCGGCCGTGATTTCTTCTCCGCGATGCGCCGGCAAACAATGCATCACGATGGCATCCGGCTTGGCCTTCTGGAGCAGCCGCCCGTTCAACTGATAGGGAGACAGCGCGCGCAAGCGCCGGGCTTGCTCCCGCTCGCGGCCCATGCTGATCCACACATCGGTATAGACGACATCGGCTTCTTTCACGGCAATTTGCGGATCGACGCACACCTCGATGGCGCCGCCGGTGCGCGCGGCTTCGAGCCGGGCCCGGTCCACCACATGCTGGTCCGGTTGATAGCCGGCAGGACAGCCGAGCGCGATCTGCATCCCCACCTTGGCGGCCGCTTCGATCAGCGAGTTCGCCACATTGTTGCCATCTCCCACATAGGCGATTTTTATTCCTTTCAGGCGCCGCTTCTGTTCCTTGATCGTCATCAAGTCCGAGAGGGCCTGGCAGGGATGGCTTAAATCGGTGAGTCCGTTGATGACGGGCATCGTGGCCTCGGCTGCCCACTCCTGCACGATGGCATGGTCATAGGTGCGAATGACGATCCCGTCGAGATAGCGCGACAACACCCGTGCCGTATCCGCCACGCTTTCTCCGCGCGACAGCTGAATTTCCGCCATTGGCAAGACCATGGCATGACCGCCCAGCTGATTCATCCCGGCTTCAAACGAGACCCGCGTCCGTGTGGAGGGCTTCTGAAAGAGCAGCCCCAGGGTCTTCCCCGCCAGCAACGAATGCGCCGTGCCGCGCTGCTGCTTGACCTTCAAGGCCGCCGCTAGGCGCAACAACTCCTCGACCTGCGTCCGTGGCATAGTCGCCACATCCAACAGATCCTTGGCATAGGCAGAGGACCGCTTCTGGGAGGGCCGCTTGGTTGCCATATCAGTGATGCGCGTCCTTTTCAGCCAGCGCCCGCTGATTGAAAATGGCCGAGAGGATCTCCAACACCCGGTCAATTTCCTGCTGGGTGATGATCAACGGCGGCACAAAGCGCAGCACCCGCTCGCTGGTCGCATTCACCAGCACGCCCCGGGACAGGCAATCCGCGACGACGGCCTTGGCGTCGATATCCAACTCCAAACATTGCAGCAACCCGATCCCCCGCACATCCCGAACAATCCGATGGCGATCTTTGAGATCCAGCAGGCCTTTCTGAAGATATTCCCCCATGCGGCGCGCCTGATCGAGCACACGTCCTTCGAGCAGCACCCGGCACACGGCTAATCCAG
This sequence comes from Nitrospira sp., assembly GCA_035968315.1. NCBI lineage: Bacteria > Pseudomonadati > Nitrospirota > Nitrospiria > Nitrospirales > Nitrospiraceae > Nitrospira > Nitrospira sp. Next base: position 121,505 of record JAVYIN010000009.1, read on the forward strand.
CCGCGCAGGCCAATGGATTGCCCCCGAACGTCGAAGCATGCGTCCCCGCGGTAAAGACCGCGGCCACTGAGTCCTTCGCCAAGCAGGCCCCAATGGGCATCCCGCCCCCGAGTCCCTTCGCCAAGGTCATAATGTCCGGCGCCACCCCCAATTGCTCGTATGCAAAGAGCGTCCCGGTGCGCCCCATGCCGGTCTGCACTTCATCGAAGATGAGCAGAATGTCTTTTTGCGTGCAGAATTCTCTCAGGCTCTGGAGATAGCCTTTTTCGGCGACATGTACGCCCCCTTCGCCCTGAATCGGCTCCAGCATGATTGCCGCAGTCTTCTCGGTCACCAGGCTCTCGATCGCGGCAAAATCATTGAACGGGGCATACACAAACCCCGGCACCAGCGGCTCGAAGCCCTTTTGCACCTTCTCCTGACCGGTGGCCGTGAGGGTCGCCATGGTTCGGCCATGGAAGGAATTCTTCATGGTGATGATCTCAAAGCGGCCGGCTCCATGCTTCTCGTGGCCATAACGCCGGGCGAGCTTGATCGCCGCTTCATTGGCCTCGGCCCCGCTGTTGCAGAAAAAGACTCGGTCGGCAAAGGAATGGTCGACCAGCATCTGCGCCAGCTTCACTTGGGGCTCGGTGTAATAGAGATTCGACACATGGATGAGCTGCGCGGCCTGCCGCTGGATAGCCTGGACCAGATCCGGGTGGCCATGGCCGAGGATATTGACCGCAATCCCACCGACACAGTCGATGTATTCCCGGCCCTCCATATCATAGACTTTGGAGCCACGGCCCCGCACGATAGAAATCGGCTGACGCGCATAGGTTTGCATCAGGTATTTGGCGGCACCATCTTTGAGTTCTTCAGTTGGCATGACAGACGTATCCCCTTAAGAAAGAAGGGGAAAGTTAGCATAGGGATAGCTCGAAAGCAATAAGGAGCGCGGGTGAAACAGGCCTGCGGCCATCGGTCCATTCCGGATCCGGCCATCAGTCATATGGTATTCGCCACGTGCTCCGACTCCCAAATGTGGTAAGCTCTTTCGTCATGCCGTCTTGCAGTCAATGCCAACAGCCCAACTCCGACGACGCGAACTTTTGCGCGCAATGCGGCACGGCTCTCGGATCCGCCGCAACGGCCAGCCCAGTGGAACAGACCACCGCGTCGACGACGATCGACAGTCCGGTCTATGCCCCCGCATCCGACCAGGATCTGTGGCGGCAATTTATCGGCCCCCATGCGGATTATTATCTGGGGCAGTTCAAGAAATTCTCCTCGAACGGCCAGCCGAAATTCGCGCTCAGCTGGAATTGGCCGGCGTTCCTCTATATTTCGTTTCTCTGGTTTCTCTACCGCAAGATGTATCTCCATGCCTTTGTCTATGCCATTGGGCCGATGGTCTCCAGCTATCTCACCGGGGATATCAGCGGGAGCTTGGTCTGGAGCATCATGGCCGGAGCGACGGCCAACTACCTGTACTATTGGCACTGCAAAGAAGGCATTGCGGAGATTAAGAAAGCCGGGCCATTGAATCCGGCGGCGCAGGAAGAGGCGATCAAAGAATCCGGCGGCGTGCAACCCTACGTCATCTATGTCGGCATTGCCCTCTACGTGCTCGCGCTCGCCGGCCTGGTGAAGATGATCCAGGACGGCCCACCGGAGGGAGACAAGACGCTTCCCCGGCCCGCAAAACCAGCCTCAATGATCTCAACATAGGCGCACCCGAGATGCGAACTAGCTTCGCTGCCTCTGCCAGCCAATCCAGGCCTGGAACCACTGAAAGTCCTGTTCGTATGCGGCGCCGCCCGAATCGGCGGCTTCTTGCTTCTGCCCCAATTGTTGATAGGTGCGCGGCCAATTTTTCTGCCACCAGGACTTGAGCTCGTCCGGCGGATAGGGCTGCCCGTTGGCTTGCAGAATGCCCGCCGCGGCGCACACCGGCGCCACGAGCGGCCAATAGCGGTCTTTCCCCAGCCCAAGGCTGCGGAGATGCTCCCGCAGCAGAAACACGACCCACAATTCGGCGCTGTGTTTCTTGTTGTGCTTGAACGGCTGCGTCTGCCGTAACGGAACGGGATCGAACTGCTTCACGATAGAGGTATAGTCCGGGCCTCCGTACGTTCCAGCCGCTTCGGCCAGTCCTTCGATCATGTTGGCCAATTCCACTTCGACCACCGGCGAAGTCCCGATTCGCTTGCCGGACTCTGGATCGGACAGCGGCCCAGGGGTCGTCAGCAGTTCGATCAAAGGCCTCAACTCGCGCAGCCGCTTTGCGGCCGCTTTCAAGATCTGCTCGGACTCCAGCCAGTAATCCGGATCGCTTTTGGTCAGCCGTTCACGCCCCGGCGGCGGGAGCACCGTCGGCACCCAATAGCGCATGAGCACGAAGAGGACGTAGTCCACCTGCCCGCCAACCTGCGCGATACGCTCCAACAGGTTTCCGGATTGCATCGCCTTGAAAAATTCCTGGGCGCGGTCGAGCACGGCCAATCGCGCGGCCATCCGGCACCACCAGGCTTCCAGCAAAGGCCAATCGGTGTCAGAGGCTGAAGACGTCGTCATGAGCTGTTGATTTCCGCATGGAGGGACTCGCGCGACATGGTACTGCCGAGGGCAGACGAAAGCAACCGCTTGACTTGGTGAATCATTCCAGTATTCTTGGGCCAGCTTCAGCCTGTGGCATCGAGAAGAAGGAGAGACTCATGGCTCGCTTGGTCCTGCTGCGTCATGGCGAATCGCAATGGAATCTGGAAAACCGCTTTACCGGGTGGGTCGATGTGCCCCTCTCCCCCCGGGGAATTGAGGAAGCCACGAAAGCCGGTGAGAAATTACGCGGCTTCACCTTCAACCGGGCCTTCACCTCCGTCCTGACGCGGGCGAATGAAACCCTGCGGCTGGCGCTGGAAGTCATCGGGCAAACCAGCATCCCCATCGAAAAAGACAAGGCGCTGAACGAGCGCATGTATGGGGAACTCCAAGGCCTCAACAAAGCGGAAACGGCCAAGAAGTACGGCGAGGATCAGGTCAAGATCTGGCGGCGCAGTTATGACGTCCGCCCGCCGGGGGGGGAGAGCTTGAAGGATACGGCCGAGCGGGTCCTGCCCTACTATGAAAGCAAGATTAAGCCCTTTCTCCTGAAGGACGAGACTATTCTCATCGCCGCGCACGGCAACAGCTTGCGCGCCCTGGTGATGCAGCTGGAACAACTCTCCCGTGAGCAGGTACTAGAGCTGAATATTCCGACCGGCGCGCCGTTGCTCTATGAGCTCGACACGGCGGGAAAAGTGTTGTCGCACAAGTATCTGTAAGCGTTGCGGGTTCAGCTGGCGGTCTTTTTCAACAGCCTGTTAGCGCGTGTCGTCGAGCAAGGCCGCATATTGATCGACCGGCACATAGTCGATAAGCAGCACCAGCAGCTTTTGACGGTCGTCGGAGGACACGGCCCGCTGGTCCTCCACAATGGTCGCGGCCTCCGCGCAGAGCGCCAGCGGACTGAGCCGGTCCTCCATAAGCCGGCAATAATGGCCCAACCGGTCGTCCAGCTCGGCGCGATACTCCGCCCAGGCTCCCAGTCCGAACGTCCCCGCCGTCCACTTCGCCGTCACGGAATCAAAGAGCAATTCCCCGATGACACCCCGGTATTTCTTCAAGATGTGGGCATCGACCGCCGCAAGAATCCAGTAGAGATTCAGCGACAGGATTTCCCGCGCGAGCTGCCGGGCTTGGGCCTCGGTGGCGTCGATGCCATACTCCTGCATCTGGTCCACGGTAACAGGCGGCGGCATCGCATGGAACAGGGCGGTGGCCGCTTCTTTCGGTGTCATGGGCAATCTCCTCGTGGCCGCGATTCAGCGTCGAGAGTGCGAGGATACTGCACCGGCAATTCGACACTCAAGCGCCTTGTTCAACTCATCCGGCTGTGCTAGATTCCCGCCCCATGATCAGACTCGTTAAAACCAGTTCCCAACGCTGTGGCCGCTTCCTCACCGGACTCGTGACCGGCTTGCTTGTGCTGGCAACCCTGATTGCCCCAGCCCAGGCAGAAGACAATCGCTGGGGATTCGGCTCCGATCTCGGGCTGACCACCGGAACGGTGGACGGCACCGTCTTCACGCTGGGCTTCAACCTCGACTACTATGTGGATCGAAACTTTTCGTTCGGACCGATGATGCAGATCAGCCCGACCGGCAATCTGTTTCAATTCGCCTTTGCCGGCGTCGGGAAATACCACGTGCGCTTAAGCAATGGCATCAACCTCGTGCCCTTTACCGGCATCGGATTGATCCACGCGGACCTTGATCGCGGCACCGGAGCCGCCCGCATCGACCGGAACGATACCAGTTGGTATATCCCGATCGGCCTCTCCCTTGAATACCAGGTGATTCACAATATCGCCATCTCCTCCACGCTGATCGTCAATCTGCACGACATCAATCTCTCGCCCTCGCTCCCGGAGAAAGACCGGAACAGCGTGGCGCTCATGTTTGGGTTCCGCTGGGGCCCATAGCAGGCCACCGGCACAGCTCACCACTCGCACTCAGGAAAAGAATAGACGAAAGAGCCAGAGGCTACGCCGCCTTGGCTGGCTGCCAGCGAAGCCCGACGTTGAGGAGTTCCTGGAGCAGATCCTTGTAGCGGTAGTGGGCTTTTTCCGCGGAGTCGGCGAAATCTTCGTCATGGGCAATCTGCGGGTTGGGATTCGCCTCCAGAACATAGACCTGGCCGGCGGCATCCATGCGCAGGTCAATCCGCGCATAGCCGCTGAGCCCAAGAGCGCGGTAGACACGCTTCGCCAGATGCTGGATTTCCTGCGCCTTCCCATCAGGAAGATTCTTCGCCTGCTCTGAACGAATCCCGTATTTCTCCTGATATTTCCGGCTCCACTTCACCCGCTGCGTGGCGATCCGCTTGGCATCCTCCGGCAGCTTGTCCATGATGAGTTCCCATACCGGCAGGACTTGCAAATGCCCGTTGCCCATCACTCCCACATAGAATTCACGCCCCGCGATATACTGTTCGATCAAGGCTCCGGTGCCGACGCTCTGGTGAATAAACGCCACCCGTTCTTTGAGCTTGTCATCGTCTTCGACGATCGACGCTTGCGAAATCCCGAGGGACGCTTCCTCGCTGATCGATTTCACGATCAGCGGAAATTCCAAGCTCTTTGGACGCTTCAGGCTCCGGCCTTGCGGCACGACCATGAAATCGGGATAGGGAATCCGATGGAAAGAGAGCACCTTCTTCGTCAAAGCCTTATCCCGCGCCAGCATCAGCCCGCGCGGATTGCAGCCGGTATAGGGCATGTGCAGCAGCTCCAGATACGACACGACATTCTGGTCATAAATCGCGACCCCGTCGAATTCCTCCAACAGGTTGAAGGCAATGTGCGGATGCCATTCTTCAATCGCCGTCCGAATGACACCTAAATCGCTTTTCACCCCGAGCGGCCGCACCTCATGGCCCAGCTTCCTCAGGGTCGAGACCACATCGTACTCGGTCTTCCACTCGGCCTTGGCGAGGTCCTGGCCGTTCAGGTCATCCGGCGGAACCAGATCCTCATGCATCAGAACCAGAATCCTAAGCCGTCTCATAGCGCCACCCGATGCCGGCCACTGCGCAGATAGTTCATCGTGTGGACGGTCAGCAGAATGGTGAAATCCAGCTTGGCCTGTTCTTCAGGCAGCGTCAAATGCAGATTCAACTGACTGCAACGCCGGATCATATCTTCCAGCACCTGATTGATGGTGTATTGATACTCCCCGGTCCAGCTGGCCACCTTGCGCCGGACTTCGCGCCGGAAGCGGTTTAAGAAGGTCACCGCACTGAGCTTCCCGGCATGGGCCGGCGCGTCTGAAAATAGCCGCTTCAGGTCAGGGTCATAAAACGACGACCGCGCCACGCCATAGTGATTGCGCTTGTGCTCATAATGCTCGCGCAGCGTCGTTTTCAAGCTGGGCAGCGGATCGATCTCTTCTCGTGTCACAACCTTAGGTGACACTCCAGCCAGTTCCTGCATCAACGCATCCACATACCTCAGTTTTTTGAGCACTGGCCAGCCGCGGTACCGGTCTTCCCAAAGGGAGTCGGGTGTCAGCCAGACTGCGAACGTTTCCGCAAAATCTTCATCGGGATGGCTTTGTGCATACCAGACATCAAGATGACGGACAAAGCTCCGGCTATAGGGCCTGGGCGTATAATATTTGGGATAGGCCTGAGACGATTTGCCGAAAATGGCTTGTCTGGTACGGCGGCGGCGGATGCCGTAGGCGTTCTCGATCGCGTGGCCGGCCTCATGGCGCAGAATGCGGAGACACCACTCCGGCGTTCCCCCTTCCACTTCAAGCATCTGGGCCAGCTCCAGTTTCGCCAGCCGGGGATGCACCAAATAGAACGGAATGGCGATGCCGGGAATCCCGTCAGGCGTAAACCATTCGTTCGACAGCCAGTAGTGGGGACGGAACAGCAGTTTGCGATTGTCGAGTTCTCGGTCCAGCTCGGCAATCGGTCCCTCAAGAAAGCTCCCCTTGATGTCCAGATTGAGCTGGGACATCGGCAAGTCGAGCAACTGGTCGTCAGACCAATCAGCCCACTCAGGATCGAGCTGGCCGGATGGCTGGTGTTTGATAATGTCAGACAGTAATCGCTGCATCGGATAATCGCTTACTCTCTTGTCGTCATGTTCAACCTATTTCTTAAGAAACTATAGCAGCAGCCGGGGAATTTTCAGGCCTCCGATGGCGCAGATGTCTGCCTTGTCATGAAAAGAGGACAAGTTTGTCACAGACAGTTCAAGAATGAACCGCGCGAGAGTTCGCTGATCGCTCTCGATCCACAGTCTCGCGAGCAATCCATCGACAGGTATGCGACCGAGCGGGTACAATCGCCGCCATGCAACCAATTCCCTTGCAGGCTTCGCCGTCCGCCAAGCTGGACGACGAAACAGAAAAGCTTCAGACTCGGCTCTGCCGCCTGGTCGGGCAAGCCATTGCCGACTACCGCCTGATCGAGGAGGGCGACAAGGTCATGGTTTGCCTCTCTGGCGGGAAGGACAGTTATGGCCTGCTCGATATCCTGCTTCTGCTCCAGCAGCGCGCCCCGATTCACTTCGACCTCGTGGCAGTGAATCTGGACCAGAAACAACCGGGCTTTCCTGCGCATGTGCTGCCCGACTATCTGACCAGCCGCGGCATCCCGTTTCATATTGAGACCCGCGATACCTATTCGATCGTGAAACGCCTGATTCCCGAAGGCCAGACCACCTGTTCACTCTGCTCACGGCTCCGACGCGGCCATCTCTACCGCATCGCCACGGACCTGGGCGCGACCAAAATTGCGCTTGGCCACCACCGCGACGACATTAACGAAACGCTCTTTTTGAATCTGTTCTTCACCGGCAAACTGAAAGCCATGCCGCCGAAGCTCCGCTCAAAGGATGGGCGCCATCTCGTGATCCGGCCGTTGGCCTATGTGAAGGAAACGGATCTGGCACGGTATGCCGGTCTGCGCTCGTTCCCCATCATTCCCTGCGACCTCTGCGGCTCACAGGAAGACCTCAAGCGAAAAGAGGTAAAGACCTGGCTCCGACAGTGGGAGACACGGGCACCCGGCAGCTCGGACAGCGTGGCCGCCGCCATTGCCAATGTGGCGCCCTCTCTGTTGATGGATCAGCGCCTCTTTGATTTTCAGCACCTGCAGGCCTCTCCTGAACATGCCGGAGAGGGAGATGCCTGGCTGGACGCCGATCACCCCGCGCCACAATAGTCTGCGACCTCCCGGTCGAATTCACGAGCCCCAGGTCACCGACGCCAGAGATGGCCCATGCGCGATTCGCCCCTCTCAGATGATGCGAACCGAACAACACCCTCCTGGTGGCCGATCGGGATTACGATACTCGCCATCCTTGTGGTTCCGCTTGCGCTCTACTCACTCGCGCCGTCAGGCCCGCTTCGTGAGGGGGACACGATTTTCTCCGATGGCCAGCAGCACGTCGTTCAGGCGCTCCGGCCGCCGTCACTCACGGCCGCCCACGAGACCACCTGTCTCCTCGATCCTGGCGCTCCGCTGATTATCGTGCAGCGTCCGAGCGATCGCCAGGATGGGACCATTCTCGCTCTGGTGCAAGGAAACCCTGCCAGTGCGTGGCCCTTCTGCCTCCCCCAGACCGAAGTCGTTCTGAAACCGCATCAGATTGTTCAAAAAACCGAACCGCTTGAAGAGATACGGAAGAGGCTGGCCGGATTGATGGGACGATGACGAGAAGGCCGGATCGACTAGGACTTCAATTGTGTCGCAAACTGCTTTCTGAATTTCGCCACTTTGGGCCCCACCACAAATTGACAGTAGCCCTGAAACGGGTTTCTAGCGAAATACTCTTGATGATACCGCTCCGCCTCATACCACGTGGACGCCGGCACAATCTCCGTCACCAGCGGATTGGCAAATAGGCCCGCCTGCGTAACCTGGGCCTTCACCGCTTCCGCCTCCTGTTGCTGTTCAAGAGAATGAAAGAAGATGGCTGAACGGTATTGCGTCCCCTCATCATTGCCTTGGCGATTCAGCGTCGTGGGGTCATGAATCGCAAAGAAGATCTCCAGCAATTGGCGGTATGTCACGACCTTGGGATCATAGGTGACACGGACCGCCTCGGCATGCCCCGTCCGTCCATCACAAACGGCGTCGTAGGATGGATGCTCGACCGACCCGCCGATATAACCGGATTCGACCGAGAGCACCCCCTTCACCTGATCATACACCGCCTCCAGACACCAGAAGCAGCCGCCGGCAAGGGTTGCGATTTCAGTGATGGCATTGACCAAGACCTGTTGCCTCCTTGCATTGGTTGACTCTCGATGACCGGTCCCACATCCGTCACGGGCAGGCATGCCCCCGTCGGTCTATTCCTCTTCCTCTTCTTCGATATCTTCAATGCCCTCGTAGCTCATTTCAGGGAATGACGCGGTAGCCTTTTCACAAGCCGTTTCGATCATTTCCTCTGCATCTTCCGCTGAATCGGCATTGACCAAAAATTTCACCGTAATGGCATAGCGTTGCTCCACTGCAGACTCCTTTCACACATCGTTGGGATATAGTACCGCGGGAAGTGTTCACTTGATTTGAACGCTGGCTTCCACTTTCGACTGCGCGGGGCTACTTTGAAACACCGAGAGTCGCGCTGTCAATCGGTAGTCCCCCTCAAAGATCTGATCGCGTCCATATTCAGTTGACGAATGGCGTCGCGCCAGGCTGTCCTTTGGCGCCTGAATCATGGGCCTCTAGTGTCACGAGCACGGATTTAGGGGGAGACCGAGAGAGGGGCGGGAGGATGATTATTCTTCTTCGAGTCTTTCGAGCAGCTGCTTGAGCTTCGTTTTCTCCTCCGGACGCATGCGGGTAAAGGCCAGGCCAAACGTCTTACCTTCGACCCATCGAACCGTCGCCTCATCAATGCGCAGAGGCCAATCGAGATCCGGAATATGGAGCCGGCATTCAAACTTGGCCCCTTGCATCGCACCGGTCTCACTTTCGATCTTGCAGCCCCCGATCGAAAGATCGAGGGTCCGCCCCTGTCCCTCCTGTTGATCCTTTGAGAACGTGCTTCTGAATTGGGTCGTAAATCGGGGCTGCACCCTCCGCTCTTCGGACGGAGCGGATACAGGGCTCTCCGCTTGAGCCTCTGCTTTCAAGAACGTTGCGAGTTTCTTCAGTGCAGGAGCAGCCATATCTTCCCTCAATCAGATCGGAAATGGTGAAACACGAGGGCGTCCGGCTCCCTCTTGCGCCGCTCGGGGGAGCCGGATGTCGCACAAGCGTCTCACTGGCTATTGCGTGACGGTCAACAGCATGTGTCCGCGCCGATTCTGCTGATAGCAGGATTCCGCGTGATCGAAACAGAACGGTCGCTCCTTTCCGAATGACACAATCGCCACCTGCTTCGGACTGACCCCGGTCTCCAACAGATAGGTCTGTGCGGCTTTGGCCCGTTTATCTCCGAGGACTATGTTGTAATCCGTCGTGCCACGCTCATCGCAATGTCCCTCGATTTTCAGCACGGCCCCGGGATGGTCCTTGAGCCAGCCGGCATCCCGATTGAGCGCATCCATCCCCGCATCGGAGACATTCCATTGATCGTAGCCAAAATACACATCTTGCAGGCCGGCTTCGATAGCCGCCTTTTCTTCTTTGGTCAGTTCAGCCCGGCGCCTCGCATTGAAATCAGACGGAGACAAGGACGCCCTATACCCGCCCTGCGAGAGACGCTCCTCAGAGGGGTTCTGCGAAAATCCGCTCAACTCTCCGTTTGAATTTCCCTGTCCCACGCCGGGGAAGTTCGGATTGACCCCTTGGCCATTCCAATTATTCGCATCAGTCCGAGCTGACGATCCGGTCGTCGAGTCCGCTGCCGCATCTCCGTTGGACTGCAACGATTTCAAGCTGCATCCCTGACTGACCATCATGGCCAAACCCATGACGACGACTCCGCTTGCGTACATGATTCTTCTACTCATGGCGCTCTCCCCTATGTATTGACCTTCCGGCCACTTTGCTGTCGCTTCCCTCACCCACACGCGAACGAACGTTCGCGTGAACACAGGTGGCCGCATCCATGCAACGCGACAGGCCCCAACATATTGACTGATTTAACTATAGCAGGAGGTACGAAATTGGCTCGAAATCTGATGAAATTTTACACCAGAATAAATTAGCGATGTAAAATCAATGCCTTACGATCGCGTATCGGTTGAAATCGCCTGCTAAACAAGCAGGCAGAGCCATGATGAGCAGAAGATTATTCGAGAGGGAAACCACACAACGGACCTCGACGGTCGTTGGTAAAAAACCTTCGAAATGTGACGGACCGGCCATTCCTAATAGCCGTGTCCTTTTCGTTCCGACCAACGGACAGGACGCATGACCGTTCCCAGCCCCGCCACTGCGCAAATAAACGCGAGCATGGCAAGACCGACAACGAGAAAGAACCCGGCTCTCACATCGTGAAGTACAGGGATCATGATTCCTCCTCTTCACTGGCCCATTTAAAACCGACCAGGCCCAGACATCTCTCACAAGTCAATTTTAGCGAATTTGCCTTGCGACTGTCACTCTTTCGGCATAATCAATTCGTGAGACAAGCTTGACCTTTTTTTATTCTATGACAAGAACAAAGCAAACGCCATGCTGCTTTTGCGGGGGGAGAGGGGGGGGAAATTGCCGGGAGAATGGGGGTTACAAGCGACTTATCGACGTTATTGATCGTTCTACGGATCAACTCTTCACGGCATGAGGAAACCGAGTGGTGCGCCCGGAGGGACTTGAACCCCCAACCCTCGGATCCGAAGTCCGATGCTCTATCCAATTGAGCTACGGGCGCACGAGAGGTATTTCAAACACTTCGCGCAAGGCCATGTCAAGGAAACCCCGCGCCAACCCGGTCGGACTAGAGGCAGGATTGAATGGCATCGACAATCTGCCCAATGGAACGTCCGTCGGTGGGCACGATGTGATCCGCGGCCGCCTGATATTTGGGCGTCCGCTCGGCCAGGACTTCCTGAATTTCTTCGACGAAGGACTTGGTTCCCGTCAGCGAGGGCCGCTGGGTATCTCCGCCGATGCGCATCGCAATCGTCCCGACGGAAGCGGTCAGCCAGAACAGCGTCCCGGTCTTCTTGAGACTCTCCACATTCTGAGGTCTGAGAATTGCGCCGCCGCCTGTGTCAATCACCAATCCCTCTCGCGCGGCGAGTTCCTGGCACACCGTGGATTCGAGGTCGCGGAAATAATCCCAGCCATGCTTCGCGACAATCTCCGGGATCGTCTGTCCGGCGCGCCGCACAATTTCGGCATCGGTGGATACCACCGTTCGGCCGAGCCGCCCGGCCAGAACTTTGCCGACCGTGCTTTTCCCGGTTCCACGATAACCGATCAAGACGATGTTCATTGGAAACGCGACTCCAGGACCGCGCGCATCACGTCGGCCGGCGCCGGCTGATTCGTCCACAATTCAAATTGCGCCACGGCCTGATGGAGGAACATTTCGAGGCCGGGAATCGTCACACAGCCCGCCCGCTTCGCATCTTTGAGCAAGCGAGTTTCGCGTGGATTGTACACAATATCCATGACCGCCAGCCCGGAGTGGAGCAACGCCGGAGGCACACAGCTCGCCTCCACGTTGGGAGACATGCCGATGGGCGTGCAGTGGATGAGCACCTGTGCACCGGCAAGCTCACGCGCCAGCGAGGCGTCGTCCAACAACGCCTCGTGCACCGCCAACGGCGTTTTCGCACGCAGATCCGCCGCCAATGCCGACCGTTCCTTGTCATCCACACCCAGCAGGGACAGTCCGGCCACTCCAGGCTCCGCTGCCAAGGCAAAGGCGATCGCCCGCGCAGCCCCTCCGGATCCGAGCATGAGGATTCGCTTGCCGTTCAGCGAGCCGGCCCCCTCGCGCAGCGCGCGCAACGCGCCGGTCGCATCCGTGTTGTAGCCGGTCAGCTTCCCGTTCTCCGCCACGATCGTGTTGATGGCGCCGATATGCCGGGCGGTCGGCTCGACCTCGTCCAAAAACGGAATCGCCGCCACCTTGTGCGGAATCGTCACGCTCGCCCCGCGAAAGCTCCCTAAGGCGCGCAACCCCTTGATCGCATCGCCGATGGCTTCCACACGGAAGGCGAGATAGACAAAGTTCAGCCCAAGTTTTTGGAAGGCCGCATTGTGGATGGCCGGAGAAAGAGAATGCTCGACCGGATTACCAATCACTCCGCAGAATCGAGTATGCGCGTCAATGTCCATGCGTCGTATTCACCGTCACGCCGAAAAGATAAACTGGCTCACCAGACTGTCATGCCGCCATCGATCGGGAACGTGCCGCCGGTGACCCAAGCCGCTTCGTCGGAAGCCAGGTACAACACCATGCCCGCTACTTCCTCCGGTTGCCCCGGACGCCTGATCGGGTAATGGCTGAGAATCGGATCAAGCTGTTCGGGATTGCTCATCAACGGCGCCGCCATCGGCGTGGCCACCAGCCCAGGATTGACCACATTGCAGCGGATCCCGTCCTTCGCATAATCGATAGCAATCGAGCGCGTGAGCGCGTCAAGCGCCCCTTTCGAGGCGGCATAGGCCGGGAGCAAGGGAATTCCCACCAGGCTGGCAATGGAGGAAATATTCACGATCGACCCTTTCCCCTGCGCCAGCATCGTGGGGACCACGGCCCGCGTCATGCGGAACACGCCCGTCACATTGACATCGATCACGCGCGCCCAGGTCTCGTCATCGGTTTCGTGGAGGCGTTGGCCAAAGGCGCCGATGCCAGCGTTATTGATGAGGATGTCGATCCGCTTGAATTGCCGAAGAGCCTGCTCCACAACCGCCCGAGCGTGCGACTCATCTGTCACCGAGCCCGCAACGGCAAGCACGGTGCCCTGAGCCGTTCGGATGTCTGCCGCGACGCGGTCCAGTTCGTCTTGCCGCCGGCCGGTAATCACGACCGACGCGCCCTCACGGGCAAAGCGCTTCGCCACCGCTTCCCCGATCCCGGCGTTGCCGCCAGTAATCAGAGCCACTTTCCCAGCCAGACGGCTCATTGCGGCGGCTCCTCCGGCTCATCGCCAACAGCCTCTTCGGCCATGGCCTCAGCCGCTCGCTCACGCTCACGCCCGAGGCTTAACAGCCCCGGCTCAACTTTTCTCGCGACGGTGAGAAATCCCGAATGCGCCACCATCCGATGATCCGGGCGCACACTGCGGCCTTGTATCGACCAGGTCCGAATCAACGATTCGAAGGTCTCGATCATGCCGAAGACCGTTGCCTGCTCCAGCGCCTGGACCGTCTGCATGACTTGTGGCACCGTCGGCACGAAGCTCAAATAAATCCCCCCGGATCGCAGCGCCTTCGCCGCATGAGGCACGACCTGCCAGGGCTCAGGCAAGTCGAGCACCACTCGATCGAACGGCACGCCATCCTCTAAGAGATCGATCCCTTCATACGCACTCTTCTGAAAGGATTGCAGTGTCGGCATCGGCCCCATATAGCGGTCGATATTGGTGCGGGCCGTTTTCGCAAAGTCTTCCCGCTTCTCATAGGTCACCACGAGACCCTGCGGCCCCACCGCTCGTAGGAGCGCCATGGTGAGCGCCCCGGACCCCGTTCCGGCTTCAAAGACGCGCGCACCCGGGTAGACATCCGCCCACATGGGAATCAGCGCCAAATCTTTGGGATATAACACCTGCGCGCCACGCGGCATCTTCAGCACATACTCGCCAAACGTGGGCCGCAGCGCGAGCATCTGCCTCCCGCCCGACAACGTCACAATCGTCCCGTCAGGGCGGCCGATCATGTCGTCATGGGGGATCTTCTGCCCGCTGAAGTGATAGGTATCCCCAGCTTTTAAGGTCAGGGCATACTGACGCCCTTTCTTATCGACGAGGTGAATGCGTTCACCGCTTTTCAGTTGCGACATGGGGCGGCATTCTAGGTGGTTCGTTCCACCGTTTGCAACCGAGACCCAATCCTACGCGTGACGAAAAACTGATCGGCCACACCGCTGATCGTCTGCCTGACGTAGACCGCTGAACCATTCTTGCCGCCGGCATTCAGGCTGGTGTGGCAATTCAGCTTCTCCTGAGTGCTCCGACATACAGAGCCGCCGCACTCTTCTGGAGCCGAGACCTCCTCTTTCTCATTAAGCCTCCCTAATCTTCCAGCAATATCCTTGATATTGATCATCCTCGTTCTTATCTCCAATCCAGCATCGGTCTTGCTACGTAGAGAAACGCAACCGGTCGATGATGACAACGAATCTTCTTGGTCCCAAGCTGCTCTAACAGGAGTGGAGGGTGTGATGAGAAACCAGGACGCAAGGGGTGATGCAATGGAACACAACGATCTTCGGTCGACGGACAACGGCGAAGGCACCAATACCGTGATGGCGGATGTGGATACTGACGACTCCGAGGCCAGCGACGTGCTGGAGGTGATCGGACGGGAGGCCGAGCCGGACATCTCGCCGGCGGCGAAAGCTCCTGGCGTCTTGCGCACGAGCCAGGGTGCCAGTCCCTTCCTGCTGGAATCGCTCTATTTCCGTTCGTTCGGAGCACATGCCCTTCTGACACGCGATGAAGAAATCGCGCTGGCCAAACTTGTGGATGAGGGCACACGCCGCATTCGTACAGCCTTGCGCCACACACTCAAAGTCTTGGCCCAATCCAAACGCACACCGGTGCTGGAGGAGTCCATCAGCGCGCTTCAGCTAGGGCGCCAATTGAGCGGCTATTCGGCCACCGCCCTGGACCATGCCGAGCAAACCCTCACGAATCTTCTCACCCCAGCGACGCGAGAGGCGAAGCTCGCCGCCACAACCGCGAAACAGATCAACGCATTGCTCGATGAACTCCGGGCCGCCCGCCTGGTGTTGGAGAAAGGGAAAGACGAACTCGTGCGCTGCAACCTCCGCCTCGTCGTCGATGTCGCCAAACGCTATACGGGACGAGGGCTGACACTCCTGGATCTCGTGCAGGAAGGCAATATCGGCTTGATGAAAGCCGCCGAACGCTACCAATATCGCAAAGGCTTCAAATTCAGCACCTACGCCACCTGGTGGATCAGGCAGGGGATTACGCGAGCACTGGCTGATCAATCGCGCACGATTCGCATTCCCGTTCACCAGACCGAAGCCTCGAGCAGGATTCTTCGCATCACACGCCGTCTCGGCCAACAGTTCGGCCGCCCGGCACGCCTCGAAGAAATCGCCGATGTGCTCCGCATGAGACCGGAACGGCTGCATGAAACTTTACAGGCCTTTCAGGAGCCAGTGGCGCTCGAACGTCCGATCGGCGACGGCGACACGGAATTCGGCGAAATGATTCCCGACCAGCAAACAGCGCCGCCTGATGCCCATGTGCATCAGGCGGAGTTAACCCAGCAACTGGACCGCATTCTTGGCACACTGACCCCGCGGGAGCAGACCGTGATCCGCCTCCGGTTCGGCATCGGGCACGATGAGCCCTGCACGCTGGAACAGGTGGGACAAAGCCTGTCCGTCACCCGTGAGCGGATCCGGCAAATCGAGGCCAAAGCGCTCAAAAAACTGAAGACCCCGCAGATCAAAGAAATGTTTGCCGCAATCAAGTAGCCCGCCTTCGCTTCTCCACTCGGGAGCGCGGGGACTGCCCCGCGCTCCACATCCGGCTTTCCCCTCCCCTTCAGGTATGAGAGAATAGGCGCGCCGCCGGGATCGTCCATCCCGACATATAAAGGCTCAACGATGCCATCCGCTTTCACCATGACCGACCGCCGCAGCCGCTCCACTCTGAGGCTCTGCCTGAGCGTCTGCCTGCTCACCCTCGCCTATACCGGGTTCGCATCGGCTGATGAGAAAACTCTCTCAATTCCCGCCGTGGTGGCGAAGGTCCGGCCATCGGTGGTGACGATCCTGACGCGGGGCATGCCTGCCGTGCCTTCTCAGCACGGGACTCAATCAGGGTCCGGTTCAGGCATTATTATCGACCCCACCGGCTATGTGCTGACAAACAACCACCTCGTCGAAGGGGTCAAGAGCCTGGTGGTGGGATTGCCGACCGGACGGCTCACGCCCGGCCGCGTCGTCGCGCGGGATTTCTTATTGGATCTGGCGTTGGTGAAAATTAATGCGCAAGACCTCGTGCCTGCCACGCTCAAACAGACCGCCTCTTTGGAGATCGGCGAAACCGTCGTGGCGATCGGCAATCCTCTCGCGCTGAAAGGCGGGTCCACCGTGACCGTCGGCGTCGTGAGCGCGCTGGATCGATCGGTCCTGACCCCGAACGGGGAAACCCTCTACGATCTGATCCAGACCGATGCCGCCATCAATCCCGGAAACAGCGGCGGTCCGCTGGTCGATCTCGCGGGAGAGGTCGTCGGCATCAATGTCGCCATCGCTCCATCAGCCCAGGCCATCAGTTACGCCATTGCACTCGAAGCGGTCTACCCTCACATCCACACCATGATGATGCAGGGCTCCGTCAGCCGGCCTGATTTCGGGTTTACGCCGGTAACCGTGACGCCCAGTATCGCGGCCAGCTTCGGATTGGATGCCGAACGCGGCATTCTTGCGCTGAACGTGGACCCGTCAAAACTGGCCGGCACGGCCGGTTTGCAGACGGGTGATGTGATCACCGCGCTCGATCAACACCAGCTCTACAACATGGGCGACTTCTGGCACAGTGTCATGCGGGAAGGCGACCAGCCAGCGATTCAATTCACCATCCAGGGGCACGGTGGGCAGACGCTGCTGACAGTTCCTCGTCCGCCTGGGCAGAAGGTCTCCCCGTGATTCCCACAATGACGACGTCAGAACGTGTGCGGCGCGGTTCTGCGAGAGAAGGAGCACAGGTGAGGGAGGCAGAGCTGCGCCTTCTGCACGCACCGATTTCCTATGCCGCCGCATGGGACCTGCAAACGCGCCTGCATCACGAGCGAGTGGCAGATACACGGCACGACACGGTGCTGATTCTTGAACACCTGCCGGTCTATACGTTGGGACGCAGCACGACGCCTTCCGACTGGGGCGGCGATCCTGTCCTCTTGCAGGCGGAAGGCGCGCATGTCCAGCATGTGAATCGAGGCGGGTCTGTCACCTATCATGGCCCGGGGCAAGTCATCGTCTACCCTATTCTTCGATTAACGGACTACGCCAGAGGCGTGAAGCAGTATGTCCGGCAATTGGAGGACGTCATCATCCACTGTCTGCGAGCCTATGGGATTGAGGGCCAGCGAAGGGACAAGACGCCGGGCGTATGGATCACGGCTCCTCATGAAGCCAAGATCGCCTCGATCGGCATTCGCGTGGAACATGGGGTGACGATGCACGGCATCGCGCTCAATGTGCAGATGGATCTCTCTCCCTTTGATCGCATTACCCCCTGCGGATTGACCAACTGCCGCATCACGTCCATGGCGGAAGTCCTCGGGCGGATGGTGTCCGTCGCAGACGTGAAACGCGATCTCGCCGGTCGATTGAGTTCGCTGCTGGGCATCACCTGGCTTCCGCCCTCTCTCAACACTGAACCCTCACAGGCGCAATGAGGCCAACATGAAAGAACTGGATACCCACACCTACCGGCTGGCCGTGGCCCAATTCGATCAAGCCGCCGAATCCATGGAGCTGGATGGGAACCTGCGGGAACGATTGAAGCTGCCCCAGCGATCCCTGATCGTCAGTGTGCCCGTGCGCATGGACGATGGCCGCGTCGAGGTCTTCACCGGTTATCGCGTCCAGCACGACTCGTCTCGCGGTCCGTCCAAGGGCGGCATCCGCTATCATCCCGACGTCAACCTGGGCGAAGTCGCCGCGCTGGCCATGTGGATGACGTGGAAGTGTGCCTTGGCCGGATTGCCCTATGGAGGCGCAAAGGGCGGGGTCACGGTCGCTCCCAAGCAGCTCTCGCGCGCTGAACTGCAGCGGCTGACGCGGCGCTACGCGGCGGAGATTTTCCCGCTCATTGGGCCGGATCAGGATGTCCCGG
This sequence comes from Nitrospira sp., assembly GCA_035968315.1. NCBI lineage: Bacteria > Pseudomonadati > Nitrospirota > Nitrospiria > Nitrospirales > Nitrospiraceae > Nitrospira > Nitrospira sp. The sequence continues at coordinate 139,999 of JAVYIN010000009.1, forward strand.
CCCCGGATGTCGGCACTGATGCACAAACGATGGCCTGGATCATGGACACCTATAGCCAGCAGGTCGGATACGCCGTTCCCGGTGTCGTCACGGGAAAGCCGGTCTCGATCGGCGGGAGTCTCGGTCGGGAAGAAGCCACGGGACGCGGAGTCGTCTACGTCACCTTGGAAGCGCTCCGGCACCTGAATCTGACGATCGGAAACTCGACCGTGGCCGTTCAGGGATTCGGCAATGTGGGATCGCATACCGCGCGCATCATGCACGAGCAAGGGGCACGGGTGATCGCGGTGAGTGATGTCAACGGCGGAATCCATAATGCCCGCGGGCTCGATATTCCCGAACTCCTCGACCGCTATAAAGCCAAGGGCCAATCGCTACGAGAGACCAAGATGGGAGACTGGATCAGTAACGAGGAGCTCCTCCGGCTGGATTGTACGGTGCTGGTTCCAGCGGCCCTGTCCGAACAGATTACCGAACAGAATGCGGCGTCCCTGCGTTGCCGGATTCTGGCCGAAGGCGCCAACGGTCCGACCACACTGGAAGCCGACCGGATTCTGGAAGACAAGGGGATCTTCATCATCCCGGACATCCTGGCCAACTCTGGAGGAGTGATCGTGTCCTACTTCGAATGGGTGCAAGACCTCCAGCGGTTCTTCTGGAGCGAGACGGATATTCGCAATCGCCTGCAAGAAATCATCACGTCGGCGTTTCACCGGACCCATCAGTTTGCCACCGAGCGGCGTGTCTCCATGCGCATGGCGGCCCTCATGAGCGGAATCGACAAGGTCGCCCAGGCCCACCTCCAACGGGGCTTGTATCCGTGACTCCTCCATCCCCCCGCCATTCCAGGCCCTTCGTGACGGCATGAACCACTATGTCCTGGCAGCCATTGCCGGAATCTGGCTGGCCGATGGGCTTTCCCTCCTGATCGCACCGCGCTTCGTGATTGAACGGGTGAGGGAAGCCCTCCAGATGAATCCCTCTCTCCGATTCTGGCAGCTCCTGTCTGCCGCGGCAGGAATCGCCTTACTGCTGGGCACACGCGAATTCCCCTACCAACCGCTTTGGACGCTCACCGCAACGGTCATGATGATCAAGGGAGCGTTTCTCGCCTGGGGCTCGCCGGCATGGCGATCACTCGTGATCGAGTGGTGCGTGCGGCGTGAGGATGTGGACTATCGATTCGTGGGAATCGGGCTCTGCACGCTTGCCGTGCTCCTCCTCCATGCGCTAGGGTGGCTGGGACACGAGTAGGCCACAGCATTCGGGAGACCGTTATGAATCGTTCCACCATCGCCACGGCCTGGGAAACTCATTGCGGGGAAGGCTGGCCTCACTTTGCCAGTCCGAACGAAGGGCAGTTGATGACCCTCGATACCGTGATTAGCGGCTGCGTGGTGTTTTTTCTGGACAGCCCGGAGGGGCTGGATGCCCAACGTATCGCAATCGTGAAAGATTGCCTGGCTGATTTGGATGATTTGACCGGAGAGCTCGACGCAGACTGCCGCCCCTACTTTCTCCGGCTTCGGCGACTCGGTGAGCTCCTGATCGCCACCGTACCCATATCGTCATAAATCGAACCCTGGCAGCCGGGTGCCTTTGGGACACCCGGCTGCCGAATCCGCTCTTGGCTATTCGACAATATCCTTTTTCAACGGGCCCAAGATCCCCAGGAGCTCGCTCTTTTCCTGAGCCGGCACCTTAAACTTATCCAGCGCAGCAACCAAGTCTCCCACCAGCGCAGAAAAATCCGCGTCGGTGATCTTCATCCCGGCATGCAGCGGCTTCATCGCCCGGCCCGTGTACGTGCAGGGACCGCCTGTCGCCATGCACACCTGATCGACGATATGCCCCTTCATTTTGGGAATATCTGTGGTGGCAAACCGGCCATTGATCCGCGTGTCATTCGCGACATTGGCCACGAACTGATCCACGACAGCGGTAATAGCTGGTTTCCCACCGAGGCGGTCATAGAGCGATTTGCCGGGCGGCGCCGTCTCTACCCCGGAACAACCGGTCATCATCAGGGCCAATCCAATACCTGCGAGAACTAGGGTCTGCCGAATACCGTGGTACATCGCGAGCCTCCCGGATAAAGATGATAAATGATCATCGTGGCGCCCTGCCCGCTTCGTCCACACTGTTCAGCCCACAGCGAGCAGCCACGATTGATCCGTTTCGTTGACAAGGCACTATAGGACAGCTATCATCATTCGTAAAATATATAGTTTTCATACCATCCATAGCTATAGACTATAGCTTTTGACCGGGACGCCAATTATGGAACTTCGCCAGCTTCGGTATTTTCTGGCCGTGGCCGCCACGCAAAACTTCACGCGCGCGGCCGAAACCGTTCACGTGTCACAGCCGTCGCTCTCCATCCAGATCGCTGCGCTCGAAGAGGAATTGGGCACAAAACTGTTCGACCGTCTGGGCCGCAAAGTAGCCTTGACACAAGCCGGTGAGCTGTTTCGCGAGCATGCCGGACGCGTGCTCCGCGAATTGGAACAGGCGGTTCAAGTCGTTCAGGAGCTTCAAGGCGCGCAGCGGGGACGCTTGGTCGTCGGCACCGTCGCAACCGTCAATTCCTACTTGATCCCCCCGCTGGTCTCTCGTTTCAAACAGCGCTTTCCGGGCATCCACTTGCAAGTGCACGCACAGCCTTCAACCGAGATCGTCGCCGGGCTCCTCGCCAATCGTCTCGATGTCGGCATCTGCCTGCTTCCGGTGACGCATGACCGGCTGACCGTCGTTCCTCTCTTCGATGAACGGCTCGTCCTCGTCGCGCCGGCGAATGCACCACTGAAAAAATCCCGCCTCCACATGCGCGACCTGGCCGGACTCCCGCTGGTCCTCATGCCTGTGGATTATTGTCTGCGAAAGATGGTGGAAGCAGAATGTGCCGAGGCCAGGATTCAGCCCCAAGTGGTCCTGGAAATGACCTCGCCGGAAGGGATTCTTCAAGCCGTGGCAGGCGGAGCCGGGTTCACGATCCTGCCGGAGCTGTATGTCCGCATGCGCCCGCCGGGGCTTTCACTTCGCACCATTGATCTGTACGATCCGGTCCCCCACCATTCCGTCGGACTGGTATTCCCGTCAGACCGGTACCAGAATCTGGCGGCCAAGGAATTCGGCAATCTCTGCCGAGACGCCATGAAATTGATTCTGGACATGAGCACCCCGGCGGCCGGCAATCGCCGGGCCGGCACAGGAGCCTGACAACCGCCGCTCCCCATTTCTTGCAAGTTCGCCACCCCTTGGATAAAATGATCGGCATGCGCTGATCCCGCCAACGCATCTGTAGATCTCAACGCACAACAACATTCATTTTTAAGCTCGACGTGAAGGAGGATTCGATGAGGGTGAAATACGGGTTAATCGCGCTAGCCTGGGCACTCGTCGCGCTCCTCACGAGCCTCCCCGCTTCTCTGCACGCTGAACCCTATGAGTTAAGCAAGCATGACGTCATGGATCCGAAAAATATCTCCGGCGATTCCATCTCCCTGTTCGGCGTCAAGCTGGGGGATTCTGAGGCCAAAGCACTGGATATGCTGGTGAACGAGAAGATCTCCGGGATCAAGGCCGAACAGGAAGCAACGTTCATTTTCCTGATCGACCAACGCAAGCCCACCGGCCCGATGGCCGGCGTGCGGATACAGGACGGGAAAGTGGACCTCATGTTTATCAATAACCGGTTTTCACACAAGACACGGGGCCTCTTCCGCAACGTCCTCAATTGTGAAAGCCCCGAAGAAATCCGGAAAATTTTAGGCAAAGAAGAATACGGCGATGAGAATGTCATGGGCGCCGTCATGGCCTACGACAAGCAAGGCTTTCAGGTCAATTACCTCGGCAAGGACATCAACATCGAATTTTCTCTCCCACACTGACGGTCCTTCGAGAACCATCTCCGGCCTTCACTGGCCGTTGCCACAATCCAGACAATCGGCCATCCACCCGGTGAGGCAGCTGCGAATGCAGCCTCACCGGATTACGCGTATGGCGCACGCCATTTCATCTTCCACATACAGAATCGCACGGGAAGGTCCACAGCCCCTAACCCAGGGCGGCGCGGAACACGGCATCAATCGTGGGAGCACACTGCCTGGCCTGACAGGACGAAAAGCGGCGGGAGTTATTGGACTTCTGTGGCCTTGAGTCCGTAATCGATCAGACTCTTGGCGGTATTCCAGCGGCGGTTGGAATTCAGGATAACGAGCAGCAAGTCGCTGCCGTTTTGCGACACCTTGGCAATAAGACAACGGCCGGCCTTGGAGGTAAATCCGGTCTTGACCCCCTCCACCCCGGGAATGCGGCCGAGCAGCCGGTTGGTATTGTGCAACACGTACGTCTGATGTCCGCTCACCGGAGTAATGATTTCCCGTTCCTCGCGGACTAATCCCCGAAAGATGGGGTTCTGCAACGCGATCTCGCTGAGCTTGGCCAGATCCTCCGCCGTGGAGTAATGTTCGGGCCCGTCAAAGCCACACCCGTTGCTGAAATGCGTATTGGCAAGACCCAGCGCCGCGGCCTTGGCATTCATCAGCGCGACGAACTGCTCTTCGTCGCCTCCGACATGTTCGACAGCGGCCAGACAGGCATCATTGGCCGACACGATGAGCATGGCCTTCAGCAAGTCTTCCAGTCTGAAGACCTCTCCCGCTCGCACACGCAAATGCGTCTTCGGAGCACGGGCCGCATTGGGACTTATGGTCGCCAGATCGTCCAGTTTGCCTTTTTCCAGAATAACCAGTGCCGACATGATCTTGGTGAGGCTGGCCGGCGAAAGCCGGCGAAGTGAATCGTGCTCGTAGAGCACACGCCCTGACCGCATTTCCTTGAGAAGGATACTGTGTGCCGGAGCGATTCTCCAGGGAAGGTGATGCGTCACCGACGTCACGGGGCGGACATGCGGCTTGGGCTTGGCCGTGTATTCGGCTCGGACCGGCGGCGACGTTCCAACCAGCGTGGAGACGACGATCGAACACACCATGGATGCCATATAGACCGTTCGCTTCATGCTGGCAGGGCTCCTTAATCCGTCGCGGGCTCGCATGTGTGCGGGGCTCGCCGTCACACTATAAGGTGTAGGACTCTCGAACTTTTCTTCCCCGCACACCGCTATCGATCACTTTGTGAAAAAATCTGAGCACATCCGCGAGATCGATCCAGAACCCGCAGTTCAGGCACCGGGCGTAGAGTCGTTTGTTCATGAGGGTGTAATGCCGTTCCACCATCATGAAGCCTTTGCATTTGAGGCACTGCATGCCGTCCCTGTCTCACTCACTACTGACGCAATCGATTCATGACGAGGGCCAAACATCCGGCCAGCAAACCGCCGCCGAGAATCGTGGTCCCAAACGACACCAGCGCCGTCGCGCCGGCGACAGGTTGCGTTCCCTCCAGCAAATCCCGAATACCGCCCTGCACCATAAGCACAGCAAGGGTCATGATCGCACCCATCGCAAACCACCAGCTAAATATTCTCAGGGGCATGGGGGCCACACAGACAGGAAAATGGCGTGTAATCGCGCTTCTCGGCCACTGTAGCCGAGGGTCTCCACCCTGTCAAGAAGAGGAGCATTCCCCGTCCCCCTCTCGCTACGGCGTACCGGCCGAGACGGCGGAAACACTCGTTTTCAATCCACGATGAAGAAAAATCGAGACGGTGCCATCACCATTGTCCGCCGTCACCAGTCCCGGCTCTTCGACCTGCTTGGACGTCACCCAGAACAACGCCACCGCGAAAGGACCGGCCTTGGTGCGATAGTTTCTCGGCGGATAGTTAAACGTCCCATCACCCTTGCCAAAGAGGATCGACAGATCATTCGACTGGAGATTCGCGATGGCCACATCCAACACATGGTCTCCGTTAAAATCCCGCGTTATGCCTGAAATGGGCCCGGCATCGGCGCCGGAGTCTTGTCCCGGCTGAAAGGTAGCGTTGCCATTTCCGAGAAAGGTCGTAAAGCTGTCGCGCTCGCCATTGATCACGAGTAGATCGCGGCGGTGATCATTGTTAAAGTCGGCAAAACTGACGCCCAGCGGACGCTTCCCGGTTGGATAGTCTTTGGGGTCGAGAAACGTGCCATCGCCCTTTCCAATCCAAATCGACACGGCGTTGGACATCGGCCCTCCGTTTGTCACCACCATATCGACCTTCCCGTCTCCGTTGAGGTCGGCCAGTGCGACGGATGTCGGCGTGTCGCCATACTGGTATTGCGCGCCGTGCGTAAATTCCGGCGTTCCCGTTCCGAGGAAGATCTTGATCTTGTCGTTCCGTAATGCCACGACCACATCCGGATTGCCATCTCCATTGAGGTCGTCTGTCGCCAAGGCCACGGGCGTCCGATGGACGGGATAATGCGGCCCATCTTCAAACTTCCCGTTCCCCCGGCCAATTAACAGGGCAATTTCATCACCGCCCGAGCAAGCCAATACGACATCTGAATGGGCGTCACGGTTGAAATCCCCCAGCACGAGAGCCCGCGGCTCTTGACAGACTTTCACTTGCAGTTGCTCTTGGAAACTTCCGTCGCCGTTCCCCAGTAAGATCGACAGCGTATTGCTGGAGATGTTCGTCGTCACTAAATCAGTATTGGCATCGTGATTGAGATCCGCCGTCGTGATCGTGGTCGGATTTTTCCCGACCTTATAACTGGCGTAGTAATAAAACAGATCGGGAGGTGTGTAGGGATCAGCTTTGGAACAAGAGAGACCGGCCATTGCCAGAAAGCAAATCAGCAGCACGATTGACCGCACACGACTCTGAGGAGGCTGCATGATGGTGCCTTCGTTGATCGCCGTCTCTTGTACTCGAAGTAGGCCAATAGACCTATGAGCATGGCTCGATTGGTCTCAGCATGCCATACAACTGGCCCGCCGCGGAGTATACAGACCCCGTCTTTCTCCTGGCAATCAAGAGATTAGGTCTTTTGACAAACCCTGTCATCCGCCGAAAGAACCTTGTCGTGCTGGAGGGAAGTGCGCTAGAATGCGCTCTCAATTTGAGGAGGATCCAATGAGCAATCGTGTGAAGATCGACCTGACGATGTACGGCATCGCCGAGGTCTTGAACTGGTGCCATACTCGCAACAAGGGCCGCATCCCCGGAGTCGATACAGAAGGATTCCAGAAGATGAAGGCCCTGCTCGAGGAAAAGCCGCAATCGGCCGACTACTTTACGCTCGACCAATTTTGGAAAAAGAATGTCACGCTCGATCTGACGGAAGAGGAAGTGGCGCTCATCGACCGCTGCCTCTACGACATTCCCAACTTCGATAACGAGCCGCTGCCACAAATTCGGCACAAGTTCTGGCCGAAACCCGTCGCGGCCCACTAAGGCGATCCCCGGAATTGCGCGGGCGATTCCGGGGCATAGGCCACCCCCTCCTACACACGACACAGCGAATCATCCTCCGCATGCGGAGAGGCGTCCTCATGTCCAGGATCTATCGCGAAGAGGATGAGCGAAGAGAGCCCTAGAGCGTCCCTTCGCCCTTGAGATACTTGCGAAACCGTCCCATCAGATCAGCCCCGAGCGTGCCGCCCTCAGGCTTCTTGGTATTGGGATCGGCAAAATGGGTGCGGATTTCTTCCAGGCGCTTTTCCGCCTGATCGTTCCCTTGCAGACGCTTGGTTTTCGTGAGGGCCGTATCGAACGCATCGAACGTCAACTCATTGTACCCGAACGAACGAATCCGCTTGACCGCCTTCATCATGGCTTGATTGCGAAAGGTGGTGAGATGATCGGAGTCGATCTCGGCCAAGCCGAGCTTTCTGGCGCGCCGTTCGGCGGCTTTCCTGATGCCGCTTCGGACAAAATCCGGCGAGGTTTGCAGCCGCTTCCACGCCTCGTCCGACCAGGCCACCCGCTGTTGCGGCGCATCCCATAACTGCCGGACATTCTCTTCGTCAATGCGGGTGAACCCCCTCTCCCTGGCGGCTTCTTCGGTGTCGTGCCGGATCATATCGCTGACAAATTCCAGCGCGATCGGGGGAGAGTCTTTGATCTTCCGCTGGAGCAACGCCAACGCCCCTTCGCTCCACTCCAATGGCGGCAGGTCTCGTTCCCGCAGATCCCCCATCGACTCGACACGATCGAGGAGATCGATATTGACCTCCATATGCCCGCCTTCACGCGCCAATTCTTCGGCAATCTGCTTGATCATCCCGCGCATGAAATCCGGCACCGCGTCGAGACGCGCCTTGGCGGCGGCCGTCCAGGGCAGCTGGCCCTTTTCCATCGCATCGGCGGCGGAGGCCATCCCCTCCTCACCGCCCATCCGGCCCATCATCTGCCCCTTGAACTGGTCCAGCTTGACCTCATCGATCTCGTCGTACCCCAGTTCCCGGGCCTTTTTCTCGGCCAAACGGCGCACCATGCCCCGCAAGAAAATGGGCGCGCGTTCCATCCGCTTGAGCGCGCCGTCGGTCCAGCGAATCTCCGTGGTGGCTGACTCGGATGCATCGGGGGATGACATGGGAGGACTCCTTCTGCCTTATTGCTGATTCAACAGCTCTTTGAGTTCTTTGCCCGCTTTAAAAAACGGCACGCGTTTGGCAGGCACCGCCACCGTCGCGCCGGTCTTGGGGTTGCGCCCCTCTTTCATGCGCCTCGCGCGGAGCCGGAAGCTGCCGAATCCGCGGATCTCGGTCTTGTCGCCATTCTTCAGCGAATCCCGGATACAGTCGAAAATGGTATTCACCACCACCTCGGCCTGCCGCTTCGTCAGCGTCGTCACCTTCTCGGAAATCTGCTCGATGATTTGCGCCTTCGTCATGTCCGATCCCCTTTCGCACCGTTGATGGACGAATGCCCCCGCGCGTCGCCGCGCCCCGATACTAATAGGCCATCAGATACTTGAGACTCACCCCGGAATGAAAATCCAGCTTGGGTAACATAGCCGACAGTCTGGACTCCAGCAACTCGCGGATCGAAAACCGGTGCCGGGGCTCCACCACTTTCGGCTCCCCCTCGATGCCCGCCACATCGGCCGCGAGCTGAATGGCATCGTCCAAATTGCCGAGTTCATCGACCAGCTTGGCCTCTTTCGCCTGGCGGCCCGTGAAAATCCGCCCGTCCGCGAGCGCCTGGACGTCGCTGATCTCGAGTGCACGGCCCTCGGCCACCGCCTCGATGAATTGCTTGTGCACATCGTCCATCACGTTCTGCAGCAAGCCGTGCTCTTCGTCCGTCATTTTCCTGAGCGGAGACCCGACATCCTTGTATTTGCCGCTCTTGACGACGACCCCTTCGACGCCGATCTTCTGGAGCAGCCCTTCGATATTAGCCGTCTCCATAATCACCCCAATACTGCCGGTCAGCGTCCCGGGATTGGCCACGATCCGATCTGTCCCCGCCGCGATGTAATACCCGCCCGAGGCGGCGACGCTCCCCATCGACGTAATGACCGCCTTGCTGCTTTTATTGCGCACCCGCCGCACCGCATCGTAAATTTCCTGCGACGGTACGACTCCGCCGCCAGGGCTGTCGATGCGCAACACGATCGCCTTGACCGTCGGGTTTTCGCTGAACCGCTTCAACTCGTCGATCGTCACCTGCGAATCCATGATCACCCCCTCGACACGAATCAGGGCAATCCGGTCTTCGCCGGAAAAATCAACGTCGGGGAAAAAGATATTGATCAAGAGCAACAACCCCAAGCCGGCGCCCGCGACCTTCAAGAAGGTACGGAACGGGCGCCGTTTGGAACTGGGCTCTACGCGTTCATCGGCCATAGTGCCTCATACGAAGAACGTATACACTCCACGTCTCCGCGATTAGTCGTCCGACTGGGACTTCTTCCGGCTCTGCTTGGCAGCCCGTCCGAGGCTCTGATCCAAGCCGCCCTGGGAGGCATGGTACTCGTCCACCTGCCGGCGATCGGCATCCGACTGATGCTCCCGCAAGCTGAGCGCGATTTTCCGCTCTTCGCGATCGACCTTGATGATCTTGGCCGTCACGTCATCCTGCAATTTATACTTTTCTTCCAGCTTCGCCGCGCCTTCGAGCGCCGCCTCGCTGACATGGATCAACCCTTCGACCCCGCCTTCGAGCTCGATGAAGATTCCGAAATCGGCGATCTTGCTGACCTTGCCGGTCACCGAATCGCCCACATGGTAGCGGGCCGGAATCTCATCATCCCAGGGATCGCGGGACAGCTGCTTATACCCCAAGGACAACCGTTCCTTTTCCTTATCGATGCGCAACACCACCGCGTCCACCTTTTGCGCCTTCTTGAACAGCTCGGACGGGTGCTTGATGTGCTTCGTCCAGGACATGTCGGAAATATGGATCAATCCGTCGATGCCCTCTTCCAAGCCGATAAACGCGCCGAAATCGGTCAGGCTCTTCACCTTGCCCTCGATCTTGGTGCCGACCGGATACTTGCTCTCGATCATGTCCCAGGGATTGGGGGCCGTCTGCTTCATCCCCAACGAAATCTTCCGGCTGCCCGGATCGACATTCAACACCGCCGCCTCGACCTGATCGCCCACCGCGACGACACGCGACGGATGCCGCACTTCGTGGGTCCAGGACATTTCAGAGACGTGCACCAGCCCTTCGACACCCGGTTCGAGCTCGATAAAGGCGCCGTAGTCCGTGAGGCTCACCACGCGGCCGCGCACGCGGGTGCCGATCGGATACTTGCCCGCCACGTTGGTCCAGGGATCCGCGCTCTTCTGCTTCAAGCCCAGCGAAATACGGCCGGTCTCCCGGTCGTACTTCAACACGGTAACTTCGACGCGATCGCCCACCGTGAACATTTCCGAAGGATGGCCCACGCGTCCCCACGACATGTCGGTGATATGGAGCAAACCGTCGATGCCGCCGAGGTCGATAAACGCCCCGTAGTCGGTGATGTTCTTGACCATGCCCTGAATCAGCTGCCCTTCCTTCAGGTTGGCCAGCGTCGTCTGCCGCTTCTTGTCGCGGGTCTCTTCGAGCAAGACCCGGCGCGAGACCACGACGTTGCCGCGGCGGTGATTGATCTTGATGATCTTCAGAGGGAACGTCTTGCCGACGAGGCCGTCCAAATCCCGGACGGGATGGAGATCGATCTGCGAACCGGGCAAGAACGCCTTCACGCCGATATCGACCATCATGCCGCCCTTGATGCGCGAAATGATTTTTCCGTCGATGCTCTTTTCATCCTTGAAGAGCTTCTCCAGCTCTTCCCAGATCTTCATCTTGTCCGCTTTTTCTTTGGACAAGACGAGATTGCCGTCCGCGTCTTCACATTCTTCGATGTAGACTTGGAGCGCATCTCCAACCTTGATGTTCTGGAGATCCTCGGGCGAGAACTGATCGCTGGGGATCATGCCCTCGGACTTGTAGCCGATATCGACCACCACCTTGTCTTTTGTCAGCGCGACCACGCGGCCTTCGGTAATCGTGCCTTCTTCAAGATTCTTGAAGGTCTCTTCATAGAGGGCGGCCAAGGCCGCGCGATCCAACTGTGCGTCACTCCCTGTCGATGCGGTACTCATAGCGAGTCCTAATCCTCCGGCTTGCGCCGGGTGCTGATGGTGAAGAAACCGCGCTCACTCAGCGTTGCGAGCGTCGGCAGCCGGCCGCTCCGGTACCACGGGATCGCCCTCGTGTCCCACCATCGGAGGTGGCACATTTCCGAGAGCGGCGATCTGTGTGATTACCGTGCGGCTGACCAGTTGATAAAACCGTTTTGCGTCTCCCTTATCGTGCTCTTTGGGATGCCCCTTTTCAAATGTCAGGGGAGCCCCCAGCTTGACCGTCACAGGCCGAAAGCGCAGCCACTTGGCCCCCGTCGGCAACACATCGAACGTCCCCTTGAGATAGGCCGGCACTACGGGGCACCCGGTCTGCGAGACGATAATCCCGATCCCGGCCTTCGGCTGCCTGAGATGGCCGTCCAGCGTCCGGCCCCCCTCGGGGAAAATCACCACCACCTTGCCAGCCTGAATCAGGCTGATCGCCTTCCCGAAGGCCTCTCGATCCAACCGTCCCAGCCGGAGCGGGATCCAGCCCAACGCCTGCAACAGCTGATTCAGCACCGGAACGGGAAACAGATCGCTGCGCCCCAGATACCAGGCCCGCCGTGTCATCCCGCATCCTAACAACGGGATATCCACATAGCTGGCGTGGTTGGCGGCAACCAGCACCCCGCCGGTCTTCGGCAACTCGCCTTCGACCCGATACCGAAACAAGACCCGCGCCACCGACCTGACCAGGACCCAGAGGATCCCGTACAGAGCCCCGCTCACGATGCGGCTGCCACCACGGCCAGCATCTGCTCCACCACATCCTCGATCCGCAATGAGGAGGTATCAATCAGCCGCGCATCGGGAGCCGGCATCAACGGCGCCACGGCGCGAGTCCGATCCCGCTCATCACGTCCGGACAGATCCTGATAGGTTTTCTCCATCGGCCCGCCATGTCCCGCGGCGACCAGCTCACGATGGCGGCGCTCAGCCCGCACGGTCGCATCGGCCTCCAGAAAAAACTTCACGGGCGCGGAGGGGAAAATCCTGGTCCCGATATCCCGGCCTTCCGCCACCACCGACCCGCGCTGCCCGATTTGGCGTTGCACCGGCAACAACCATTCTCTGACTTCCGGAATGGCCGATACCACGGACGCGGCGGCAGTGACTTCCGGCGTGCGCAATTCACCGGTCACATCCGCATCATTGACCAATACCCGCATCGACCCGTTATGAAACAGCATCTGAACCGACAGCGTCGGAAGAGACGCAGTCACCTGCTCCCGATCGGACGGGTCGATCCCGTGACGCAGGACATGCCAGGCAATCGCCCGATACAGCGCTCCGGTATCAAGATAGAGATAACCCAGGCGGGCCGCTAACAATTTGGCCACCGTGCTCTTGCCGACTCCGGCTGGTCCATCAATAGCGATAATCACACGCGAGCCCCTTTACCGCGGTATCGAAATCCTGGTGCATTATAGTCTTCACGCTCCCGCCGTCAATAATGCGGCCAACGTCCGATCGAAGTTGGGGAACGAGGTATCGACGCACCCCGTGTCCTCGATGCTGGTGGGAGTTGAAGCCGTCAACCCGCCAATGGCCAGGGACATCGCCACGCGATGATCGCCATGACTCCGGCCTTGGGTCGTGCCGGTCAGATGTCCGTTCTGCCCCGCTTGCCCCAGCCCGCGAATCACCATGCCATCGGGTTTCTCGATGATCTGCGCCCCCATGGCCCGCAGTTCGACGCTCATCGTCGCAATGCGATCACTTTCCTTCACCCGCAATTCTTCCGCGCCCGAAATCGTCGTCTCTCCCTCGGCCACCGCTGCGGCCACGCAGAGAATCGGGAACTCGTCGATGGTTTGCGGAATCAGCTCGGGACCGACCGCCACGCCTTTCAGCGGCGCGGAGGTGACACGCAAATCCGCCACCGGCTCGCCCGCTTGATCCCGGCGGTTGAGAATCTGGATCTTGGCTCCCATGGCCGTCAACACGTCGAGCAAGCCGGTCCTCGTCGGATTCATGCCGACATTACAAATCGTCACATCGGAGCCTGGGACAATCGTCGCCCCGACCAGGAAAAATGCCGCGGCGGAGAAATCGCCGGGAATCACAATGTCCCGTCCGGTCCAGCCCACCGACGGACGGCCTTGCAAGACCAAGGTCCCCGCCTCCTGCCGCAAGGGAATCCCGAAAAACTGAAACATCCGCTCCGTATGGTCGCGCGACAGCCGGGGCTCCCGAAATCTGGTGACCCCATCGGCAAAGAGGCCCGCAAAGAGGAGCGAGGATTTGATTTGCGCACTGGCGACCGGCGAGGTGTACTCAATCCCGTGCAAGCGCGTGCCGGTAATCGCCAACGGCGCCAATTCCCCGCCCTTGCGCCCGGCAATGATCGCCCCCATTTCCCGCAACGGCTTTACGACACGCCCCATCGGCCGGCGGCGAATCGATTCGTCGCCCGTGAGAATCGTGAAGAAATCCTGTCCGGCCAGCAGGCCGGTCAACAGCCTCGTCCCGGTTCCTGAATTGCCGCAATCGATCGGCGCACCGGCCTCGCGCAATCCCCAGAACCCTTTTCCGTGAACCGTGAGCACGTCGGGCTGCTCATCAATCTGAATGCCCAGAGCTTGAAATGCGCGCATGGTATTCAGACAATCTTCGCCACGGCAGTAACTGGAAACCCGGCTTTCGCCTTCCGCAAGCGACGTCAAAATGATCGCGCGATGCGTGACAGACTTATCGCCGGGCACCGTGATAGTGCCGGAGAGCGCAGCCCCTGGTGTGATCGTCAACGATGCCATAACCCTCTTATGCCGACACGGGCGGACGGGGATTGAGTTTCTCCCGTTCACCTTTTGCCCGTTCGATCGCCTTCTCAATCCCAGCTGCATCACGGGCTTGGACCAAACACTTAAACTCCTGAAGCGCCCGTTGATAGGCGTCAATGAAATGCACCACGTTGTCGCGGTTCCACAAAAAAATATCCCGCCACATTTCCGGAGAACTGGCCGCAATGCGCGTTGTATCCCGCAAGCCCCCGCCGGAATGGGCGGCCAGATCGAGGGAGGTGATTTCACGGTCACGCAAATCCGCCAATGCCGTGATGAGCGCAAAGGCCGCCACATGGGGCAGATGGCTGACCGCGCCCAGAATCTGATCGTGCAAGTGCGGATCCATCATCAACACCACAGATCCCGTCTCCTGCCACAACGCCCGCACTCGCGCCAATGCCTGCGCATCGGTCTTGGACGTGGGGGTCACAATGCAGCGGGCGCCTGTGAACAGCTGATCCGTCCCCGCCGCCACGCCGGTTTTTTCTTTCCCTGCGATAGGATGCGCGCCGACAAAATGCACACCGGCCGGCATGCTGGCTTCCGACTGTTCGACCAGCGTCCCTTTCACACTTCCGACATCGCTCACGATAGCACCGGGCAACAAACAGCCAGCCCACTCTTTCAGATGCCGGTCGTAGGTATCCACCGGCGTCGCCAAGATCACGAGGTCCGCGTCGCGCACGCCCTCTTTCGGATCGGCGACATAGCGATCGATAGCGCCCAGCTCGACGGCGGTCTTCAGATTCTCCACCCGCCGTCCCACGCCGACCACCTGATCGGCCAATCCCTTGCGGCGCAGGATCATGCCTAGCGACCCGCCGATGAGCCCGACCCCGATGATGGCCACCTGTTTGAAATGAACGGTCATAGCCAGTCCGCCGCGACCTAGACTTCCCGCCCGACGGCCGTTCCAATTTTTCGCAAATCCTGCATCAGCTCCTTGAATTTCGACGGCCTGATCGATTCTTCTCCGTCGCAGAGGGCGCATTCCGGATTGGAGTGGACTTCGATCAGCAGGCCATCGGCCCCTGCCGCCACGGCCGCTTTTGACATGGGCGCCACAAGATTCCACTTGCCGGTCGCATGGCTGGGATCCACGATCACGGGGAGATGCGACAGCTCTTTCAATGTCGGAATCGCCGCGAGATCCAGAGTGTTGCGATACTGGGTTTCAAATGTCCGAATGCCGCGTTCGCAGAGCATCACATTGCGATTGCCCCGCGACATGATGTACTCCGCCGAAAGCAGAAACTCTTTAATGGTCGCGGAAAGGCCCCGTTTGAGCAGCACCGGCTTGTCGTACGCACCGACCTCTTTCAAGAGTTCAAAGTTCTGCATATTGCGGGCACCGATCTGGATGATGTCGGCTTTTTCAAGAAAGAGCTCGATATCCCGCGTGTCGAGAATTTCGCTGACCACCGGCAAGCCCGTTTGTTTTTTCGCCTCCAGCAGGTAATCGAGGCCTTCGCGGCCGAGCCCTTGGAACGAATAGGGCGACGTGCGCGGCTTGTAGGCGCCGCCGCGGAGGATCGATGCGCCGGACGCTTTGACCTCGTGCGCGATCCCGACCGTCAGTTCCAGCCGCTCCACGGCGCAAGGCCCCGCCATGATCACGACTTTATTGCCGCCAATCTTCACGCCGCCAACGTCGATGATCGTCCCTTCCCGCTTGAACTCCCGGCTCACCAGTTTCCACGGCGCCAGGATCGGCAACACACTCTCGACACCGGGCAGCGCCGTCAACGGCTGGTTCTGGAGAATCCGGTCGTCGCCGATGACGCCGATGATCGTCCGCTCTTGCCCTGTGGAGAGTTGCGACTTTAGCCCTAATTCACGCAGGCGATCGATAATGCGATCGACTTCCCGTTCAGACGCCTCAGGCTTCAAGACGATAATCATGGTGCCCTCTCTGTCCCGCCGCTACGGCTGCACGACCTGTTTCAACGCGCCCAGGAATGCGTCGTTCTCATCCGGCTGCCCGATCGTCACGCGCAACATCGTGCCCTCAATATGCCGCACAATGACGCCTTCGCGCAGCAAGGCGTCGAACACACCCCGGCCGTCACGTTTGACATCAAAATAGAGAAAATTGGCCTGGCTGGGGATCGTCGTAAACCCGAGCCCCCGCAACCCGCGCTCCAACTGCTGCATGCCCGCGGTATTCACCGCGCGGCTCTTTGCTACATGGTCGTCATCAGCCAGCGCCGCCAGCGCCGCGCGCTGCGCGAGCGTATTGGCATTGAACGGCGGGCGAACCCGATTCAAGCAATTGGTGATCTCCGGCGTCGTCAGGCCATAGCCAATCCGCAGTCCGGCCAATCCATAGATCTTCGAGAAGGTCCTGAGCACAATCGCGTTCCGCCCTTGCGTTACGTACTGCAGGCTATCAGGAAAATGTGGGTCGCGCACATACTCGAAATAGGCCTCGTCAAACACGACAACCACATCCTCTGGAACCCGTGCCATGAACCGGGCGACGGAATCGGCAGATACCATCGTCCCCGTCGGGTTATTGGGATTGCAGAGAAACACCAGCCTCGTCTTGGGGGTGATGGCCTTCGCCATGCTGTCAAGATCGTGCGTCCAGTTAACCAATGGAACGATCACCGCCTTGCCATGGGCCGCCGTCACTTCCATCTTGTAGATGACGAATGTCTGATCGGCCATGACGGCTTCATCGCCCGGCGCAAGGAAAGTCCTGGCCAGCAACCCAAGGATTTCGTCTGAGCCATTGCCGAGAATGATGTGATCCAGGGTGAGCTTCCAGCGATCGGCCAGCGCCTGCCGCAAGCGATATGCCCCGCCATCCGGATAGCGATGCAAACTATCATGCCCCCCGACGAGCGCAGTCAGCGCTTTCGGCGAGGGCCCCAGCGGATTTTCATTCGAGGCCAACTTGATGACCCGTGCCAGGCCCATCTCCCGCTGCAGCTCTTCAATCGGCTTGCCCGGAACGTACGGGTTGAGCGAGGCAATGTCTGGATGAATACGAAGTGCCATAGGCCTAACTGTGTGCTGGATAGGAGCCCAAGATCTTCATAAAGAGACAGCGGCTTTTGATTTCTTCAATAGCCCGGCTTACGCGCTCTTCTTCCATGTGGCCCTCCACATCGACGAAGAAAATATACTCCCACGCTTTGCGTCGGGACGGCCGCGACTCGATCTTCGTCATGCTGATCCCATGCGAGGCAAAGGGCCTGAGCAAGTCATACAGTGCGCCAACTTTATCCTTGATCGAGAGCATCAACGACGTCTTGTCTTTCCCGGTGCGCTGTGGTGGCTTTTGAGACAGGACGAGGAACCGGGTGAAATTGTTCATGTTGTCTTCGATGCGAGCCTTGATGACTTTCAAGCCATAGAGCTGGGCCGCCAGTTCCGAAGCAATGGCAGCAATGGTGCCATCCTCCTGACACATTTCCGCCGCGCGGGCTGTGCTCGCGACTTCCGACACGGATACATGCGGCATGTGGGTTTCAAGCCAGTTGCGGCATTGCGCGATCGCCTGCGGATGCGAACAGATCTTCTTGACCTCTTCAGCCACCCCGGTCTTCGACATCAGATGATGAGAAACTTCCTGCAAGACTTCCCCGTAAATGACGAGGTTCGAGTCAACGAACATGTCGAGCGTATGGTTCACCACACCCTCCGTCGTGTTCTCGATCGGGACGACGCCAAAATTCGCACGGCCTCGCTCCACCTCGTTGAACACTTCCTTGATGCTGTGGACCGGGATGTATTGCGCCGATGATCCGAATTTTTGCATGCAGGCCATGTGCGTGAAGGTCGCGCGGGGGCCCAGATAGGCGACCTTCTGCGGGCCTTCCAGCGAGAGCGAGGCGGACATGATTTCCCGATACACGGGACGGATGGCTTCAGAGGGAAATGGGCCGGTATTCTGACCGACCAATCGCTCGATGATCGCGGCTTCGCGGGCCGGGGTATGGAGGTTGGCGTCCGCGTCCTGCGCTTTTTTGATACGACCGATTTCAATGACACTCTTCGACCGCTCGTTGAGCAGACGAAGAATCTCATCGTCGATACGATCAATCTCTTTCCGATAGTCGGAAAGGTCACCAGGCATGAACGAACCCCCTCCACTCGTGCCCCATGAGTTGGACGACCGTCCAGAGGCAGGACGAGTGCGAGCAAGCAGTGAATGATACAGGAACCGAACCGGCTATTGCAAGAAGACTCCCTGGTCTTTCAAGAACTTGCGTCTTCTCACTGTAATCACTTCATCCAGCACTCTCACGACAAGTCGGCTGATTGGCACGGAACGATGTGATGGATATGAATGGAAGAGGATCAAGAACACGAGTCCGTCTTGGAGGCCCCTATCGCAAACCGCCCAGTACAGAACGTCCGGTCGCTAGAACAGCTGCCTTGTCGGCTTGTTGAAATGCTCGAGGGCCGCTTTGGTGACTTGGCGGCCTCGCCCGGTGCGGTCGAGATAGCCGGCTTGGATCAGATAGGGCTCATGCACATCTTCGAGGGTGCTGCGATCTTCCTGCACCGCCGCCGCCAACGATTCCACTCCCACCGGCCCTCCGCCGAACTTCTCGATGATCGTGAGGAGAATTTTGCGATCCATCTCATCAAACCCGGCTGAATCCACACCGAGCCAGGCCAAGGCCTGATGGGCGACCGTTTGCGTGATCCGGCCCTCGGCTTTCACCTGGGCAAAGTCGCGGACCCGTTTGATCAGCCGATTGACGATGCGGGGCGTGCCTCGGGCGCGGCAGGCGATTTCATGGGCGCCTTCGGGGTCGATAGGAATATTGAGCAGCCCGGCGGACCGCATGACAATCACTTGCAGCTCCTCCGGCGAATAGAACTCCAGCCGATAGACCAAT
Organism: Nitrospira sp.; assembly: GCA_035968315.1. Taxonomy (NCBI): domain Bacteria; kingdom Pseudomonadati; phylum Nitrospirota; class Nitrospiria; order Nitrospirales; family Nitrospiraceae; genus Nitrospira; species Nitrospira sp. Next base: position 159,158 of record JAVYIN010000009.1, read on the forward strand.
CCAAACCGATCCCGCAACGGCGACGTGAGAGCCCCGGCTTTGGTCGTGGCCCCGACCAGGGTAAAACGGGGGAGGTCGAGTTTTACGGTTCTGGCGGCAGGCCCCTGCCCCACGACGAGGTCGAGTTGAAAATCCTCCATCGCGGGATAGAGCGCCTCTTCAACCGAGGCTGGCAACCGATGGATTTCGTCGATAAACAGCACGTCATGCTCTTGCAGATTGGTGAGGATTGCCGCGAGATCGCCCGCATGCGCCAGCACCAGTCCGGAAGTGGCCCGCAAGGTTCCGCCCATTTCACGGGCAATAATATGGGCGATGGTGGTTTTCCCCAGCCCTGGGGGACCATAGAAAATCGTATGGTCGAGGGTTTCGCCTCGCTGCGTGGCGGCGTCGATGCAGACCCGCAGCGATTCTTTCATGCGCGCCTGGCCGATGTATTCGTCGAGCGTCTGCGGACGCAGCGTCTGTTCGAGGCTGCGTTCGTCATCGGTCAACTGGGCGTTCACGATCCGGTCGCTCATGGTTTCTCGTCGCGCGGCGGCGGGCTATTTCTTTTCCGCCGGTGGAATGTACTGATATTTCGGAGGAGGCGGCAACGCGCCCTGGCCCGGCGTCGCCGTGCTGCCACAATCAGGCGGACAGATTTTCCCGCCCGCTGTGGCATCGGGAAAACCCGACTCCATCCGCTCCAGCTGGCATTGTGAGAGACGACCGCCATCCTGAGTCCCGCAACGGGCTGGAACGGACGAACTGCCGACCTCCCGATATCCCTCAGGGCACGATCCGCACACCGGTAACATATTCGCGCCGAGCGGCACACATTGCACCAATGTCGGATCCCCGTCTTTACAAATGGCTGGAGCCTCGGTGACTCCCGTCATGGCATAGCCCTCGGGGCATTTCCCGCAGGTCTTGCGAATGCTTTTTGGCTCGGCCGACGCGTCATCTGCCAATACAAGATGCGGCGAGAACATGAGCCACGCGCCGAACATGAACAAGACGGTGCCCGTGCGCCACGATGTCACGATCATGCATTACCCCCTTGCTAGATCTTTCAAGGTCTCACGGATCAGCTCCTGCAAGCTGTGCGATTCCACGCTCGATTTCCGCACCCGCTTCAACGCGTCTTTGGCATCCTGAGCCCGGTATCCGAGATTCGTCAATGCAGAGAGGGCATCGTCAAATGTAGGATCTTGACCGGCAGGCACAACCTCGGAGGCGGCCGCCAAGGCGGGGTGCAGCTTCAACGCTTTGTCTTTGAGCTCCAGCACAATCCGGCCCGCAGTTTTTTTCCCGACCCCCGGCACGGTTTCCAGCTTGTCGACGTCCCCTGATTGAATCGCTGAGACAAGATCGGCCACAGGAAGCGCTGAAAGGATGCCCAAGGCCGACTTCGGACCGATCCCGGATACGCTTGTCAGCAGGACGAAGGCGTCTTTTTCCTGTTGCGTGACAAACCCGAACAACTGGATGGCATCCTCACGGACATGCGTGTGGATGCTCAGCGAGACGGTCTGATTGAGATCGGGCAGGTTATAAAAGGTGCTGAGAGGAACGAAGACTTCGTAGCCGACTCCCTGGACATCAAGGGCCAGGTGCGTCGGCGCCTTAAAGGCCAGTCGGCCTGTCAATAAGGCGATCATGTGTCGATCGTGGGGACTCCTGAATCTGGTGGACGGCCGTTATCCTGCTACTGCTGCCGCGATCTTTTCCATTATCTCGTCGGAAATGTCGAAGTTCGCGTGAACCTTTTGCACATCGTCATGTTCGTCCATGACTTCCATCAGCCGGAGCATTTGCTCGGCATCTTTCTCTTCCAGATGGACCGTGTTCTGCGGAATATAGGTGATTTCCGCCGATGACGACTCGATCTTGGCATCGGTCAGCGCTTTCTTGACGGCTTCAAAATCGTGCGAATCGGTGATCACTTCAAAGTTCTTTTCACCGACTTTCACATCTTCGGCCCCCGCATCAAGCGCCAGGGTCAGAAGGGTGTCCTCATCCACCTTGCCCTTCTCGATCGTAATCAGACCCTTCTTGTGGAATTGCCAGGCCACCGCCCCCGCTTCGGCCATGTTCCCATGATTCTTGGTAAAGAGGCTGCGAATCTCGGCTACGGTCCGGTTCCGGTTGTCACTGGTGATTTCCAAAAAGACGGCTGTGCCGCCGGGCCCATAGCCTTCGAGCGCGAATTCTTCATAGGTCACGCCGGGAAGCTCTCCCGTGCCGCGCTGGATGGCCTTCTTCATCGTATCGCCCGGCATATTGGCTTCTTTAGCCTTGGCAATGGCCAGCCGCAGGCGAGGATTCCCGTCGGGGTCGCCGCCGGAGCGGGAAGCAATGGTCAGCTCTCGAATAATGCGCGTGAAAATCTTTCCGCGCTTGGCGTCTTGCGCGCCTTTGTGCCGCTTAATCGTCGCCCAATGACTATGGCCACCCATATGAACTCCTCCTCTAAGTCAGCGACAATCTGGCTGATTAGAGCTCATCCTACTGCCTCAATCGCCGCAATGCGTTAGACCTAGCATAGGGCTTTCTAGGGTGTCAATCGGCGCGGCAAGGCGGAGAAGACTGAGACTATTCGGAGTACAACAGGAGCTGCAGGCCGATCGCGAGTATGAATACCGCCCAGACAATTTCCCCTCTAGCGCGCGACCAGCTGAGGATTGAATCCAACCAGACAGAAACCAGCTTAGTCGAACCGGCCGAGATGGCCAACGTTCCCATGATTGCATGATCCAGCGCAATCTTCTGCGCGGACGGATGGGCTCCATGCGAATGGGCAAACAACATCAGCCCTCCGAGAATGGCAAAGGCAGGCAGTGGGGCCATCCATCCGGCATGCACGACACGGTCGAGCCGTCGAAAGACCTCAATGAGCCCGACGGTCAATGACAACATCCCATACAGTTTATGCTGGAGAATTTCAGGGTCGTCTCCCCAAAATGTTTGCGCAAACGTCATAGGGCCGACCGGCCACGCCTGGTGATCGCTCCACACCAAGAGAAACACCCCCATCAGAATAAGTGCCCCGGGCAGCAGCATACGCGCCCAGTTACCCGACGAAATCCGAAGGGCCGGTACCAATTCAGAAAGGCCGATCAGCAGGACAAAAAATCCCGCCAGATGATGGTTAAATTCCGAATAGGCGATACCTTCTTTTGATCCCTCCCAGCCATCGGAGGAAGAAGCCGAATCATGACCGTGGTGGGGTGCGGACTCACCAGTGACGTCCGGCGTCGGCTCATGATCTTGAGCGCCCAGCGGCGCCACGCACAGCAGGACAAACGCAGCCATGCATGACAGGCCACGCAGCCAAAGGGAGGCCATCCTCTGTTGCCGGAATCGCCGAAAGAATGCGTATAAAGGAAAGGCCCATCCGGACTGCCGGATGGGCCTTGGCAAGGCTTGGTCTCTATCGCCCATATTGTTTTTACATAAACTTCATGAACTTGTCTTTGGTCTCGTCCATCACTTGGGCCGTAATCGTAGCCAAGCCACGCTCTTTAGCCACCCGTTCGATTTCCTTTCGGGCCATCGGCCGGATGAAATCGGGGATGTTGTCCAACCGCTGTTCCGCCTCGCGAGACCAGGTCATCCCGTTGGGCGAATCGTTCTTGGAGTCATCCATGACCTGGAGCGTGATGGACGTGAATCCGTTCTTCCTGGCATAGGCTTCGACGCTGCTCTGCACCATCGGCTTCACAAAGGCCGGCAACCGGTCGAGCTTTTCTTTCGCGTCGGCGGTCCAGGTAAACTCCGACGAGGCTGGAGCGGCCGCGCCTGGCTTGCCGCCGGTCGTCAGCCCCATTTCCGCAACCATGGCGGAGAAGGGACAGCCGCCGCTGGCTTTCTCGCCCGGCTTGGCAGCCGTCGGAGCGGCCGCTGAAGCTACCGGCTGCCCCCCTTGAATCTTCTCGTTCAGATAGGCGCCCATCTGCCCGGCACCGGCCAAAGCTTCATCCTTGAGTGTTCCTCTGGTCATCTCGAAGGGTTCGGCGGCAACCGTCCGCCCGCCCAACTTCACACCCAGCGAACTGACCATTTGCGTTTCGCCCGGATTGGTTACCATGGAAAACTTGGCATTGCAGGACGGGCAGCCGAAAAAGACGCCAAGGGAGCCTTCACCGGGCTTCTCGACCTTTTCAAAATTCATATAGGTTTCACAGTTCAAACAGACAAATTTCATAGTAACTCCTCCCGCATCCCTCTCATTACAGCTTATCCGCTAACACCTTCTTGTAATCGAGCAAGGTGCGGATACGACCGGCGATTTCTTGATACCGTTGAATGGTCGGATAGGTTTCGTCGAGCAGCGGCTGGCCCTTGTCAAACGTGCGGGCGAGTTTCCGATCGAACGGAACCCTCCCGAGGAGCGGAAGGTCGAGCGCCTCGCACATCGCTTCGGTATTGCCTTCAAACAGCTCGTTGACTTCACCACAGGACGGACAGCGGTACTCGCTCATATTTTCGACGATGCCGAGGACCTTGATCCCCATGTCACGGGCATACGTCACCGATTTCTGCACCACGTCGGACGCCACTTCCGACGGCGTCGTCACGACAATCGCCCCAGCCAAGTCCGGGATAAATCCCGCAATCACCGGCGGCTTATCCGCGGCGGCGCCAGGAGGCAGGTCGGCCAGCAGGTAATCCAGCTCGCCCCAGATCACGTCGGCGAGAAACTCCCGGATAACATTCATTTCCATCAGCCCGAGCCAGACCGGACTGACGTCCATTGGCCCCTTCCACCGGACCGGCGACGCGTCGCCGAGAAAGAAGTCCATCGACGCCACTTTCAAGCCCAGCGGACCAACGGGAGGAATAGCTCCGGCAGGCGTCATGGTCAGGGTTTGGCCGTGCAGGCCCAGCATGCGAGGCACACAGGGACCGTTCAAATCCACATCGAGCAGTCCGACCCTGCCTCCCTGGCGGGCAAAGGCCAGGGCCAGGTTGACGGTCGTCATACTCTTGCCAACGCCGCCCTTCCCGCTCATCACGGCGATCTTGTATTTAATGCCCGCCATACGGGCATGCACCTGCTTGGTTTGCTCGGTAATCTGCTGAACGACCTTGGCGTCGTCCGAATATTTGAGCTTGCCGAGGATGGCTTTGAGGTCCTTTTCAGGAGCCATAATACGTCCTTTTTGTGCAGGCTAAACCGATGAAACGGTACCGTAACACAGCGGTTTCTGGGGAGTCAAACCAAGCAAAAGAGGGGGGTCCAGGAGGAACAGGAACCGACGGCTCCTCTCTCCCGGAGACTCCCTGACTAAATCGAGTATTGGAAGGTCGGCTTGGCGCCGATCGCCTGAGCCAGCACTCCCCGCTTCTTGAGCTCGTCCATAATTTGTTTCGTGGCCGCATCGAAATCGGTCGGTCCGCTCAAAACGATGTCGGTGTTCGGTGGCGGCTCTTCGTTCGTTTTGGTCATGTGAACGGCAATCACGGGAGCCGGGTGAACCAGCGTTCTGATCGCTTGGGCCGCATCTTTATATGCAAGACCGAACGGATTGGTGGTCGACACCACGATCAACCCGGTGTCGATCAAGAGACGGGCCACCTCGCCGTAGCGCCGTGCCATCTCGTCGGTCTGCCCACGCTCTTCCTCGGACAGGTCGGCATCGAGCCCGCGCCGTAGATTTTCCCCGTCGAGCAAGTAGGCGTGGCGCCCATCCGCGACCAGCCGCGTTTCCAGCTTTTTGGCGAGGAAGGATTTCCCCGTATGCCGCCCTCCGGTAAACAGCACAATCGCGGGGCGGTGGCCATACTGCTGCGCACGATCTTCCACGCCGACCTCGCCCTTCACCCAGGCAAAGTCTCTGCGGCGGGCCTCTTCACGGAGCGATTCCTGATCGTCATGCACCAGCTCCGTCACAATACCGCCGCCGGCAATGTCATACTCGTCAACCAAGACAAACCGGCCGGTGGCTTCAAACGAGGCGGAGAGATCAAACGCCACCGGCGCCTTCGTGCGCAAGGTGAGCTCTGCCACCTGGTTCTTATTGACGGTCGCGCTCCCTTGCTGTTGGGCCAAGTCCATCGTATCGATGATGCGGTGGATCGCCGAGACTTCGCAGTCCACCTCTTTGGTCGCCACGCGCAATTGATACTTCCGGCCCCGTTCCAGCGGACGCTTCCCCAGCCAAAACACATTCGCGCGGAACGCGGTGGACACCAGCGGCAGCGTCTCCTGATGCGTAGCCACTTCTCCACGCTCCACAAAGATCTGCTCATCGAGCGTAATCCCGACCGATTGCCCGGCGTGCGACTCCGTGAGAGGCGGATCGACATTGAAGGCTTCTATGGAACTGATATTGGCGCGCTTGTTCGAGGGAGAAAACACGAGATGGTCGCCAACCCTCAAGGTGCCGGCCGTAATACGGCCCGTGATGATCCGTCGGGCATCGAACTTATAGACGTCTTGCACCGGCAGCCGCAGCGGCTGCTGCGACCGTGGCGGCTCTTTCTTGAAAAGGCTCAATGTGTCCAGCACCGTCGGGCCGGTGTACCAAGGCATCTTGTCGCTGCGATTGGCGATGTTGTCGCCCATCTTGGCGCTGACCGGGATGATCCGCTCCGGCACCGCCTTGAACTGCCCGAGAAACTCCCGGTACTCTTTTTCGATCCCGTCAAAGACATCCTGCCGATACCCGACGAGATCCATCTTATTGACGACCACGGCGAACTGGCGCACGCCGAGCAAGGAGAGCAGATACCCGTGCTTCTTCGACTGCTCCTTCACTCCCTCAAGGGCATCGATCAAGAGCAGCGCCGCTTCCGCCCGCGCCGCTCCGGAGATCATGTTCTTGAGAAACTCTTTATGGCCCGGGGCATCGATGATGATGTACTGGCGCCCCTTCCAGATGAAGAACGTCCGCGCGGTATCGATTGTAATGCCTTGTTCCTGCTCTTCAAGGAAGGCATCAAACAAAAAGGCGTACTCAAATTCCTTGCCTTGCTGGCGGCAGATGGCCTGCACCTTCTCCAATTTGCCGTCGGGCAATGAGCCGGTGTCGGCATAGAGCCGGCCCAACAGCGTGGACTTGCCATGATCGACATGCCCGACAATGACGATGTTTAGATTTTCAGATGGCTTCGAGGGAACATTTTCTAAACTCATGGCTACATGTACCCGTCCTTCCGCAGTAACTCCATCCCGCGCCCTTCGTCCTGCGCGCGGCCTGACCGCTCAGCCACCGTCGTGCGGCGCAATTCGTCGATGATGTCGTCCACCGTCTTCGCCGTCGACTTGATCGGGGTCGTGCAGGGAGCACAGCCGAGGCTGCGATAGCGCGTCCCGTCGCCCTTGTCGAGATACAAGTCGATGAACGGAATGTTCTCGTACTTGATGTATTCCCAGATGTTGATCTCGGTCCAATCCAGCAACGGATGGATGCGGATATGCGTGCCGGGTGGGAACGAGGTCTTGTACTGATCCCAGAGCTCCGGCGGCTGATCGCGGAAATCCCAGTCGCCATGCTTGTCGCGTGGCGAGAAATACCGTTCTTTCGCCCGCGTCCCTTCTTCGTCGGCCCGCACCCCGAGGATGATCCCGGTATAGCCCTTCTGTTCGATCAGCTGCTTCAACCCGTTCGTCTTGAGCGCCGTGCAGCAGGCCACCCGTCCCATCGACGGGTTCATTCCCGCCGCCAAGGCTTCCTTGTTTTGCCCGACGACCAGATCCAGCCGCCACTCACGCGCCAGCCGGTCGCGATATTCGATCATGGCGGGAATTTTGTAGCTCGTGTCGACATGCAGCAAGGGGAAGGGCACATGCCCGAAAAACGCCTTGCGCGCGAGCCAGAGCAGGACCGTGGAATCCTTGCCCATCGACCAGAGCATCCCCAGATTGTCGAAATGTTTGTAGGCTTCTCGAAGAATGTAGACGCTTTGATCTTCCAATTGCCGAAGATGTTTCACGACTGCCGACCCTTTCCGTTTATGCCCGCTTGCCTGCCGCAAGCGGCGCCTGCACCAGCTCATCCAGCTTGCGCGCCGCCGCGCCGCCTTCGAGGGCCGCGCGGGCGATCGGCAAGCAAGCCGGCAGCGACGTCCCCTTTCCGGCGGCATAGAGCAGCATCGCCGCGTTCATGAGCACCCAATCTTTTTGTCCACCCGGCACCTGATTCTGAATCAACCGCCGCAAAAGATCCGCTTCCTTGTCCCGCTGATCCGGCGGGAACCCGGCCATCTCGCGGGAGGTACAGAGGCCCATGCCGAAATCCTTCGGGGTAATGCCCAGCGGGGTGATGCGCTCATCACGCAATTCCAGCACCCGGGTCGCCGCGGCGCCGGACAATTCCGGATCTCCCTCGACCCCGCGGATCACGAATCCGCGCGGACAGGCCAGCATGCGGAGCACCTCGGCGGTCTTTTCGAAATGCGGCGGATGGGACAATCCGACCACTTGCGCGGACGCGCGTCCCGGATTGAGCAGCCGCGCGATGGGATGAAACATATTGCGCACGCCCAATTCCTGACGCATTTCCAAAAACCGGTAGATCGGCGGATGGTAGAGGCCAATGTCGAGATAGGCGAAGCCCTTCTTCGTCAATTCCTCCGCCGCCACTTTGGGCTCCAGATCGATAGGGACGCCCATGGCTTTCAACACCCCGGCGCTCCCGGGACGGCCGGGGATGCCATCGTAGCCATGCATCAACACCGCCGCCCCGCTGGCTGTCGCGACAATGGCCGCCGCAATGAGCGCGTGAAACGTATCCTGTTTGCCGGCATAGGTCGGCACATCCACCAACGCCAACGACTTCGGAATCGACAGAGGCGGCACATATTGGCGCGCGGTCGCGGTAAACGCCGCCAGCTCCGTGACCGACTCCATTTTGAACCGCATGGCAATCAGAAAAGCCCCGACCTGAGCCGGAGTCACCCCGCCCTCGATGAGAAGCTTCATGGCCTGTTTGGATTCGTCCCACGTCAGATCCTTCGAAACCTTGGGGCCTTGAGCAATTTTTGCGAGATAGTCTTGAATTGGCATATTACGTTTTGTGTAGTCCGCACTCCGTTTTTGTAAAATTCTTCCACCGGCCGGCACGCGGATCTTCACCCGGCGCCACAGGCGCCGTGCAATACGTACATCCGATGCTGGGATAATTCTGATCGTGCAAGGGATTGTACGGCACTTCATAGACCTTGATGTACGTCCAGACCTCGGCCCAGGTCCAGCGAGCCAAGGGATTCACCTTCACCAATTGAAATTTGCTGTCCCACTCGATCACCGCCGCATTCGCCCTTGTCGGGGATTGATCCCGACGGATGCCGGTGATCCAGGCATCGAAGCCTTTGAGCACGCGCGTGAGCGGCTCCACTTTCCGCAACTGGCAACAGCGATCCGGCTCTGTGGACCAGAGCGCCTGGCCATATTGCGCCGCCTGCTGCTCCGGCGTCAGCAGCGACTTCACCTGAATCACCTGCTCGGGCTTGAGCCCATACCGTTCAACGATCCGGTCCCGCGTCGCATAGGTTTCAGGAAAGAGAAAATCCGTATCCAAGTAGAACAGCGGGATCGATGGATCGATGCGATGCACCATATCGACCAGCACCACATCCTCTGCGCCAAAACTGCAGGCCACAACGATCTTCGGCGCAAACCGCTTGACCGCTTCCGCCAACAGGTCTTGCGGCTGCCGGGACTCGAACGCGTCGCTCACGCGTTTCAATTCCGCAATCATCTCCGGACTTCCAAGCCTAGTCATCGTGTTCCCGTCATTTCCTCAGCCTTCAACCTTTTCGACCAATACACGGTAATGGGCGGCCTCCGGCTCCAGCGCTTCCTGCAGCAATACCTTGTGCCCATCGTTTTTCAGACTCATTGGCACGTTCTTGATCGGTTCACCCGCATCCAGCCACACTTCCAGCTTCTCACCGGCGTCCATCATTTCGAGCTTCAGCTTCGTCTTCACGTAGTTCAACGGACAGGCCACCCCACGGAGGTCATAGACCGGCGCGCCGGTAGGCACGGAAGCCACGGGTGCGACGGCAGCCTGCACAGGAGCCGCGGGCACAACCGTCTCCTTCTGAGAATCCGGCGCTTCTGTCACTGGCGCAAGCTTCAAATCTTTCCCCATCTGCTCGGTCGCGGCCCGGCAGGCCTCGACAAATCCCTTGGCAAATTCCATCTTGGCCAGAGCAGATTGCGCCGTCGTATCCTTGGGGCCTAAATCTCCAACCTGCTTCCCCAGACTCCGATAGATGGCCGGCACCACGCCTTTGGCGGCCAGCCGTTGCTCGAACTCCAGGAAGATTTCCGAGTCCGTCGAGGGATCCAGGCCTTCGGTCACCAACATGGCCTTCGCCGCCGCCAACACCGCCCGATAGGATTTATTGACCGACACGGAATATTGATGCTTTTCGACCAGTATTTTGGCCTGATACAGTTCCTGATCCGCTTCGAGGATCCCGTTCTCGATCATTTCCAGCGCACCGCCTGCGCACTCGCCAGGCCCTAAATCCTCCAAGATGAATTCCGACTCCCCCTCCCAGTCATAGTAAAAGGTGGGATCGTCTTGAAAGGCTGGGACGATGGTGTAGGGAATCAGTTCATCCTTCAGCTTGATCTTCCCCGCTCGCGCAATGAAAGCGGACAGATTTTCGTTCGGGAGCCGGTCACGCCGATACACCGTGACGAGGTGCGACAGCGCCGCCGGAACGGCTTTCGCCGGCAGCTTGACGGTCATCTGTCCGATCTTGGGCGTGCCATCGACCTGGCCGCCAAGATGCAATTCATAATGCGGCGCAACATGGTCGCCCAGCCGTTTCCCGACCCCATGGAGTCCAATGGTCGAGATATGGTGCTGCGCACAGGAATTGTGGCAGCCGCTAATCTTAATGCTGACATCCGACAGGTCTTCAGGTACGCGGCCCGCCGGAAACACTTCGCCCAAGGCGCGCGCAAGCCCCTTGGATGAGGTAATGCCCAGGCCACAGGTATCGGTGCCGGGGCAGGCAATGATGTCTTCGACGAGCTCGGCGCCCGGATCGGACAAGCCCTGCGCGGCAAGGTCCATATACAGTGATTCAATCTGCGTCTCAGGAATCCACCGGATCACCATATTCTGATTGATCGTGGTGCGGATATTCCCATTGGCGTAGCGATCGGCAAGATCCGCAACGCAGAGCATTTGCTCCGACGTCAGGTCTCCCATAAAGAGCTTGATCGCCGCCGTGACATAACCAGACTGCCGTTGCTTGACCACGTTCGTGCGCTTCCACATCTGAAACGGCGTCTCATGCCCAATGCCATTGGCATGACCATTCCCGTTTGCCGTGGCAGGCCCGGATCCGTTGCGAGTCGGCATGATCAAAGGCGTCGGCTCATCGGCATAGGAAAGCAGTTTGATCGGCTCGTGCGACGGCTTCTTATAGCCCATCGATTCATAGGCCGCTTCCCAGCGCCGCTTGAACTCGTCGAAGCCGAGCTTCTCGATCACGAATTTCATACGGGCTTTATTGCGATTCTTCCGGTTCCCCAGCGTGTCGAATACCTTAATGACCGCTTCGATGCTCGGGAGCAGTTCTTCCATCGGAGTAAATTCCCGCAGGACTTGCGCCATCCGGGGAGCTGATCCCAACCCGCCGCCCGCCACCATGCGGAAACCGATCACACCATCGGCCCGCTTGGCCGCGAGCAAGCCCACATCGTGAATCGGCGTGAGCGCGCAATCCTGCTTGCATCCAGACAAGGCGATTTTGAATTTCCTCGGCAGACTTTGATTCAGCGGATTGCGGAGCAGATGGTATGCGACAGTTTTGGCATAAGGCGTCACGTCGAACACCTCCCCCTGGCACACCCCGGCCAGATGGCAGGCCGTGACGTTTCTCACGGTGTTCGCGCAGGCTTCGCGGGTGGTCAGGCCCACTTCGGCAAGGCTGCGCATGATCGTGGGAACGTCCTTCAATTCGACAAAGTGCATCTGAATGTCCTGGCGCGTGGTCACATGACCGACCCCGGTCGCATAGCGGTCCGCCAGTTCGGCAACCCGCCGCAATTGATTCGCGGAGATTCCGCCGAAGGGGATCTTGATCCGGACCATCTGCACACCGGGCTGTCGCTGACCGTATATCCCGTACTGCAGCCGGAATGGCTTGAAGAGATCATTAGAGACCTCGCCGGCCAAGGTCTTCATCGCCTCGTTCTCAAACGTTTCGATTTCTTCGAGAATGGCCGCCGGAATTGGAATCGTCTTAATCTCCGGCACGATCAATTGTTCCTGAGGGCTCATGGCGATGTGCTCCCTATCTGTGGCTGCCCCATTCCCTGCCGGAACATTGGGCAACCTGCATAGAATCCATTGGTGACTAAATGTGGTACATCGGGTTTTGCTGCTGATCGAGTGCCCGTTGCCGCTCAACCAGTTGCTCTACCGTAATCGCTTCCAGCACCGCACGTTCCGCCTGCTCCACTTGCTCCCAGACCTGTCCGAGCAATAGATGCTGCCGGCTCTCCCGTTTTTGCGGAACATGTCCGTCGAGCCCCCCTCCATGGAGTACCGGCCCGTCGAGCGCTTCAAGAATGTCGGCCACGGACAACTCGGCAGGATTTTTTAATAACAGGTACCCGCCCTGCGCGCCGCGAATGCTGTCCACAAGACCGGCCTTTTTCATCGCGTGCAGAACCTGCTCAAGAAATCGGACGGGAATCGATTGCCGTTTTGCAATCGACCGCGCCTGAATCGGCTCACTGCTCCCGTTCATAGCCAGGTCAACAGCTGCCAAAATTCCGTAGGTTGTGCGATGCGAGACCCTCATTCTTGAATATTCCGATGGGAATTAAGACTCATACATATACCGCTCGATTCTTGATCCTGTCAAGGCTCGCGCAGCGGCCATGCAGCCAGGTCGGCAAGATTATGTCCGCGACGAAAGGACCGATACGGCGAGCCCTCGCAGGACATGGTGGATTTGACATCCCTGGAGCGCTGGGCAATAATCGCGCTCTCTTCTTCGCGTGGTGCCGCATGTCTGTCCCTTTATCCGCCTTTTCACTCCTGTTGCTGACAACAGATCCTGACGTCCAGGCACAATTCACCTTGGCGTTTCCCCTGGCCACAATCACCATCAGTTCGGATGGCCAATCACTCCCCGCCAACCCTCCAAACCCTCCCTTCGATGCCGTGGTAATAGAGCTTTCTGCCGATCAGAGTCACACCATGACACTCCCGGCCTGTGTCGACCCAGCGAAAACCTTGGTGATTGCCGGTTCCCATGCCGTGCTCAGCCAAACATCGAAGCTGTTCCAACAGATGAACCGGTCGAACGAGGCAATGCCCATTGGGAAAAGCCGCGATCTCTCGCTGGAAGATTATCTCGACTTAAAAATGGGGGATTTCGTCAGGGGAATGCGCAACGGCGCAGCGAAGAACCTCCACCCCATGCTAATTTCCGCGATGGAGCGGCCGCTTATTTCTTCCGCGCTCCGCGAAACACAAGGCAATCAAATTCAAGCCGCCGAACTCTTGGGCCTCAATCGAAACACCTTGAGAAAAAAGATCACCGACTTGCATATTCCCTTGAAGCGCAAGCGAGCCAAGGCTGTGCACAACACCTAGCGCGGATGTTTGGGAATCACTAGAGGGGGTGGGCGTGAGATCACTCTGCGCCCCACATTCATTCTCACACAAGGAGGGGACTGATGACCAAGGAAGAAATCATTGCGAAGATGGCCGCCTCTGCGGGAATCACCAAAGTTGCGGCGGGAACGGCGCTGGAAGCCTTTACCGGAGCCGTTACCTCATCCCTCAAAAAGGGCAAGCGCGTCTCGCTCGTCAACTTTGGCACCTTCACGATCTCCAAGAGAAAGGCTCGAATGGGTCGAAACCCAAGAACCGGCGAATCTCTCAAGATTCCCGCTGCAAAGGTGCCCAAATTCTCTGCTGGCAAAGAACTGCGCTCCGCGGTCAAGTAATCTACCGGGACCGTTCTGACGGCTCAATAGGGGAAACGGCCCCGTTCTGATGATCGGAACGGAGTTGCCTACTCTTTTGCTTTTCTTGACACTATAGGCAAGCCTATATTAGCATGCGCACCCGGACTATGGGCGCGTAGCTCAGGGGGAGAGCGCTACCTTGACACGGTAGAGGTCGACGGTTCAAGACCGTCCGCGCCTACCATTTCGGCTGAGGGCATCCGCTTGCCTTTCGGTGGCGGAGTGCCTTTGTTATTTTTTGGGATCGGGCAAATCATCCACGTGATCACTGTAACGTTACGAGACGGAAAGAGCCAGGCGGTCGAACAAGGACACACCGTTGGCACCGCGCTGAAGGCCTGCGGCGTGAAGGTCGGTACTGACGTCCTTGCCGCCAAAGTTAACGGAAAGGTAGTCGATCTGTCTTGTCCGCTGACTGGCGATGCGACAGTTGAACCGATTACCTTTGCCAGTGACGAAGGCCGCGAGGTCTACCGCCATAGCAGCACCCATATCATGGCGCAAGCCGTTAAAGAAGTCTTCCCCACGGCCCAAATGACGATTGGCCCGGCGCTTGAAGACGGCTTCTTCTACGATTTCGCCTTCGACCGCCCCTTTACACCGGAAGACTTGGAAAAGATCGAAGAGCGCGCGCGGGACATCATCAAGCGGAACCTGCCGGTCACACGGACCGAATTTTCGAAGCAGGAGGCCATCGACTTTTTCCAATCGCGCGGTGAAGGCTATAAAGTTGAATTGATCCAGGGCTTCCCGGATGGCGAGCCGATCTCCGCTTACAGCCAAGGGGAATTTGTTGATCTCTGCCGGGGTCCGCACCTCCCGGCTACCGGCCATGTCGGCGCGTTTAAGCTCCTCACGACGGCCGGCGCCTACTGGCGTGGAGACGAACGCAACCCGATGTTGCAGCGGATCTATGGCACCTCCTTCCCCACGCAAAAAGAACTCGATGCCCATCTCGCCAGGCTGGAAGAAATCAAACGGCGCGACCACCGCAAAGTCGGCAAAGAACTGGACCTCATCACGATCCAGGACGAAATCGGCCCTGGACTGGTTTTGTGGCACCCGAAGGGGGCCTTGGTCCGGCTGCTGATTGAAAACTTCTGGCGCGAGCAGCACCTCAAAGACGGATATGAGCTGGTCTACTCTCCTCATGTCGCACGGCTCGATCTCTGGAAAACCAGCGGCCATGTCGATTACTACAAGGACAACATGTTCGCCCCCATGAAGCTGGAGGGCAGCGAGTACCAGCTCAAGCCGATGAATTGCCCGTACCATATTATGATTTACAAGTCGCACCTGCGGAGCTATCGGGATCTCCCCATCCGGTATGGGGAACTCGGCACCGTCTACCGGTATGAACGGACCGGCGTGCTCCATGGCCTGCTGCGCGTGCGCGGATTTACTCAGGACGACGCCCACCTGTTCTGCCGTCCGGATCAGATCCAGGACGAAGTCAGCCGCGTTATCGACTTCACTTTCTTCATCTTGAAGACCTTCGGCTTTGCCGAATTTGAAATTTTCCTCTCGACCAGGCCGAAGGAATCCGTCGGATCGGACGAAAACTGGACGCTGGCGACCGATTCGCTGGAGGCCGCACTGAAGTCGCGCAACCTCAATTTCCACGTGGACGAAGGCGGCGGGGCATTTTACGGCCCGAAAATCGATATCAAAATCAAGGACGCCCTCGGACGCTCCTGGCAATGCTCCACGATCCAAGTGGACTTCAACAACCCGGAACGATTCGACCTGAGCTATATCGGTGAAGACGGAAAGTCCCATCAGCCCATCATGATCCATCGGGCATTGATGGGGTCGATCGAGCGGTTCTTTGGAATCCTGGTGGAGCATTACGGCGGCGCGTTCCCCTCCTGGCTCGCCCCGGTCCAGGCCGTGGTCATTGCAATCACCGAGAGCCAGCGCGAGTATGTCACCTCCTTCGTAGCGCAGTTAAAAGCCGCGGGCTTTCGGGCCGAAGCGGACCTGCGCAATGAAAAGATCGGCTTTAAAATCCGTGAGGCCGAAAAGGCCAAGATTCCGTTCATGCTGGTGGCAGGCGACCGCGAAGTGCAGAGCGGCACCCTTTCTGTCAGAGGGCGGAGCGGGGCCAATCTCGGCAATATGACAGGGGCTGCGGTGATCGAGATGCTCAGAAATGATGTCACTCGCGTGCAGCCCGACCTTCAACCTACACACTAAGAGGTGGATTATCGTTCCCAAACTGCGCGTAAACCGTGAAATCCGAGTTCGAGAAGTTCGGGTGATTGGCCCGGAAGGAGAGCAGCTCGGCATTCTCCCGACCGCGGATGCATTCCGGCAGGCACAAGAAGGGGGCTACGATCTCGTCGAGGTCGCCCCGACTTCAGCGCCACCGGTCTGCCGGATCATGGACTATGGCAAATACAAGTACGAGCTCAGCAAGAAAGATCACCAGAGCCGTCGCCATCAGAAGTCCACGCAGGTAAAGGAAATCAAGCTCCGCCCACGGACCGATAAGCACGACTTGGAGATTAAGATCCGTCAGATCAAGGAATTCCTGGCCGATGGGAACAAGACCAAAGTGACCCTGACCTATCGCGGACGCGAAATGGCCAACCAGGAAATGGGCCGCACCGTGATGAATTCCGTGATCGCCGAATTAACGGAAACCGGCACGATTGAATATGCCCCGCGCATGGAAGGCCGCAGCCTTATCATGATCGTGGCTCCGAAGAATTAACCGCACAGAACCGTTGCCATTAACCAAGAGGACGCAGCTCATGAAAGCCAAAGCTCAAAAAGCCAAGACACACAAAGGTGCCAGCAAGCGATTCAAGCGGACAGGCACAGGGAAATTGGTTCGGAAGAGCGCCGGAAAGCGCCATTTATTGACACATAAGAAGAGCGACCAAAAGCGCCGGCTAAGCGGAAACAAGGCGGTGGATCAGACGGCAACCTTGTCTTTGAACCGCATCTTGCCGTATAACTAACGTCCTGAAAGCGTGCCTCACGAGTAAAAGGAGACGGAATCATGCCTCGCGCAAAAGGTGGATTTAAAACTAGACAGCGGAGAAAGAAGCGGATCAAGCTGGCATCGGGCCAGTACGGCGGAAAGAGCCGGCTGTTCCGCTCGGCGACAGAGAGTGTAGACAAGGGGCTCGTCTACGCGTACACGGGCCGCAAGAATCGGAAGCGGGACTTCCGGCAGTTGTGGATTGCGCGCATCAGCGCCGCAGTCCGCGCACAGGGCCTTACCTATGGCCGGTTTATCAATGCGCTCAAGAAGGCGAATATCTTGCTGGACCGCAAAGTCCTCTCGGACATGGCCATCAAGGACGCCGCTGGGTTTGAGAAGTTGGTCGGCCTCGCCAAGCAGCATCTGACCCCTGTCGCGGCCTAATCTCGCCACGGCATAGACTTCGTCATCAGCCTGCCAGATTTTCGTATGGGAGGGCGACGCATCGTCGCTCTCCCTATGAGGCCAGCCCTGCCAATTGGGAGAGATTCACTTCGAACGCGACGACAGGCACGGCGATCTGCCAGCGCTCCAGAACTTCTGGATGGACTTCGCCGATCACGCCCAGCGGCTTCCCCGCAACGACGATCCGGCCGGCACGTCCTTCCAGGAATGAGGGATGTTGGACCGGCTCCAGGCTGTAGTCTTTTCCGACGTAGTAAAACAAGACATCGAGGCACGAGTGAAGCTCTGAGAAATGGGCGCCCGCATGGGCGATGACGGAACCGAGCACCACCTCTGTGCGCGATCCCAGTTCGTGCGTGCTGTCGGGAATCGCCACTTCACCGGCTTCGAACAGGCGATGCGGATAGAAGGCCCGGCTTGATGCGGCTTCGACGCGCAACAGCGACGGCAACATCCACTGGCGCAGGCAGGAGAAGGTCAAGGCCATCGCATTGTCGACTTCGACCATCCGCCCCCAGTCTGTCCCATCCAGGCGCATCGCGCCACGATAGTTGTCCGGCGACCCCAGAATGTTGGAAATGATCTCCTGAAACCCCAGCCCGACCATTAATTCCCGCGCCCGGTCTGACGTCTGCTCGATGCGCGACAATCCGCCGACGGTAAACTGCGCCGGCATGACCGGAACAAATTCCCCATAGCCCCTGCTGACCGCCACATCTTCAACGACGTCCATCGCGTGCATCAGGTCTTGCCGATAGGGCGGCAACTTTGCCTTGACCGTGCCCTTTCCGGCCGAAACATCATACCCATACACTTCCAGGGCTTGCTTCACGGTTTTGACGCCGAGTTCCTGGCCCAGCGCCTGTTCGATCGTCTTCAGCTGAATCGTCCGGGGCTTGCCCAAATCTTGCGGCGTGACAACACGCTTCCCCAGCGGCGTGCTCTTCGGATACTGCACTTCGATCGGCTCGATGGCCGCGCCACGATCGGCGAGGTTGGCGGCGAAGATGTTCAACGTGAGCACGACCATCGGCAAATCTGTCCCCGTCACCTCCACAAACAACTCATCGTCGCCCACCCGTACTTCGCCGACTTCCCGGCTATTGATGATCGGCGGGAACGACAGCGGCTGGTGCGTCGCGTCACGCAGAAGAGGCAGCCGACTTTGCCCCGCCAGAATATGCCCATGCTCCAATCCTTTGGGATGGACCATGAGGATTTCCGACAAGGTCATCACCGTCTCCATGCCCAGCGGCGTGAACCGTGCCTCGTCCGGCTTGACCAATTCGTAGGTCACGGGAAACTGGATTTTCGACAGCTGATAAATCCCGATCGAAACCGTCTTTCGCTTATGCCCAAAAATATCCGCAAGCTTTTCTTGCGTCTGAATCAACTGGGCCAGCCCTTCTTCCGTCACCCGATAGCCCTTGGCCGTGCAGGCGGCCACATAGGGGCGAACCTGTTCCAAGCCTGGCCCGACGATGAGCCGCTGCGAGGACTTCGGCTTTTTGCCGAAAAAGGCATAGGGCTTGAGCTTGCCCTGTTGCTTGATGCGGATCTGCCGCGCGATCCCTTCGCAGCACCAGAGATCAGGCCGGTTGCTGTCTTGCAGCTCAACCCGCAGCTCGCCGGTCTCGGCATTGTGCCCCTTGAGTTCGCCCTTCACGAGCATGAGCCACTCTTCCACCTGTTCGATGGACACCGAGCGCTTCGCACGGCCGGTGGAGGCCAGGAGCGACTCGAAATCGTCTTTATAAATAGAAATCGTGGGCATGGTCGCAGCTAAAAGATTCCCCGCGTCGTGCGGATCAAGTCCAAATTATCGGTGAACAGCTCACGGATATCGTGAATGCCGAGCGCCACCATGGCCATCCGGTCCAGCCCAAGCCCCCAGGCAATCACCGGGACATTCACCCCTAATGGCAAGGTGACCTCCGGGCGAAACAGCCCGGCCCCGCCGAGTTCCATCCACCCTAAGCGCGGATGGCGCACGTGCATTTCCACCGACGGTTCGGTGAACGGGAAATAGGCCGGCAGAAACTTTACTTCCTTTGCCTGGGCCACTTCCCGTGCGAAGAGATTCAGCAGGCCTAAGAGCGTGCGGAAATTGATGTCTTCGCCCAGCACAATGCCCTCGACCTGAAAAAAATCGGTGGCGTGCGTCGCATCGACCTGATCGTAGCGGAAACAGCGTGCGATGGAGAAATACTTCCCCGGCACAGCCGGAACCGACGCCAGCGTCCTGGCCGAGACTGCCGTGCCCTGGCTGCGGAGCACCAGCCGCTTGGCCCGTTCGCCATTGAAGGCGTACTTCCATCCCGTGGAGCCGGTCTTGCCGCCATTCTCGTGGGCCTTCGTCACCTGCGTCAGGAACGGCTCGTCGATTTTCGTGGCATGGGTGGGATCTTTCACAAAATAGACGTCGTGAATGTCCCGCGCCGGGTGAAACTGCGGCATGAAGAGCGCGTCCATATTCCAAAACTCTGTTTCGACCAGCGACCCGCGCATTTCCTGAAAACCCATGCTCACGAGTTTTGTCTTCACGGTGTCGAGAAACTCGCGATAGGGATGTTTCTTTCCTGTGCCGATTCGTGGCGCCCGCAGGCTGATCGTGTATTTGCGGAACCGCTTGCCTCGCCAACTGCCGTCCTTCAACAATTCCGGCGTGAGCTGGGAGACTTCTTCCGCGACGCCTTCGCGCAGAAGGTGCTCCGCTGCGGTTGCCCCATTGGGTGAGAGCGTGAACGATCGCGTGACACGGTCATCCACGCGGAACGGTTCTTTGGCATTGCCGCGCTTCACGGCATAATCTTCGATGATCTGGCGATGTGGTTCCGAGAAGCTCGTCAAGTCTCTGGCAGACTCGTGGACTTCCTTAAGCAAGGTGCGAATCGCCTCAATGGTCGGACTGGAACGTCCGGTCGCTTCGATACAGCCGCCCTGGACAATCAGCAGCACGCCTTCCTTTTTCAGGCGGCCGACGGCCTTGCTGACATCGGAGGGATCCAACCCGTCCTGCGCCTGCAAGTCGGGGATCGTCAGCCGCTTGCCCGTGCTGGCGACTTCTCGCGCGGCCGCGAACACCCGCTCGATCGGGGAAGCGGTGGCAAAATATTGCTCGCCGAGTTTCGTCAGCGACACCACCGGCGTGACCGTCTCGGCATGCACCATGAGCAGCGACTTGGCCAGCAACCACTCGATGGCCATGCTCAGCTGGGAGGGCTCCAATTCGGCTGCGGCGGCCAGCTGCTCGGTTCCCAGCACCGATCCGAACGGGCGCGCGCCAAAGGCCGTGAGGACTTTGATTTCGAGGGGGTGCAGGCTGTCGATGAGTCCGGAAATATCCACCCTGAATGGCCTATCGATGGAGTGCGGCGTGCGCCATGGTTGAGGAAGCCGGCTGACCGGCTGACCGTAATGCGGCAATAGTCCCGGCATAGTCCCGGCTGGAGAAAATGGCCGACCCGGCGACGAGCACATCGGCCCCGGCCGCCAATACCTGAGCGGCATTGTCGACTTTTACGCCGCCATCCACTTCGAGCAACGCCGGGCTGTGGAGACGATCCAGCATCTCGCGGACGGCGGTAATCTTCTGCAGCGCGGATGGAATAAACTTCTGCCCGCCGAATCCGGGGTTCACCGACATGATCAGCACCAGATCAACCTCAGGCAAAATTTCTTGCAGCAAACTGACCGGCGTTGCGGGATTCAGCGTGACCCCGGCCTTCGCACCTCGTTCTTTGATCAACTGAATCGTGCGATGCAGATGGGGACAGGCCTCCACGTGCACCGTGACGTAGTCCGCCCCGGCCGCAACAAATTCTGGAATGAACGCATCGGCGTTGGTAATCATCAGATGCACGTCGAGCGGCAGCTTGGCGACTTTCTTAATCGATTCAACCACCGGCGGCCCGATGGTGAGATTCGGCACAAAATGGCCATCCATAACATCAATGTGCAGGAGATCCGCGCCGCCCCGTTCAACCGCGGCGATTTCATCGGCAAGCCGGACGAAATCCGCGGCAAGGATAGAGGGGGCAATCTGCACTCGATTACTCATGCTCGGCCTTTCGCAACCTGGCGGCGTAAAATCCGTCCATCCCGGCCTCGTTTCCCAAGGTAGACAACGCCCCCTGAGCGGTAACGAAGGGAAGGGCGTCGGCAGGGAGCCACGGCGCCACAGATTCGCGCATACACGCTGAATGATCCCGGCAGAAACGGTCGATCACCTCTTCCGTCTCTTCCGGTTCAGTTGAGCAGGTACTATAGACCAGCACCCCGCCGGGCCGCAAGACAGAGGCCGCCTGCTCGAGGATCTCGCGTTGCAACACCTGATGTCTTGCAAACATGCCGGTGTCTTTGCTCCATTTCGCGTCAGGATGCCGGCGGAGCACGCCGATCCCGCTGCACGGCGCATC
The DNA here is from genome assembly GCA_035968315.1 of Nitrospira sp. Classification (NCBI taxonomy): domain Bacteria; kingdom Pseudomonadati; phylum Nitrospirota; class Nitrospiria; order Nitrospirales; family Nitrospiraceae; genus Nitrospira; species Nitrospira sp. The sequence goes on from JAVYIN010000009.1 coordinate 180,915, forward strand.
CACGAGAATGCGATCGAATATCCCCAGCGAGCCTGCCCGTTGCCCCCCGGGTCCTGGTGATGCCAGCGCACCGATATGCCGCGCATCTCCTACGAGCGGAGTCACGATCGTTGCCCCAAGCCTGTGGCAATTCTCGGCCAACAGTTTCAGGCGCGCGGGCTGCCGGTCCAAGGCCACCACTTCGCCTCGGTTCGCCATCAGATCGGCAAGATGTGTGGCTTTGCCTCCCGGCGCCGCACAGGCATCAAGGATCCGTTCGCCCGGCTGCGGATCAAGCACGAGTGGAATGAGTTGCGCCGCTTCATCCTCGACATAAAACCACCCCTCGCGAAACCCAGGGAGCGCCGTCACGGACTGCCCTCCCTCCACAACAATTCCAGCGGGGCTGACAATGGTCGGCCGCGACCCGATGCCGGCTTTTCCCAACTGTTCAAGAAAAGCCTCCCGTGTCGTTTTCTGTCGATTCACACGCAGCGTAAGAGCAGGAACGGTACTCACGGTCTTGCAGGCCGCTTCAGCCCCCTCATACCCGAGTCGGTTCACCCATCGCTCACACAACCAGAGCGGCACGGCATAGCAAAGCGACAAAGCCTGGGCGGGATCCTGACCAAGATCCGGCAAGGGCGGTTCAGAAGAGCGCATCAGCGCACGTAATACCGCGTTCACCAACCCTCCCCAATCACGCCCGAGTTTGGCCGCATGAGACTTCGCCAAGTTCACCGATTCATTGACCGCTGCGGATTCCGGCACCCGATCCATATAGAGCAGCTGATACGCGCCCATCCGCAGCACGACTTGAATGACCAGTGGAAGACGCGCCAGCGGCTTGCTCAGCACAGGCGCCAATCGCCAATCAAGGGTTTCCTGCCGCCGCAAAACTCCATAGATCAATTCCATTGCGAATGCCCGATCGCGGGGCTCTCCCGCCTCACCGGTCCACATCCGATCAAGGATCTCATCGATCGCATCACCGGACTTCTGGAAGGCCAGCAGCACCGACAAGGCCCGGTGCCGGGCGAAGATGGCGGATTTTCTCTGAGCAGGTTGGATCGATGACATAGCTGTTACATCCGGCGGGAATGCACTACGCGGACTTAGAGCCTCGCCGCCTCGCGATCGTTCGGCAGGGAAGGTCCGGCATCGAAGCGCTGCCCTGCGGCAACGTGATGACCGGCAAGAAACTGTGCCACAGTGAGCCGCTTGCTGTTCGCCGGTTGAACCTCTGTCACTTCAAGAACGCCCTCGCCAGTCGCAACCTGAATCACCTGTTTGGTCACCCCGACGATCGTACCCGGCGCCCCCTGCTTATCCATTGCCCGATGTGAGGCCTTCCAAATCATCCAGCGTTCACCATCGAGAAATGTGTAGGCTCCCGGCCAGGGTGATAGTCCTCTCACGCGATTGGACAGTTGGCTGGCGCTCATCGTCCAATCGATCAGGCCATCTTCCTTCTTCAAAATCGGCGCCATGGTCGCCCGTGAATGGTCCTGAGGAAGAGGTGTAATCGTGCCGGCCTTGAGCTGTCTGATCGTTTCGACCAGCAACCGCCCCCCAATGGCCGCCAGTCTCGGAGCTATCGTTCCCGCAGTGTCGTCGGGATCGATCGCCAGGCTTTCTTGCAGCAGCATCGCCCCGGTATCCATCCCTTCGTCCATCAACATCGTCGTAATACCAGTTTCGCGTTCGCCATTGATCACCGCCCATTGCACCGGCGCAGCCCCCCGATATTTCGGAAGCAGCGACCCATGCACATTCACGCAACCCATGGGGGGCAACGTGAGCACTGAGCCGGGCAAGATTCTGCCGAAGGCGGTCACGGCAATGAGGTCGGGTTTCCAGGCCGCCAAGGCCTCGAGAAATTCTGGCGCTTTGATTTTAAGCGGCTGCAGTAACGGAAGATGTTCCCGCTGCGCGATTACTTTGATCGGTGACGGCGTCAGTACTTGGCCGCGCCCCTTCGGCCGATCCGGCTGCGTGACGATCCCCACCACCTGGTCGTCCGATGCGAGCAGCGCTTCGAGCGAGGGAACGGCAAATTCAGGAGTGCCCATGAAGACAATACGCATGCTATCGCTTTAGCACTGCCCTCGCGCGAATGCAACGGTGGCGCTGGTTCGCTTGACTTGCCGTCTAACCGTTTGTTACTCTCCCTCTGCGGGGTGGAGCAGCCTGGTAGCTCGTTGGGCTCATAACCCAAAGGTCAGAGGTTCAAATCCTCTCCCCGCAACCAATCAGTTCACCCCTATTCTTTTCCTAGCTCATATGCGAAATATCCGGCAGGTGACGTAACGGCATAATCAGCCGTTTGTGCTACTACCTCCTTCGGATCCGCCCCGAACTCTTGATACCTACGTGGCAACAATTAATTTCGGCTTTCAGAAGATTTCTCAGTCTAAAGGCATCGAAGAATAGTCAGTTCGACGGGTCAAATCGAACTCGCCTCGTTGGGTCTACAACTTGAAGAGCGGGCCCCACCCTTGCGAATGGGGCTCGCTCCGCCTTACTGCTCAGGTGAGGAACTTAGAAGCCGGCAGAACCACTAGTCGTACCGCCCTGGCAACGAAGATAGAGCTGGAAAAATCCCTGCCGGTCGCTAAACGCCGCGTTGGAATGTGATCCAACAACAAACCCCGTCGTAAGGGACGGGTATGCCACCTGATTGATAGTGACATAGGCGCTGGAACTATAGCCGACATTTGACACGACATAACCGGATGGGCAGCTCATCGCATAGGAGACGGATTGCCCGAACGACACCGTCTGCACCGGCCCTATTTTAGTAACGAATTTCCCCGTGCCCGTACCGGACGAAGAGTCTTCCTGACAGATCACGGATCCATCGGGATTGATTTGCCTGATCGAGCTACCGCTGGGGCAGGAACCGGTAATCAGTCCCTGCTTGGCATTCAAGGCGTTCTGTAGAAAGTTGAGTTGCGTCTGGACCATGTCGATTTGGGCTTGAACCGTTGATAACTGCTCTTGCAGTGTAGAAACATTGGTAACTGAGGAGGCGATCTGCGCCTGTAACTGCTGGGCCAACTGTTGCAACTCCGTAAGCTGCTGCGTGAACGTGTTCATTTCCGATTGGAGATCCGCAATGTATTGGGTTAAGGCCTGAAAAGGCCGCCCATTGGCCCCTGGAAATGCTTGCTTGCTCGCAGCATAGAGCGGTGGGGATGAAACCAGAATGGCAGCAAGAAACGATACTGTGACCTTTATCCACATGGTAAGTACCTCCAGTATGGGACAACGGCTACCCATGCCGAGTAGTTGGACCTGAGTGGAGCAAGTCCAATGCCCTCACCCCCGCAGCTCTTGATAGGAATGTCGGATAATGTTCGTTGAGGTAACGCGCTGATAATCCGACCTATTCCCTGCATCAATCCTGTGGTTCGTGACGAGACAGGCGATTCTGTCGCACCCCCACTGTACGCAAATTTTCTCCCGCCAAGACATCTCTGGCCAGATCGCCAGACCGCAGCCACATACTGACGTAGAAAGACCAAAAAGACCCGCCGGTCATTGAACGAATCACACACAAACAGCCACATACGGCCATCCATGCCTGATCAGAAATGCGCAAGTTACTTTGTCAAACTCCGCCCTTGTTGTAGCATCAAGCCACCGTCACTGAGTCGGAAGGAGTCGGCTGATGCACTTCGTTCGAATCGGAAACCGCGCGCTGAATCTGGACAGTATTACCCACTGCGAGGTGCAGGTCTGGCACGATGCCATGTCGGTAAAAATCTATCTGACCGGCATGGCGAACAATACGCCGGTGGTCCTCAACGAAGAAGAAGCGAAGGAGTTCTGGAAGTACATCGAATATGTGGCGGAAAAACCCGTCTAGGTGGTTTTCGCCCTCAGGCCCCGTTGCCCTTGATTCCCATCCAGTCCTTCCTACAGAAGCACCTTTGCAATCCCCGTCACATGCGCTACACTTCCCCTCAGAAGGGGAGGGCATTCTTTATGACACGAACCGTCTCTGCCACCCACATTGGCATGCTCATGATGTGGCTATCGCTGGCGGCCGGCTGCGCCGACGAATACGTCGCCTATCATAAAGTCACCGGCGAGCCTCTCATCCTGACACGCCGGGCCTATACACAGGAGGCCTGTCTCAAACAGATCCAGCAAGACTCCGATGAACTCGGCGTGACGTTGCGATATGTGCATATGAAGGGATCGCTGTTCGGGCAATCGCTCTTGTGGCCATTTGAGCCGGGCTACGCCTGCGAAGCCGCCATTGGCCCGCCAGATATTCGCCGGGGCATTTATCCGCGCGAAGAAGGGCGCGTGCTGTCACAGTTACAATAACCGACGCTCTTCATCTTCCCCGCCTGAAATATGGTGCCGCGCACTGGATCTCTCGCAGTTCTCCTCCCCCCATCGAAATATCGAGAAATCCTTGTATGCCCAACATGTTGCGTTATACTCACACCCATGGACTCCTGACCGAATTGCCATCGCAGGAGTCGAGTTTTTCAAGATCTGAAATAGCCACGACTGAGGACGTGACGCTCAATGATCAAGTTATTGTTGGTCGAAGATGACAATGTCGATGCGCACCTCACCCAGGATATTCTGGCTGAGTGGAGCATTGAGCAATTCGACATCACGCACGTGACCAGGCTCAGCGAGGCCTTTGATTGCCTTGGGCGCAGTCACTACGATGCCATACTGCTGGATCTCTCATTGCCTGACGCCTACGGAATCCCGACCCTGAAACAAGTTCAAGCCACCAGTCCGACGATTCCGATCATCGTGCTGAGCACGGTCAACGATCAAACGCTGTCCATCCAAGCGGTCCAGCAAGGCGCGCAGGATTATCTGGTCAAAGGCCAGGGCCACCCCGATCTGCTCGCCCGCTCCATCCGGTATGCCATCGAACGCAAGCGCGCGGAAGAGCGAATGACCTACCTGGCGCAATACGATCAATTGACCGGCTTGGTCAATCGAACCCTGTTTCGCGACCGGCTGATTCAAGCCATGGCCCGCAGCAAGCGCCTCCAGCGCCCGCTGGGCCTCATGCTGCTCGACCTCGACCGGTTCAAATCGGTGAACGATACGATGGGGCACAGCGTGGGCGATCTCCTCCTCAAATTGGTGGCGGATCGGCTGCGAACCTGCGTGCGGGAGATCGACACGGTCGCGCGAATGGGCGGCGACGAATTCACGATCATTCTGGAAGGCTGTGCGTCCGAAGAGGACATGGCCGTCGTGGCGCAGCGGATAACGGATGCGATTGCGGAGCCGTTCGATCTCGGCCATCATCATGCGTCAATCGGTGTCAGCATCGGCATCACCGTCTACCCGTCCGACGACCACGATGTGGACGACCTCTTAAAACATGCCGACGCCGCGATGTACCAGGCCAAACAAAAAGGCGGCTGCTCGTTTCATTTCCACGTTCATACTCCCACGACACCGGCCACCGGCCACGCCATTCGCCGCACGGCATAACTCTGTCCTGTGCCCGGTGACGCGGCAAAAACATCACAGGTGTCTCGATCTTGCCGTACAAATCTGTCGCTGAGAACCGCTTATACCAGAACGGCTCCAGATCTCTGCCGTTTCACAGTCGGAAACGTTCCGTTTCTCGCCGTTTGAGATGCCTCTTCACAGCCGCCTAATGGCACAACGATTGCGATACTCATCTCATCATGTTCCGCACGAATCTTGTCCGGCTGACTCGTTTGTTACTGAGGGGGACTATGAAGAAACTGAACACCATCGGATTGATCCTCGCCGCCACACTGCTTCTCTCCGCAACTCCATCTCTGGCCACCCCTGGCCAGCTCCAAGACACATCGCGCCGGCTCTACGACCGGGTAATGGAAGAGTTCAAGCATCGCGATTATGAGGCGGCGCTGGCCGGATTCCGATTTTTCATCGAAGTCCACAGCCACTCCGCCCTCGCCGCAAATGCGCAATACTGGATGGGGGAATGCCAATACCGGATGGGCCGCTACAAAGATGCGCTCACATCTTTCTATAATGTGGTGTCCTACTATCCGCTCAGCCAGAAACTCGCCGCCTCGACTCTGAAAATCGGCCAGACCTATTCGAAATTAGGGGATCAGGACAAAGCCCGTACGATGTATGAGCGTGTGGTGGATCAATACCCGGATAGCGCGGAAGCCGAACTCGCGCGAAAGGCCCTCGACACATCCATCGCCAAAATAGATCCGGCCCCTCATCCGGCCGAGTAAGCTCCGATGCGTGAATTTCTCGTCACGATCCGGCGATCCTTCATGCGTCCTCAGGATCAAGCCCGAACAACGAGGTCAGCGCCGGCACCGTATAGGCCTGCTTCGATCGCAATGTGACCAGCTTGATGCCGGCTGCATCGAGAATCTCTTTGACGATCCGCTGACGGTCGGCCTCCGGGCCACGGCGTGTTCCATCCTCGACCTGGACCACCTGCGCCACCTGCCTCGTGCCGGGATGAACCAGCACAAAATCGACCGGTTTGAGGGCAATCTCACGAAAAATCTGTGTCCGCTCCTTCCCTACCGCATCGACCGTGACGAACGCCCACAGAGGAACCTGGGAAAAGACCAGATAATAGTCCTGCACCGCGAGGCGCATCAGGTTATAGAGCACCACCTCCTGCTCCGTCAGCAACGGAGCCGGGGCCAGCGTGACACCGGCGGGAAGGACTGGGGCTGGAGCTTTTGCGGGAGCCGGAGATGGGTCCCGCTGCCAAAACACCAGCAGCAATACACCCGCCGCTACCACCCCGATGAGAATTGCGTCCAACGTCATGGGTTTCGTCTATGCGGACATGCGGCGATTCAACCGGCGGAGCCATCCTAGCCCACTGGGCACAATACAGCCCAACAGGGCCGGATGTGTCGCGCCGGTCACCGCCGGAACATTGCCGTACTGTTCCATGATGGTCTGATAGCCAAGTATCCCAAACGCCACCGCTTCCAAAGCCTTGCTATCCCACCCCAAGGCATCGAATGTCGTGACTGGAGCGGGAGAGAAGACGTCCGACAGATGCGCCATAATCGCGCGGTTGCGCACACCGCCACCGCCGACCACGACTTCGTCGATTCCACCGCCGTCAATCCATCGTCGGGCCGTGCCGACTGCCTCGGCGGTCCATCGGCTGCAGGTGGCGAGCAGGTCTTCGATCGACAGTTGCCGCGCCGCTTGAACAGCCAGCAACTCATCGACCATCGGCGCGCCAAAGGCTTCTCGGCCCGTGGATTTGGGCGGCTGCTTCGAAAGATAGGGATGGGCCAAGAGCTTCGCCAGCAGGCGCCCGTCAGGACGTCCGCGTAAAGCCAGCCGCCCGTCCCGGTCCATCGATACACGGCCTTCCGTGATCCGATCAATAAGCCCGTCCAACACCATATTGGCCGGTCCCGTATCGAAGGCGCGGATGCCGCCCACCCCTTTCCCGCGCGGGAGATAGGTCACGTTGCTGATACCGCCGAGATTCACGACCAGCCTTGCCCGCCTGGGATGGCGGAACAGGAGCGCATGGACACCGGGCGTGAGCGGCGCCCCCTGGCCGCCGGCGGCCATATCGCGCGGACGGAAATTGGCGACCGTCGTGATGCCGGTCCGCTCGGCGATGACCGCCGGCTCGGCAATTTGCAAGGTTGAGCGGATCGACCCAACCCCGGCATCCTTGATGCCATGCGGCAAATGATGCACCGTTTGGCCGTGAGAGCCGATCAAGTCCACATGTTTCGGCTGCAACCCCGCCTTCCGAATGACCCCCAGTGCCGCATTCGCAAACCACTCGCCGAGCAACGCATTCAAATGACACAGTTCGGAAACGCTTCCCGACACTGATGCCGTCAAGACCCGCTGCTGAAGCGACCGTGGATAGGGCATCGGGTGAAAGGCGAGCATCTCCACCTGAAGCCCCGATTTCTTTTTGGTGATCTCGATCAGCGCGGCATCGACCCCGTCACCGGATGTTCCGGACATCAGCCCGACCACTTTCATCATCCCGCTTCCCTTTCGATCACACGCAACTCCTGCTCGGTCCGCGCTACGCTAATGGAAGTCACGATCCGGGTCAAGCAGGCCGGCCATTCACCAGCGCGCGGCGCGTTGACATCACGCACCCTCGATGTTACCGTCCCCGCCCATGCTCGTACACATTCGCAAAATCTACTGGCCCATCCTGGCCATGGCCCTCTGCAGCCTTCTTTCTGTTGCATCCCAGGCACAGGCCTCATCGGCAGCCCCTCTAAATGTCGTCGTCACCATTCCCGTGCTCAAGGATCTGACGGAACAGATCGGCGGCCGCCAGGTACGCGTCACCTCGCTCCTGAGCGGATATGAAAACGAGCATACGTACTCGCCGAAGCCCAGCGATCTGATCGCGGTCCGCAAAGCCACGGTGCTCTTCGAAGTCGGCCTCGGTCTCGAAGTGTGGGTTTCATCGCTGGTGAAAAACGCGGGCAGCCCCTCGTTACTGGTCGTCACCACCTCCACAGGCATTGCCATAATCCGCGATCACTCGGAACCCAACGGCTCGCCGGCTGGCCACCATCACGAGGGAGGCGGCAACCCGCACGTGTGGATGGATCCGCAGAGCGTCTTGACCATGCTTCACCACATCACCGAAACGCTGTGCAAGCTCGATCCGGCGCATGCCACGGAGTTTCGCCAGAATCACACGGCCTATGCACAGAAATTGGAGGCGCTGCAAAAGGAACTTGCGGATCGCGTCAACCGCCTGCCGGATCGCCGCTTCGTCGCCCATCACCCCGCCTGGCCCTACCTGGCGAGACGGTTTGGTTTTGATATTGCCGCCACGATCCAAACGCAATCTGGCACGGAGCCGTCGGCCCTGCAACTGCAATCGCTCATCTCGAAAATCAAACATGACCGGATCAAAGTCATCGCCTCTGAAATTCAACTGAGCCAGCGGATTCCAGACCTGCTAGCCAGGGAAGGGGCTGCGCGTGTCGTCATCTTGACCACGCTTCCGGGAGGCCTCCCCGGGACCGAGACCTACCTCGACATGCTCCGCTATAATGTGCTCCAATTGGTGAACGCGCTTGAGGCGGCCTAATCGCCTATTCTCATCACGCTGACTCCTCAGCGCCGGAAGGAGCCCGGTTCCTCGTGTCGATTCAGAAAGAGCCCATCATCCATTTCGACCATGCCTCCTTCGGTTTTCCCGGTGTCCTGGCATTACAGGATATCTCCCTCACTATTTCCGCCGGCGAATTTGTCGGCGTCATCGGCCCCAACGGCTCGGGGAAAACCACCCTTTGCCGCGCCATGCTCGGCCTGATGGCGCCACTCGAAGGGCATTTGCGGATTTTCGATTGCGCCTGCGGCGAACTGCGCTGCTCCCATCGCGCCCAAATCGGCTACCTGCCGCAAAAAGGCGTCGTGGATCGGAACTTCCCCGTGACAGTCTTGGAAACCGTCATGATGGGCCGATACGGCGCGCTCGGCCTCTTCAAACGCGCCGGCCGGCAGGATCGGAAGATTGCCCTCGAAGCCCTGGCCCACGTCGGCATGGACAATCATCAAAATACGGCACTGGGCCACCTTTCAGGCGGCCAGCAACAACGCGTGTTTATCGCCAGAGCCTTGGCCCAGCAGCCGAAAGTGCTGCTCCTCGACGAGCCGACCACCGGGCTGGACATCACCACCCAGCACAATGTCATTGAACTGGTCGCGCAACTGCATAAAGAGCTGGGCCTGACGGTGCTCTTGATCACCCATGATATCAACATGATCCGCTCGCGAGTCGATCGCCTGGTCCTACTCAAAACCAGACTGTTTGCTTCAGGCCCTCCAGCCGAGGTCCTAAAGCCAGAAATCCTTCGCCAGGTCTATGGCAAGGAATTGGTCATCACCGAGAAGGATCTCGTGATCGTTGAGGATTACCACCACCATCACTAACTGTTGGCGACTCATGCTTGAACTATTGGCCTACGACTTCATGCAACGCTCCCTCCTCGCCGCTGCGATGGTGGGAGGGCTCTGCTCTGTGATCGGCGTGTTCGTGGTCTTACGAGGGCTGGCGTTCGTCGGGGCCGGCACGTCGCATGCGGCCTTTGCCGGCGTGGCCTTGGGCTATCTGATGGGCTGGCCGCCGTTGGCCCTGGCGATTCTGTTCGGGCTGGCGACGGTTTGGATCACCGGCTGGGTGGAAGAAAAAGGCCGGATGAAGCTGGATGTCTCAATTGGCATCCTCTACACCACCACCATGGCCCTGGCGATTCTGTTTCTCGGCCTGATGAAATCCTACAATGCGGAAGTCTATGGCTACCTGTTCGGCAGCGTCCTTTCTGTCACCAGCGAAGAGCTGCGGGTGATTGGCGGGCTGGGCATCCTGGTACTGGGACTGATACTGCTCTTTTCGAAAGAGCTCTATTTCATCGCCTTCGATCAGGAGATGGCCGAGGCCTCCGGCGTCCCGGCACGGCGCATCTTCTTCTTGCTCCTCACCCTCGTGGCCCTCACCGTCGTGGTCTCGCTCAAAACCGTGGGCGCCATCCTGGTCTTCGCGATGATTCTCATTCCGGCTTCAACCGCCTACCAGCTCACCCATAGCCTCACCACCCTCACTTGGTACTCTGTGATCATTGGCGTCTCCACCGCCGTGGCTGGTGTCTTGATCTCGGCAACCTGGGATATTCCCTCCGGACCGGCCATTGTCCTCCTCGCCACGACAATCTTTTTTCTGGCCGTTCTGTTTTCCCCGAAGCGTCAGCCACGCGTGGCAGCAAGCCTCTGCCAGGAATCTCATCACCACTGATAGTCTTGGCACTCATCCCTTGGATCATCTCTCCTGTAGGCCAACCACTACAGGACTGTATGATTATTGAATCACTTTTCTCGGTCACTCGTATTCTCTGAAATCTATTCAGTGTAAAAGTCTCATCTTTTTGACAAGATTTGGCTGTTTGCTCTAGATCCTTTTCCTGGGCTGTTCGGTACAGGACTTGCCATCCTTTGCTCTATTGTCACATATCACACATTTACCTTGGAGGCACCGCATGCAGAAGAAACCGTATTGGTGGGGTACAGCCACCCTCACTGTAGCTTTTATCACCTTATTACTCATCCCGGCAGTCCCGGCGCTCGCCCAGGATGGGAAACAGGAATTCGGCGGGATCGAGCCAGGGAAGTGGGTGCTCGGAATGCGCGCTGGATTTGCGCCAATCACGCAAGAACTCTCTGCAAACCGTTCTACCGACGTCGGTTCACTGGTCAACTTTCAGGCTATGTACAGCCTAAATAAATGGCTGCTGGTCGGTATGATGCTGGAGTGGGAACGTCATGCCGTCGATCAGGAACGGCCGCTGCGTGATTTGGGTCACCAAGACACTGTGTCGGTGTTGCCGACCCTTGAACTGCGTCCCACCAACTTCGGACCGGTCAGCCCCTATGTCAATATGAGCTTTGGCGTGAACGTGAACAGCTTTGGAGAAAATACCAGCACCAGGATCAGCCCAAGCAACACATTCGCCTGGCGGTTAGGCTGGGGAGCGGACTACATGATCACCAAGCAAGTTGCCCTGAATGCGGAAATGGCCTACAAGCGGAATGACGGGCACGCCACTGTGAACAGCACACGAATCGATGACTGGAATGCGTCATCGTTCGGCTTCCTGTTCGGCGGAAAGATGTATTTCTAAACTTCTGGACGCGCGGTTGGAAGAAGAGGCAGGATATCCTAGCATGCCGGGTATCCTGCCTTTTCTTTTTTAGTCAGAACCTATACCTGGAGGAACCGCCCCTCCCTACGAGGAGATGAGAGAGCGATGCGTTATTCGTGCGAAGCATTCTTACTGCGGCTCCAGACCATGCCGGTCTGCTCGCCTGAGCTGAATCCCAGTTTTTCGTAAAACCCTGGCCGTCTGGTGCACAGCCAAAACAGTTCCACTTTTTTGAGCCGGGGATGCTGCAGGATGCGCTGAACGAGCTCCGCGCCGATCCCTTGTTTTTGATAGGCCTGATCGACGATGACATCCCAGATCGTCGCCCGATAGACAAAATCGGTCAGCACACGGGCGAAACCCACAAGTTGTTCACCATCCCAGGCACAGAGTGCGAGGTCGGTATGGCGCAGCATCTCCCTCGCGTCCTCCAATGCCCGCCCTTTCGCCCAAGGCGCCTGCTGAAAGAGTCTGAGCAACTGCTGGGGATCGAGCGTCTTTTTATCGGAAAACGTGAGGGTAGTCTTGAGGGTGGGGGGCATTGTGTACTAAAGTATCTCCCGCTGACTGCTCCAGTAAACGGGTCAAAGTGTACGAGGAAACCGATGTCAACGCAAGTACGTAGCTGCCCCAAATGCTTTCAGCTGATGTGGCTCAAGCCGGATCAGTACGAGGTCTTGGACGACGTTTTTGTCCGCGCCAAATGCCCCCACTGCTCATCGACCGTGCGGTTTCGGCTGGTTTCTGAAGGAGCCAATGCCGCCGGACCAAAAATGGGGCACTGATCGCCAGTGTGACGTATGAAAGACGAACTGTGAATTAAATTGGGCCCGCCAGCCTCGCCCCTCAATCATCACCATTGATTATTAGATCCCGCGTCCTGAGCCATCTAATTCCGGTTTATTTCCCGGCATGATCTTGTGGAGGGCGGCTCGGTACTCCACCACACGCTTCTCATCGATGCGCCCCACTTCTATCTCCTGATCACGCTGCATCCGCTCGATATGATCGAGAACCGCGAGTAAGGGCTGTACGGAGCCGAGCAACTTGCCCACTTCAAAGGCCTCCAGGGACTCGATGAACAAGTCGTTCAACCCTTTGTATGCCGTCCCGCTGCTCTGCTGCCGAAACCGCGACACAATCTCCTCATACTCTTCAATGGCCTCCAGCTTGGGCTTGACGCCGGTCGGCACAGCCGTCAGGTGCACAATGGGCGGCAGCTTCGCCGCATAGAGCTTGAGTTGAGAAGTTAATCCGCCGATCGCGTCGAGTACATCTGACGTGTGCATACTTTCGTCCTATTCGACTTCACCAGACGCATCAAATATCCTGCGTCGATTTTCTGGGAACCAGTCTTTCGAGTGCCTGCATCACCTCGTCCATATCCGGCGGGAGCGGCCTGGTGAATTCATGTCTCTCCCCGGTGGCCGGATGTTGAAACCCTAGCGTCCTGGCGTGAAGCATGACTCGCGGAATTTCGATGCCTTCGATTTCGCTGACCTTCCTCCCTCCGTAGGTGGGATCACCGAGAATGGGGTGGCCCAGGGCGGTCAAATGCACCCGCAGCTGATGGGTTCGTCCCGTTTTCGGGTAGAGCAACACATGGGCGGCCAGCTTTCCAAACCGCCGGTCCACCTTGTATTCCGTGACGGATTCTTTGGGATTCGTCGTGCGGGCCGAAAACTTCTTGCGCTCCTTGGTGTCCCTGCCAATCGCCAGTTCGATGAGGCCATGCCCCTTTTTCGGCACCCCCCAGATCAAGGCTTCATACACCCGCGTGATCGTGTGATGCTTGAATTGCGCCGCCAGATGCCGGTGCGCCTGGTCCTGCTTCGCAATCACCATCACCCCGGACGTTTGCTTATCAAGCCGGTGCACCAATCCTGGGCGTTCTTTCCCCCCAATGGTGGACACTGTTCCGCCTGACGTCTGGAAGTGATGGAGGAGCGCGTTGACCAACGTTCCGGCCCAATTCCCCGGCGCTGGATGCACGACGATGCCGCAAGGCTTATTGAGCACCAAGAGGTGCTCATCTTCGTACAAGATTTCGAGTGGGATCGCCTCCCCTTTCAGCTCCAGAGGCTCGGCTTTGGGTATGTCAAAGGCAATGAGATCGCCGGGTTTTATTTTCTGGCTGGGCTTGGCCACTTGCCCGTTCATCTTGACCCGGCCCTGTTCGATCAGGCGCTGAATGGCCGAGCGCGACAGATTGGGCTCGCGGTTCACGAGAAAGACGTCGAGGCGCTTCGGCTGTTCCCCAGACGTGATGACAAACTCTGTTTGCATGGGGGAAAGCTACTGGAGGAAGGAGAGAAAAGCAATCTCCTCAACAGTCTTGCTGCGGATCCACGCTATCAGCATGTTAAGAATTCCTGCCTAACGATGTCTCTGGAGCCGGGCAATCTCCGCCTCCTGCTCAGCCACGATCCGCTTCAGACGCTCGATTTCTTCGCGCAATTGGAGAATGACTGTCTGGGGCTCTGTTTCTGATCCGGACACTCCAGCGCTTATTGATGGAGGTCCTACGCCAGTCTTAAGCGGCTTTGGTGGCGTGGCAATCGCTCTCGTCCGCTCGAGGATTGAAAAAAACCCCCGGTGATCCAACACCAGTTCGCTGGCTGACGCCCGGTGCCCACCAGACCAATTGGCCTGCCGGCGCACCACATAGCGGGACGACTCGAAGGTTAAGGCCCCATCGCTCCCTCTGACGGAGTGGAAGGGATTCTCTCGCACTGCCCTGAAATCGGCTGATTCCCTGGCTAACAGAGTCCGATGGTTGGCCACAACAATATGTAATAGCGATTCACTCACAAATATTCCACCGGATGTGACGGCCAAATCAGATCCATGCGGGATCGTGGTGCAGTAGGCAATCCACTCATGCGGGGCGGCGCTTTGAAAGGACTCTTTAATCGCTGGGGCCAGAAGCGCGATCTCCTCTAACGAAAAGACCGCGCGCGGCGGTTGAGCGCTGTCCATTAACCCGACGCGATCTTCAAGGAGCAGGCGGCCGAGAATGGCTGTTATTTCTTCTGACGTCCAGATAGAGGGATGATCGTAGCGAGGGGCTGTGCTGGCAATCCCGTATGAATCCAGTCTCACGAACCACGAGGGTTCTTCCTGAACGACACGACTCGTCAACGTGGGCCCGGCACATCCGGCGCAAAAGACCAGCATCCAGAGGACAAGTCCAGCCGCCTTCATTTTGGCCTGAGAGAGGATAGGGTATCGCAAGGGGGAAGCCTCCGCCGGTAGAACCTGACAGAGCGGCTCGCTGGAAGAGCACGCGAGCATAGCATCTCGAACGGGGCGAACGAAGGAGTTTACGCGAGGCCGGTCTTACGGGTGCGTTCAGCGATCTTCTTGCGAAGGCGGGCCTTTTCAAGACTGATCTCGGCCTCTTTCACTTCGGACGGCAAGCCTCCGACTTTGAGCCGTTGTTCAGCTTCAGCGACTTTGGCCGCAGCCCGTTCGACATCGATATCCTCGGCCTTCTCCGCAATCTCGGCCATGATGGTCACCTTGCTCGGCGTGACTTCGGCATAGCCCCAGAGAATCGCCATGTGGTTCGTCTGATCGCCGACACGATACCGCAGCTCGCCGATGCGCAGCGTCGAGAGGAAATGGCAATGGCCTGGCAACACGCCGAACTCGCCTTCCGAGCCAGGGGCAATCACTTCATCCACCTGCTGGCTCAGCAGCTGCTTCTCGGGCGTCACCACTTCTAATAGAATCTTTCCTGCCATTGCCTCTTCCTCTTCTCACTCACTCATGCACAGTCGGCAGGGCGCATCTCGATTGCGCGCATTGACCGAGCACGGTTTTATCGTGCGCGGGCAGCGAGCAGGAGATGCGTCCTGCCGATTCGCGCTTATACCTTCACGCCCATCTTCTCGGCCTTCGCAATCACTTCCTCGATCGGACCGACCATGTAGAAGGCCTGCTCCGGGAGGTGATCGTATTTGCCATCCAGAATTTCCTTGAAGCTCCGAACCGTATCCTTCAGCTTCACGTACTTGCCTGGCGAGCCCGTGAAGGCTTCGGCAACGTGGAACGGCTGCGAGAGGAACCGTTGGATCTTCCGCGCGCGGGCCACGACCATCTTATCGTCTTCGGACAATTCGTCCATGCCGAGAATCGCGATGATGTCCTGCAAGTCTTTGTAGCGCTGCAGCACGGACTGCACACCGCGCGCGACCTTGTAATGCTCTTCCCCGATGACTTGCGGATCGAGAATACGCGAGGTGGAGTCCAGCGGATCGACCGCCGGATAAATGCCCAACTCGGCCAGCTGGCGCGACAACACCGTCGTGGCGTCCAGGTGGGCGAACGCGGTGGCCGGAGCCGGGTCGGTCAAGTCGTCGGCCGGCACATAGATGGCCTGCACCGACGTAATCGAACCGCGCTTGGTCGAGGTAATACGCTCTTGCAGCTGCCCCATTTCCGTCGAAAGCGTCGGCTGATAACCGACCGCCGACGGCATACGGCCGAGCAAGGCGGACACTTCGGAACCGGCTTGCGTGAACCGGAAAATATTGTCGACGAAGAGCAGCACATCCTGATTTTCTTCGTCGCGGAAATACTCGGCGACGGCCAAACCGGTCAGCGCCACACGAAGACGGGCTCCGGGCGGCTCGTTCATCTGGCCGTAGACCAAGGCCGCTTTGGACTTGGTAAAATCATCGGGATCGATGACTTTGGAGTCCTTCATTTCATGCCAGAGATCGTTGCCTTCGCGGGTTCGCTCACCGACACCGGCGAACACGGAGAATCCGCCATGGTGCAATGCGATATTGTTGATGAGCTCCATGATGATGACGGTCTTGCCGACGCCGGCGCCGCCGAAGAGCCCGACTTTTCCACCCTTGCTGTACGGCTCAAGCAGGTCCACCACCTTGATGCCCGTCTCGAGCACTTCCGTCTTGGTGTCCTGATCTTCCAGCTTCGGCGCCGGGCGGTGAATCGGATAGGTCTTCTTTGTCTTGATCGGCCCCTTTTCGTCGACCGGCTCACCCAGCACATTGATAAGGCGTCCCAGTGTTTCACGCCCGACCGGCACCGAGATCGGCGCCCCGGTGTCCGCGACATCCATGCCTCTGGTCAAACCGTCCGTCGTCGACATCGCGATGCTGCGGACGCGATTTTCACCAAGATGCGACGCCACTTCCAGGGTAATATTCACGGCCGGCTTGCCCGCCGCCTCATTGGCTTCCTGGGTGACCTTCAATGCGTTGTAGATATTCGGCAGCTGACCGGGAGGAAACTCCGCGTCCACAACCGGTCCGATGACTTGGATCACTTTACCTGTGCTCATCTTTTACCCCTTTTGCTCAAATGCTCAATGCTGAGAGGCCCTACTGCCAGGATGTCTCAGCATGCATCGCTCCGCACTCGGCACGGCGTTACTTGAGTGCTTCCGCGCCGCCGACAATATCCATCAGTTCCTTGGTGATCGCCGCTTGCCTAGTCTTGTTGTAGTAGAGCGTCACCTTCTTGATCAGCTGACCGGCATTTCTCGTCGCACCGTCCATCGCCGCCATGCGGGCGCCATGCTCGGCGGCCGCCGACTCCAGGAGAATGCGGTAGGTCTGAATCTGGAAATGTTTGGGCACCAGCGCATTCAGCAAGTCCGCTTCATCCGGCTCGTACAGATAGCTGCCGCCCGTCGTGCCCTCGGCCTGCGCCGCGCCGAACTCGGCGGCGGCATCGACCGGGAACAGCTTTTCGACGATCACGCGCTGCTGGATGGCCGACTTGAATTCGTTGTAGACGACATAGAGTTCGTCGAAGGTGCCCTTCACGAAATTATCCGTGAGATCCCCGCCGATATCGATGGCGTGCTCATAGCTCAGCTTGTCGAACACCCCGGTCCATTCTTGCCGGATCGGCCAGGTGCGCCGCCGGAAATAATCGCGGCCCTTGCGTCCGACGATGCTCACATTGACCTGCAACCCGCGTGCTTCGCACTGCCGGACGAAGTCGGCGCTCTTCCGGACAATGTTGCCGTTGAACCCGCCGCAGAGACCGCGATCGCTCGTGACGACGAGCACCTCGATCTTCTTGCCCTCCCGCTTCTGGAGCAGCGGGTGCGCCGCGCGATTGACGCGCTGGCTCAGATTGCTCAAGACCCCGCGCATCTTGTGCGCATAGGGGCGGGCGGCCAGAATGCGGTCCTGCGAGCGCTTAAGCTTCGCCGCCGCCACCATCTTCATGGCCTTGGTAATCTTCTGCGTATTCTTGAACGCCGCAATCTTGCGGCGCAGGCTTTGTAAACTGGGCATGGTTTCGAGCTTTCAGCCGTCAGCGATCAGCAGGGGTGCTGATGGCTACTTTGCGCCGTATCCCATCTTCTGCTTAAAGGTCGCAATGATTTCCTTGATGCGCGGAGCCACCTTGTCGTCGATCTTCCCGATGCTGGTCACTTCTTTTTTCAGTTCGGGATGGTGCTGCTGGATGTAATGCAGCAAATCGGCTTCGAACTGCTGCACCTTGTCAACCGGCACATCGTCGAGGAATCCGTTGACGCCCGCGTAAATCGACAAGACCTGATCCGCCACCGGCATCGGCTTGTATTGGCCTTGCTTCAACAGCTCCACCATGCGCACACCTCGCGCGAGCTGCATCTGCGTAGCCTTGTCGAGTTCGCTGCCGAACTGCGCGAAGGCCGCCATTTCACGGTATTGAGCCAGATCCAGGCGCAGCGTACCGGCCACCTGTTTCATCGTCTTGATCTGGGCCGATCCGCCGACGCGGGACACGGACAGACCGACGTTGATCGCCGGACGGATACCGGAATAGAACAAATCGCTGCCGAGATAAATCTGCCCGTCCGTGATCGAGATCACGTTCGTCGGAATGTAGGCGGACACGTCGCCGGCTTGCGTTTCAATGATCGGCAACGCCGTAAGACTGCCTCCGCCGAGCTTTTCACTCAGCTTGGCCGCGCGCTCCAGCAACCGGGAATGCAGATAGAACACGTCGCCGGGATAGGCTTCGCGGCCCGGCGGCCTGCGAAGCAGCAGCGACAGCTGCCGATAGGCCACTGCGTGCTTGGACAAGTCGTCGTACACGATCAAGGCATGCTTGCCGTTATCACGGAAATACTCACCGATCGCGGCGCCCGCGAAGGGGGCCAAGAACTGCATCGGAGCCGGATCGCTGGCGCTGGCCGACACGACCATGCTGTATTCCATCGCATGATTTTCTTCGAGCGTCTTGACGACGCGCGCGACGGTCGAACGCTTCTGCCCGACCGCGACATAGATACAAAACACCCCGAGGCCTTTTTGGTTGATGATCGTATCGACGGCAATGGCCGTCTTGCCGGTCTGCCGGTCGCCGATGATCAACTCGCGCTGGCCGCGGCCGATGGGAATCATGGCGTCGATGGCCTTGATGCCGGTCTGCAACGGTTCATGAACGGATTGGCGCGTATTCACGCCGGGGGCCACGACTTCGATGCGGGATTTGTGCGGCGAATTGATCGGGCCCTTGCCGTCGATTGGCTGGCCGATGGCATTCACGACACGTCCGACGAGCGCTTCACCGACCGGAATTTCCGCGATGCGGCCCGTGCGCTTGACGGGATCGCCTTCCTTGATGCCGACATCGTCGCCCATCAACACGGCGCCGACGTTGTCCTCTTCAAGGTTCAGCGCAATGCCGTAGAGGCCGCCGGGGAATTCGAGCATTTCGCCGGCCATGGCACCGTCGAGCCCGTAGATCTTGGCGATACCGTCGCCGACCTGGATGACGGATCCGGTTTCCTTGACATCGACCTGCTTGTCGAAGCCCTTGATTTTTTCTTTGATGATCGCACTGATTTCTTCTGCCTTGATCTGCATGGCTACTCCTTAGTCAACAGGCTCTGCATCGCCCGCAAGCGCCCGCGGACGGTGCTATCGACAACGGCGCTGCCGATATGAATTTGCACGCCAGCCAGGTGGCTTGCATCAACCTGAAACGTGACATCGACTTCGCGCTTCAGCGTCTCGCGAAGGCGGGTTTTCATTCGATCTTGTTCGGCGGACGACAAGGCGGCAGCGGACGAGACCGTCACCGGCTGCGTGCCCTTCGAGGCATCGACCAGCTTGGCAAATGCCTCGGCGATTTCCGGCAAGAACCCGACACGATTTTTTTTCACCAACTGGCCGAGGAATGTCTTGCCGATAGGAGGGCACCCGAGGCGGGAGCCGATCTCACCAAGAACTGCAATCTTGTCTTCCACTCCAAAAGCCGGTGAGGCCACGACATGGCGGAGGGGCGCCGAATCCTTGACGGCGGCGCCAAGGCCGTTGAGGGCCGTGCGAGTGGCTTCGATATTCGATTGGTCGAGCAGCTCAAAGAGTGCTTGTGCGTAACGTCGCGCAACTGCTGTCTTAATCACTGTCTGCGTTCACTCACTTCTACTTTGGGCACACGAAATAGTTTCGCGCAATGCGCACGAAAAATAGCGCGCCAAGGTACCACTGGAACCGCAGGACTGTCAACCTGAACAATTCGGGCAATCAGGCAGCCGTCCCATTGACCGGGGGCGCGGGAAATTCTCTCAGGGCTGCACAGAACTACACCACAACGCGTTGCCTTACCGGCCGAGCAAACCTTTCAGCAAATCCCGCCCCTGCTGTTCGAGATCTTGCGGCTTGGCCGTGCCTTTGAGCAGACCGCCTACCGTTTCTTCCACTTTCTTCTGAATCTGCTCTTGGGCCTTGCCGGTAAGCCCTTTCATATCAAGCCCATAGGTCGGCGCTTCCAAGGTCCCGCCGATCAACAGCGGTAACGCAAGCCGCCCTTCCTTCATCGCCAGCCGTGCGACCGGTGAAGCCCCGGCAATCTGCCGGCTCAGGGCTTCAGAGAGGCGCAGATTCACGGTCAGGCTCACCACATGGTCGAATCCAATCGTGCCGCTTCCCGTAGCTTGAAAATCGTGGCTATCCATCAGCAGGTTTTGAAGCGCCACGACGCCTTGCTTGATGGCCAGATCCGTTTCGATCGTGGAAAACGCAGTGGCTTTGGCTTCCCCGATTGAAATCCCGGCCACCTTTAGAATCGAGACGGCTTCTTGAAGCAAATTCACTCCCTCGATCTTGCCGTCTTTCACCGCAACATGGCCACCGCCTTCCAACATGTTGGTCAAATCCGGAATGCCAAACCCCTGCCCTTTTACTGAGACATCCGCCCCGGCGGTTCCGCTGACCGATATCGGCGTCTCGGCGACTGCGTCGATGGCCGGGCCAAGTTGCAACCCCTGCAAGGATAGTTTCCCGTTGAATGGGGGCGCCACGCTTCCAGAGACGAGACCACCTTGCATCGCAAGGGTCCCACCGAACAGTTCGAGGGAAAGATCGCGGAGGGCGAGGGCCTGGCCCTTCGTCTCCACCACCAATTTCACATTTTTCGCCTCAACCGGCTTCTTCACGGGAAGGGTCATCGGCAGGTTGGCCGTGTTGATGACCGGAGAAGTCACCGTGATCGAGGCCTGAGGACCGGCTGTGTTGCCCGTGATGGTCAGCGCCGTTTCCCCCAGTAAAAGCCGAAGATTGATCGCATCGAGCTCCGTCGCCTCTTTCAGCGGGCCGAATGTGCCATCGAGCGAAACCGGGAGATTCAGTGGCTGAACTTGCGTTGCAAAGTGCAGCGTCGGCGATTCACCCAAGTGGACCGACTGTAGTAAAAGCTCTATATCCTGCAATACATATTCAACCGGTTGGGGCTGAGACCCATCGCGATACGTCACCTTGCCGCCCACAATGGACACACGATCCACGGCCAGTAGCGCGAGGATCTTCAGCGGTCCATCCGGTGACGGCACCGGTGCGCGCGACGGTTTCTCTGGTACGGCCACACCCCTGCGTCCCAGCGTGGAGGCGTTGAGGACACCGTTCTTATTCTTGGTGACCGTGATCAACGGCTCGCGCAGGGTGATCTCTTCGACCTCCACCTTTCCGCTCAACAGCGGCATCAGCTTCACCCCAACTTCCACCGACGCAAGCGAGGCAAACGGCCCGGCCCCAAAGGCCGGATCCTCCACCACCATGAATCCCGCCACACGGGCACCGAGCCTCGGCCAAATGGTCAAACGGATATCCTCAAGAGTAACCTTGCGATTCAGCGCCTCTTCTATAAGAGGACGATACTGGTCTTGATACTTGTTGAGATCGACCATGAAGGGGAGAAGCAACACCAGGCCAACGAGCAGAACAACGGCCACGCCGAGACCGAAGAGAATTTTCATGCGGCACCTCCCATTCTCCTCGCAGTATAGGAAAGCCCCCCTAGGGGGTCAAATGCGGCATCACTAGCATCCGGCCTTGCCTTGCCGCTCACAGGGCCGCATGTTACAATCCCGCCTCTCGTATGGGCGCGGAGAGGTGCGAGAGTGGACGAATCGACATGCTTGGAAAGCATGCGTCGGGGCAACCCGACCGTGGGTTCGAATCCCACCCTCTCCGCCATACAGTAAGCTAGTGTTGGTCTCCCAAATCTCCACCGGGATACACACGGCAAGAAAAGATTTCGGAAGGGTGGGAGTCGAACAGGGGGATCGCGGGGGATGTGTCCCTCGCGTGGGGAGCGTACGAGGGGGCAGGCCCCTTCGTAGGAGCGCGTGCGAAGCACCTTAGCGCGACTTCGAATGCCCACCCTCTCCGCCATACAGAGCTAGCTCGACCGCGAGCCACCATGATGATTCTTGGCGAGCGGATAATCCCACTCGCATGCTCATGCTTAAGGGGCTGGGCCCTGTGCAACAGAACCCTGTGAACCCCGCCAGGTCCGGAAGGAAGCAACGGTAAGCGGTCAGTTCTGTGTGCCGCAGGATCACCTGGCCCCACTTGTATAGGCTAAGGGCAAGGGGTACGAGGCAAGGGGGATGAGATTGCATTGCGCTCATTTTGAACGCTCTCGCCCCTAGCCCCGAACCCCTCGCCAATTAAACCATGGATTACCAAGTCTCCGCGCGCAAATACCGGCCGGGCACGTTCGACGAAGTCGTAGGACAGTCGCACGTCGTTCAGACGCTCATGAACGCGGTCGATACCAAGCGCATCGCGCACGCCTATCTCTTTTCCGGCACGCGCGGCGTCGGCAAAACCACGATCGCCCGTATTTTGGCCAAGGCGTTGAATTGCGAGCAGGGTCCGACCGGACATCCCTGCAACACCTGCATCAATTGTGTCGAAATCACGCAGGGCACCTCCGTCGATGTGATGGAGATCGACGGCGCCTCGAATACCAGCGTCGACGACGTGCGCGAGATCCGCGAAAATGTGAAGTTCTCCCCCTTTCGCGGACATTACCGTGTCTACATCATCGACGAAGTCCACATGCTCTCCAATTCGGCGTTCAATGCGCTCCTGAAGACGCTGGAAGAGCCGCCGGCCCATGTGGTGTTTATTTTTGCCACGACGGAAATTCACAAAATTCCCGCCACCATCCTCTCGCGCTGCCAACATTATAATTTCCGTCGGATCGCCCGGCAGGAGATTATCGACCGCCTCCGCCACGTGGCCAAAGAAGATGGCCTGAATATCGAGGACCGCAGTTTCACGGCGCTCGCCCGCGCCAGTGAAGGCAGCATGCGGGACGGGTTGAGCCTGCTCGATCAGGCGATTGCGTTCGGGGGGAAGACCATCGCCCATGCGGATCTGGAAGTCTTGCTGGGCGCGGTGCCGCAAGAACTCGTTCAGGGACTCATCGCCGCGATTCTCGCTCAAGACAGCCCGGCGGCGCTGGCCGTCGTGGCAAACCTCCTGGACCAGGGCCACGACCTCAAGGCATTTTGCGCCGATGTCGTGGAACACCTCCGCAATCTGCTGGTCTCGTCCGTCGTGCCGGCTGCAACGGACTTGCGCGGGCTGATCGAAGCCTCCGAAGAAGACATTCAGCACCTTGTCACGGAAGCCAAGCGAGTGACGCCGGAACAGCTGCAGGAATTGCTGACCATGTTCACCCAGGCCGAGGATTCCCTGCGCTTCACCGCTCACCCACGTTTTGTGCTGGAGGCGACGGCGGTGCGGGCCACACGCCTCTTGCGGCAACCGGAGATTCGAGCGCACGTACCGCCGCCGGCAGCCAGCACTCCATCCCTGCCGAAGACCGTTGCAACACCACCACCAGGAAGACCTGCGCCGGCGCCAACGACGGCTTCGACAAAGCCATCGGCCATGGCCACTCCTACCGCCGTCCGGCAGGCACCTCCGGTCGAAACACAAGCCAGGCCGACGCCTGAGGCCGCCCCCAAGCCATCACCTTCGCCATCTGCCCAACAGACAGCGCGGCCACCAGCTGCTCCTAGGCCTGGCGTTGAAACAGGTGGACTAACCCCTGTTCCTATACCGAAGGCCGACGACGCTCCTGTCAACCAATCGTCCTCCTCGCTTAAATGGGAGCTGGTGCAAGAGGAAGTGGCGGCCTCTTTTCCCAACTTTGCGCCCTTTCTCGAAACAGGCCGGTACATCGGCCTGGAAGGCAGCCAGGTCACCATCGGCTTTGGGAAACAATCGACGCTGGCCCGGTCAATGCTGGAGAAAGAAGACAACCTCCGCTCCCTCGCGTCGTTGTGTGAAAAGCAGGTGGGCCGGCCGATCAAAATTCGCGTCGTGGAACTGTCCGAAGCCGATCCCCCCGGACCGACGATGGCGCAACTGCGCGCCGCGAAGGAGCAGGAGCAGCGAGTAGTCTTATTTGAGCAGGCACGGGCCAACCCCATTGTGAAGCAGGCCCTTGAAATATTCGGCACAGATTTAGCCGACGTGAGAACCCTGGCGCACAAGGAGGCAAGCGAATGAAAAATCCCTTTGGCAATATGTCAAATATTCTGAAGCAGGCCCAAGCCATGCAGGAGCAAATGGCGAAGCTGCAAGAACAGGCTGCGACAAAGACCGCCAGCGGCACGGCCGGCGGCGGCATCGTCACCGTGACGGCCAACGGCGCCATGCAGATCGTGAGCGTCGTGATCGACCCCGAAGTCGGCAAAGGCGGCGATGTGGAGATGATTCAGGACCTCGTTCTGGCCGCCACGAATGAGGCGCTCCGAAAGGCGAAGGACGTGATGGAGCAGGAAATGAAAGCGGTGACCGGCGGACTCAAAATGCCGGGCCTTTTCTAAACCACGCCATGGCTATCGACCAACAAGGCTTGCTCGCCCGGCTCGTCAAAGAACTCGTCCGCCTGCCCGGAGTGGGCCAAAAAAGCGCCCAACGGCTGGCGTTTCATCTGCTTAAAACCGAGCGGGAAGAGGCGCTCCGCTTGGCGGACGCCATTCGCGCCGTCAAAGACGGGCTGGCCTTTTGCCGTCAATGCCGGAATATCGCCGAAGGCGAGCTGTGCGAATTTTGCCGCGACCCCAAGCGTGACCGCACCAAAATCCTCGTCGTGGAAGAGCCCAGCACGATTTACGCTATCGAGCGGGCGGCAGGCTATCGCGGCCTCTACCACGTCCTGTTGGGATCGCTCTCTCCGCTCGATGGCGTCGGGCCGAGCGATATTCGCGCCGAAGAATTGGTAGAGCGCGTGAAGTCCGGCGGAGTTGATGAGATTATCCTCGCCACGAGTCCCACCATCGAAGGGGAAGCCACAGCCATCTACCTCACCAGGCTGCTGAAACCCCACGGCGTGCGAGTCTCTCGAATTGCCTACGGTATCCCGGTCGGTATGGATATCGAGTATGCCGATGAAGTGACGCTGCTGAAGTCGATCGAGGGCCGGCGCGATCTGTAGCAGGACCCTTCCCGCTCCCGTTGACCGCCTCTTCATCAGACTGTTATAGTCCCGGCTCGTTTACTCGCTTCTCTTTGCTGGTGAGGCATATGAAGGCACGTCCTTCCGCCAAACAAGCCCCTTCGTCAAAGTCACCGAAATCGTCGGCTTCCGCACGCGCCTCAAAATCCAACGCGTCACAATCCTCCCCCCCCAAGGCAAAATATCCCGACATCCGCCGATCGCTGGAACACCAACGGGCCAGTTTATTAGGCGAAGTCAGCGAGGTGCTCGCGCAACACCAAGACCTGGAAGCATTTCCGGATGTCAGCGATCAAGCCTCGGCGGAAGTCGATCAGAACTTCTCAATGCGGATCCGCGATCGGGAACAGAAGCTCCTCAAAAAAATCGATGAGGCTTTGGACCGGATGAAAGCGGGGATCTACGGACTCTGCGAGCGCTGCGGCGAAGATATTCCCTACAAGCGGCTCAAAGCCCGTCCCGTGACCACCCTGTGCATTGAGTGCAAAACGCTGCAAGAACAAGAAGAACAAGCCCGCCGCTGACCGCTCTTCCGCCCAACTCAGATTTAAGGTTTTTTCAGGGCCTTCAACCGCTCCGTGACGCGCGCAATCCGCCCCTCTTCCTCAGGAATGCCTTCGACCAGGGCCAGGAACGTTTCGTACTCGACAATCGCGCGTTTGGGATTGACCGGCTCATAGGCCTCAGCGAGATTGTACCGGGCCATGGCATAGTTCGGACGCAGAACCACCGCTTTTTCGAATAGGCTCATGGCAGCGGCTTTATCACCGAGTTTGCGATGGAGAGTACCCAGATTGTTGAGCACCTCGGGAATGTTGGGCCGGATCGCGAGCGATTGCAGCATCTCCGCCTTCGCCTTCTCCACCTGTCCCTTCGCATCCAACGCCACTCCCAGACGATGATGGGCTTCAGCCAACCAGACCTTGTTGGCAAACCCACCCGCGATTGCCTTTTGATACGCATCGGCCGCAATGTCGTAGTTCTTCTCCTGACAATACGCGAGTTGTGCCGTCTGCCCGCGGGCGAACTGCTGTAAAGAAGCAAAGGGGTCTTTGTCCTCACTGCCCTGAATTTCTGTCTTCATGCCCGCCTTCCCGTCGGCAGGGCGCTTGAGTCGGCTCAGAAACTCCTGCCGATAGGGCGAAAATAGCCGCGCATAGGGATCGATCGTGAAAGAGGCCATCAGCAACACCGGCCGGTTTTGATCGCCCGTAACCAGGTATTCAAAGGTCGTCTTTTCATCTCCCGTCTCATAGATGGCACTACTGTCCATGGTGCCCTTCGTCGCCAGTTGCGCCGCATTGAAATAAAACTCGAGCGAGGGCTTGAGTAGCGAGAGCGTGCGCCGCAAGACCGGGTAGGGCTGAAGATCAAGCCCGGATGGGAAACTGAAAACCGCTCCAACCAGCAGGCCATCCTCGTCAAAGAAATAGGATTCGTCCCCGTGCGATGGACTCTGAGTTCCGGGATAAACCACCTCCTGGCCGCTTCCCCACGAGCGTGTCGCCAACGCGGTCTGGGGCAGTTTCTTGAGAAGGTCCGCCTTGCGGTCGCAGAGCGCCGCCGACGTCAGAAGCACCAGATCGCTTTCAGATGGGGGAAGGTTGGGCCTGACCGGCGGAGGCGCGCCCCCGCAGCCCTGCATCAGCCCGAGGAGAAGAGCAACGCCAATGAGAAGACTGTGCCGCTGAAGAAACCGCACAACACCTCCTCTATATGTATTTCATGTGCAGGCGGTAGGGAATCTTACACGATTGTCCATGAGCTGCGAAGAGGCCCCCAAAAGAAGAGGCCCGTTCCCCTAGAAGAGAACGGGCCTCATAAACTCAACCGGGAACAGGTCTTAACGACGCTGTGCGTCCACCATCGCATCTTCCTGGGTATAGCCCGTGGCGTAGGGGAACAGCCCGGCCAGCATATAAATCGGCCGGTTTACCGCATAATCGAGTGCCTGACCGATAGGATGCAGCAAGAACCCCAGCCACCGAAGAGGATTGTCATTAATGGCGGATCCCGCCGCAGGGTCCGAGTAGATCATCGCCGTGCTATCGAGAATGTTATAAATACTGGTCGGAGGCACGTACTCTTGCTCGGCGCTCGCCCTGCCCGACTGATTCGTCGAGCTGCATCCGGTCGCCAGAATGGCCATCATCATGAGTCCCATAACACAAGTCCGTACTCTCATACCTAACCTCACTTTGTTCGACAAGATGATCGCTCGTGCCTCGATTCCACTCGCTACAGTAAAAAGTGTAGCCGACAATCCCCATTCTGTCCAGAAACAGAGCTGGTTTCGCAGGCCTATAAAAGCAAGGACTTATAAGGGGGTATGTGCGCAGGAACGAAAAGATGGTGGGCGATACAGGTATCGAACCTGTGGCCTCTTCCGTGTGAAGGAAGCGCTCTACCACTGAGCTAATCGCCCAACCGGCCAGGAGTCTAACATGGCCCCCCGCGTTCGATCAATGATGGGGAAGAAGAATACGATCCATAAATTCACCCTACGAGTAAGCAGCCTCGAGTCGCTAGCGGCCATCCAGAGAGGGCAGACTCGCACGGTCTTTCCTTGACAGATCTAAAACTCGGTTTCTAGAATAGGGTCTTCCCTTTTTCTCCCGTAAGGAGCACACGTGAGCATGCGAGATGACATCGTCATCATAGGGGGTGGTCTGGCCGGTTCAGAAGCAGCCTGGCAGGCAGCCAATCGCGGCGCGAAAGTGACGCTGTACGAGATGCGCCCCAAGGAAATGACGAAGGCGCATAAAACGGGAGGCTTGGCTGAACTCGTCTGTTCCAATTCGCTCGGGTCAACCGATCCGGCCAATGCGCCGGGGATACTCAAGGAAGAAATGCGGCGGCTCAACTCGCTGGTCATTGCCTCGGCCGAACAGGCAAAAGTTCCGGCGGGATCGGCGCTGGCGGTCGATCGCGATCAATTCTCCCTCAAGATCACCCAGGCGCTCGAAGGCCATCCCAACGTCAGAATTCTGCATGAAGAAATCGCGGAGATCCCGACCGACTGCCTCTGCATCATCGCAACCGGGCCGCTCACGTCGGATAAATTGTCGCAAGCCATCCGCGCCGTGACCCAGTCGCAGCATCTCTATTTCTTCGATGCCATCTCTCCGATTATCGACGCCGACTCGATCAATATGGACATCGTCTTCGCAGCCTCCCGCTATGATAAAGGCGGGGACGACTACCTGAACTGCCCGATGGACAACGCGCAGTACAATGCCTTTTACGATGCCCTGATGGCCGCCGAAAAAGTGCAGCCGAAAGAATTTGAAAAGACCCCTTACTTCGAAGCCTGCGTCCCCATCGAAGTCTTGGCGGAGCGGGGCCGGCAGACGCTCGCCTTCGGCCCCATGAAACCGGTGGGACTCACCGATCCGCGCACCGGCAGCCGCCCGGCGGCGGTCGTCCAGCTCCGGACGGAAAACGTGCACCGCACCTGCTACAACCTTGTCGGGTTTCAGACGAAACTCACCTATCCGGAGCAGAAGCGCGTCTTCCGCATGATTCCGGGGCTGGAACAGGCCGAGTTTTTGCGCTATGGCAGCTTGCATCGCAACACATTTATCAACTCTCCGCAGCTGCTCTTGAACACCTTGCAATTCAAAGCACGGGGCACGCTGTTCTTCGCCGGACAATTGGTCGGCGTCGAGGGCTATACGGAATCGGCGGCCATGGGGGGATTCGCCGGTATCAATGCGGCCCGCGCGCTGGCCGGCCTTCCACTCGTCACACCGCCGCCGACCACGGCGCACGGCTGTCTGGTGGGCCACGTGTCCGCATCGGACCCCAAGCATTTTCAGCCGATGAACACCAATTTCGGCCTCTTTCCCCCGCTCGCGCAAACGCCGAGAGATAAGGACAAGAAACGGCAACTCATTGCCCAACGGGCCCGTGAGGATTTCGATCGATGGATGACGCAATCCGCGCTTTCATGAGATTCCTCGCCGTCGAGCGCAATGCCTCGCCGGAGACCATTCGCAACTACCAGTCAGACCTGACCCAATTGACGGCGTTCCTCACGCAGACACAGCAGCCGCCCCGGCAGATTCGCGCCGGCGAGATCACCGCCGAATCCATTCGCGCTTATCTTCATTGGCTGGACCGGAAGGGCGAAAAAGCCTCCTCGCTGTCGCGCAAGCTCGCCTGCCTGCGCAGTTTCTACCGGTTTCACGTGCGGGAAGGCACGGTCGCCGCGAATCCGGCCGAAGAGATTCGCAGCCCCAAACTCCCCAAGCCGTTACCGCGAGTCCTGACCAAAGACGACGCGAATGTCTTGATGGAATGCCCCGAGGGCACATCGGCGCTGGCGTTGCGCGATCGGGCACTGCTTGAAACGCTCTATTCGACCGGCGCACGCGTCAGCGAAGCCGTGGGGCTCAATCTGGGCGATATCAATCATGACGAAGGGCTCGTCCACCTGCGCGGGAAAGGGCGCAAGGAGCGGATCGTCCCCATCGGCGACCTCGCGCTCCACGCCATCCGGACCTATCGCGCTTCGTTGAATATCTCCGCGCCCGCACAACAGCCGTCGGCGCCCCTGTTCCTCAATCACCGCGGCGGCCGCCTGACCACTCGCAGCGTCGCCCGCGTGGTCTCCCGCTACTCAAGCCGTCTCGCGGGTGGAGCCGTCAGCCCCCATGCCCTGCGCCATTCCTACGCGACGCATCTGTTGGATGAAGGCGCCGACCTGCGTTCCATTCAAGAAATGCTGGGGCATGCGTCGCTGAACACCACCCAGAAATACACCCATCTGGCCACGGACCAGCTCCTCGCCGTCTATGACCGGGCCCATCCCCGTGCGAAGGGAGCACGCACTTCTCCCCGAAAGGATGACACTGGATCATGAGAATCCGCTCGACGACCATTCTCTGCGTCCGGCGCGATGGCCGGGTGGCCATGGGCTGCGACGGGCAAGTAACCGTGGGCACGACGGTGATGAAACAGAACGCCAAAAAGCTCCGCCGCCTGCACCATGACCAAGTCCTGGCGGGATTTGCCGGAGCCACCGCCGACGCCTTTACCCTGTTTGAAAAGTTTGAAAGCAAACTCGAGGAGTATCGCGGCAACCTCACCAGGGCCGCCGTGGAATTGGCCAAGGATTGGCGCACAGATCGCGTGCTCCGCCGCCTGGAGGCGCTGCTGGCCGTCGCGGGCCGTGAGCAATCCTTCATCATCTCGGGAACCGGCGATGTCGTGGAGCCGGAAGACGGCATTTTAGCTATCGGCTCCGGCGGCCCCTATGCCCTGTCGGCAGCCAGAGCGCTCCTCGGCCATTCGCCGCTGGATGCCGCAACCCTTGTGAAAGAATCCATGATGATCGCCGGCGCCATCGACATTTATACGAACCAGCAAATCATCGTTGAGGAACTGCGAGGATAGATCACGACCGTGACACAGACGAAGACCGAGACCGCACCCGTCAATGTAAACAGCCTGACCCCGCGCCAGATCGTCGAGGAGCTGAACCGGTACGTCATCGGCCAGAAAGACGCCAAACGGATGGTCGCCATCGCGCTGCGGAACCGCTGGCGGCGGCAACAACTGGCACCGGATCTGCGCGACGAGGTCATGCCCAAGAATATCATCATGATCGGCCCGACCGGCGTCGGAAAAACCGAAATTGCGCGCCGGCTGGCCAAATTGGCGCAGGCGCCGTTCATCAAAGTCGAAGCGTCGAAATTTACTGAGGTCGGCTACGTCGGCCGTGACGTGGAGTCGATCATTCGCGATCTGACCGAACTGGCCATCAACATGGTGAAAAGCAGGCACCTCGAAGACGTGCAACAGAAGGCTGAGCAACATGGGGAAGACCGGTTGCTGGACCTCTTGCTTCCGCCGCCGCCATCACGACCGAGCAGTATCGACAGCACCACCGACGCCCCCGCCACGGCCGGACACGACTCCTACGAGACAACCCGCTCCAAGCTCAGGCTGCAGCTGCGCGAAGGCAAGCTCGATGAACGCACGGTCGAGCTGGAGGTGAAAGAACGGGGCCTCCCCGTGGGAGTCATCTCGAATATCGGCGGCCTGGACGACTTGCAAAGCAACCTCCAGGACATGCTCGGCGGAATGATGCCGGGAAAGAAAAAGAACCGGCGCATGAAAGTGGCGGAGGCGCTCAAGCATCTGACCCAGGAGGAAGCCCAGAAACTTATCGACATGGACGAGGTGGTGCGCGAGGCCATCGCCAAAGTCCAGCAGACCGGCATTGTGTTTCTGGACGAAATTGATAAGATCGCGGGCCGGGAGCGGACCTCGGGGCCTGATGTCTCGCGCGAAGGCGTGCAACGCGACCTGCTCCCGATCGTGGAAGGCTGCACCGTGAACACCAAACACGGCCCGGTGCTCACCGATCATATTTTATTTATTGCCGCGGGCGCGTTCCATGTGGCAAAACCATCGGACTTGATCCCCGAGCTCCAGGGCCGGTTTCCGATCCGCGTCGAACTGAGTCCGCTGACCAAGGACGATTTCGTGCGGATCCTCACCGAACCCAAAGGCGCCTTGGTCCGGCAATACCACGCCCTCCTCGCCACGGAGGGATTGACCGTCGAGTTTGCGCAGGACGGACTCGAAGAAATCGCCGAACTCGCGGTCCAGGTCAACGAGAGGACGGAAAATATCGGCGCCCGCCGGCTCTTTACCATTATGGAGCGGCTGCTGGAACAGATTTCGTTTGCCGGACCGGAGTGGCCTGAGAAAACCGTTTCCATCACCGCCAACTACGTGCGCGAACGTCTGAAAGACATCGTGAAGGACCAGGACTTGAGCCGGTACATTCTGTAAGCTCGCAACGGGAGTGACCCATGAATCGATTGATTAAAAAAGCCAACGTGCTGATCGAGGCGCTGCCCTACATCCGGACTTTCCGGGGCAAAACCGTCGTCGTCAAGTACGGCGGCCATGCCATGACGGAAACCGCGCTGAAGGAACGTTTCGCCGAAGACGTCGTCCTGCTGAAATACGTTGGGCTCAATCCCGTGATCGTGCATGGCGGAGGGCCGCAGATCGACAAGATGCTCACCAGGCTCGGAATCCAAGCCAAGTTTCGCCATGGCGTCCGGGTAACCGACGAAGCCACGATGGAAATCGTCGAGATGGTCCTGGCCGGGAAAATCAACATGGAGATTGTGGAACTCCTCAATCGCCACGGCGGCCGGGCCGTCGGACTCAGTGGGAAAGACGGGGGGCTGATCATGGCGCGCCCGCTCACCGCCAAAGCCTGGGCGGAAAGCCTGGGCAAAGACCTTGAAGGCGACGATCAGGGCGACTTCGGACTCGTCGGGGAAGTGCAAACCGTCGATCCCAGCCTGGTCTTGAAACTCCAGCAAGACCATTACATCCCCGTCATCGCGCCCATCGGAACGGACCGGGAGGGCAATACCTACAACATCAATGCCGACCTCGTCGCCGGCGCCATCGCGGCCTCGCTCCATGCCGAAAAGCTGGTGATGATGACGGACGTGAAAGGCATCCGCGACGCCAACAGCCGCCACCTCTCGACCGTCTCGCGGAAAGATGTGCAGCGCATGGTGAAAAAGGGGGTCATCGGCGAGGGCATGTTGCCCAAGGTGCAAGCCTGCCTCGACGCGCTGGTCGGTGGCGCCGGGAAAGCCCATATCATCGACGGCCGCATTCCCCATGCCCTGCTGCTGGAAATCTTCACCCGCAAAGGCATCGGCACCGAGATCGTGTCATAGGCGCCCCTCACGTGGCCGGCAACCTCCTGACGCATCTCACCACACTCGCGCGGGAACGCCATCCCCGCACATCGCCGGAGGCCCTGCGAGAAACGGGCGACTGCCTCGCGCAACTATTCACAGACGCGGGGCTCGCCGTCGCGCGGCATCCGTTTGATGCGTGGGGACAGACCTACGACAATGTGGTCGCGACCGTGCCGGCCTCAACCGGCACCAGCGCGCCCCCGCTCATCGTGGCGGCTCACTACGATACCGTTGAAGAATCCCCGGGCGCGGATGACAACGCCAGCGGCCTGGTCGTGCTCCTTGACGTCGCCCACCGGCTGGCCCAGACTCCACTGGCTCGCCCGGTACAATTCATCGCCTTTTGCCTGGAAGAAGAGCATCTCTTGGGAAGCCGGGCCTATACCGCACAGCTGACCGCCACCGGACAATCCATTTATGGCGCCATCGTGCTGGAATGCGTCGGTTATGCCAGCGACCTAGACGGTTCGCAGAAAACCCCGCCGGGCATTCCCGTCGCGGTCCCTACCATTGGCAACTTTCTTGCGGTCATCGGTAACGAGGCCTCGGCGTCATTCACCGGCGCAGTCGCGCAGGCCATGAGCCATTCGGTCCCGATCGTGCCCTTGATCGTGCCTGGCAACGGCGAATTGCTCCCCGATACCAGGAGAAGCGACCACACGGCCTTTTGGGAACGGGGGGTTCCCGCCGTCATGGTCACCGACACGGCGAATTTCAGAAATCCCCATTACCATCGGCCCACCGATACCATCGACACGCTCAATCTCGATTTTCTTTCATCCGTGGCCCAGGCCGTGACCGCTACCGTCGTCGCCTTGGCCACCCATTAGCCTGAGGAATCATGCCCACGACACTGCACCCCTCCATTCGCCGCGTCATCCGTGAAGTCTTTACTCGCCTGGATTACAAGACCCTGGGCCCGGTGTATTGCTATGAAGGAGGCGAGGAGTTTTGGCAGGCTAAACGCGGGCCCTGCCAACGGCTTGGCGCACAGATCGCGCAGGCTCTCTGCCGGCGCCTCCCCCCACAAGGCCGCAGCCTCTATGTGGGCGCCGGTGTCGCGGAACTGCCCCCGCTATTGGCCGAAGCGCTGGAGCTGGGCCGCACGGTCGAGCCCTACAATCTGCGGCGGACCGAAGTAGCTGCATTGAATCGCGCCTGCCGCACGCTGCCCGTGCGATTTCATTGCCAAGACGCAGCCACCGCCAAGGACCGCTTCGACCATCTCTGGATGGTCAGTGTGTTAAACGATCCGGAGCGATTTCCCGACTTATCGCCACTGTCCTATGGCAACGCCGACCCTGTTTCCTTCGACCCGCGTAAGTTTGAACAACAGCGGAAAATTGTACGCTCGATCGTGGATCGCTGTTTGCCGAAGCTCAGCCTGCCGGGATTCGTCACCACCTCGACGGAAGAAGTGGTGTGGATCGCCGACTGGTGCCACCGCAAGCAGATCCCCTACCGCGTCGAGCGACAGCAATACTCCACCGCCCTCGTGGGGGATCCGATCTGTTTGATGAAATTGGGCTAACGGCACCCGGGAAAGACGAAACGGATTACGGACGAAATCCCGTCGGCTTTGAGGAGTCACTCATGTACTGGCGGGAATACTTCACATAGTTCTCTGCCGACTCTTTGACCCAGGCCAATTCCTGCTCGGTCACTCCTCGCTTCACCTTCGCCGGTGATCCCAGGATCAGGCTTTTTGGCGGCACAATCGTGCCCTCCACTACCAGTGCCCCCGCGCCGACGACCGAATCTTCTCCGATCACCGCGCCGTCCATGATAATGGCGCCCATGCCGACCAGCACACGATCCTTGATCGTGCAGCCGTGCAGCACGACATTATGGCCGATGGTCACCTCGTTCCCAATGATGAGCGGATGGGTGTCATGGGTCACATGGAGCATGCAGAGATCCTGGACGTTCGTCCGGTTTCCGATACGGATATAGTGGACATCTCCCCGAATGACGGCGTTGAACCAGACGCTGCAGGCCTCGCCCATGACGACGTCGCCGATCACAACGGCGGTGTCTTCGATAAAGCAGGAATCCGGAATGGACGGCTTGATGCCTTGAAAGGTGCGAATCATGACCGCACTCTACGGGAGGCGAGGGCCAGTGGGCAAGAGGCACGAAGTTGACAGGATTTTTCACCGTCCCGTAGACTGCCTGAATGTCTACACCACTGATCCAGCTTGACCGGAAGAAGCCCGCCAAAAAATCGCCGCCAGCCAAGAAGGCTGTGGCCATCAAAAAAACAACCATCGGGTTCGTCAACCTGGGGTGCTCAAAAAATCAGGTGGACTCGGAGCTGATGCTCGGCACGCTCGTGAGCGACGGCTTTGTCTTAACCGACAATCCGAAGAAAGCCGAGGTCGTCATCATCAATACCTGCGGCTTTATCGAGGAAGCGAAACAAGAATCGATCAATACCATCCTCGAACATGGCAAGCTGAAGAAGAAAGGCGCCTGCCGGGTGCTCATTGCCGCAGGCTGTCTGGCACAGCGCTATCAGGGCGACCTCTTGAAAGAACTGCCGGAATTGGACGGCGTGGTCGGCACCGGTGAATTCGGCAAGATCGCCACGATCTGCCGGGACCTGCTGGCTCCCAAGAAACGGCAGCAACGGCTCTGGATCAGCGAGCCTCCCTATCTCTACGATGCGGACGCCCCGCGCCTGCGCCTCGGGAAAGCGCACAGCGCCTACGTGAAGATCGCCGAGGGGTGCAATCGCAACTGCGCCTTCTGCGCCATTCCCATCATGCGGGGCAAACAACGCAGCCGCCCAGTGGAATCGATCGTGGCCGAAGCCGAACGCCTCGCCGCGGAAGGCGTGAAAGAAATCAATCTCATCTCTCAGGATACGATCAACTACGGCGTTGATCTGGGGATTCGAGGCGGATTGACCACGCTGCTGCGCGAACTCGTGAAGGTGAAGGACCTCCGATGGATCCGGCCCTTCTATCTCTACCCGCAGCACGTCACCGATGACCTGCTCGATCTCTATGCCGGCGAGGAAAAGATTACCAAATACATCGACATGCCGCTCCAGCACATCAACGACCGGATGCTGAAGCGCATGCATCGTCTTGGCACTCGCGCCGCCATTGACAAGCTGGTGGACCGCATTCGCACCCGTATTCCCGGAGTGGCCTTCCGGACAGCCTTCATCGTGGGTTTCCCCGGTGAAACCGACAAGGCCTACCAAGAGCTGAAGACCTATGTGACGGAGCGGGAATTCGACCGGGTGGCGGTCTTCCTTTACTCGGACGAAGAGGATACGACCGCCCTGTCGCTCGATGAGAAGATTGAACGAGCCGTGATGGACGAACGGCGGAACGAACTGCTGGCGATCCAGGAAGGCATCGCCGCCGCGCAGGGGCAGGCACGCATCGGCTCGGTCATGGAAGTCCTGGTCGATGGCCCATCGGAGGAAACTCCGCTGCTGCTGGAAGGCCGCCATGAAGGGCTGGCCCCCGAGATCGACGGCGTCGTCTATATCAATGACGGCACAGCGAACCCGGGCGATCTCGTGAACGTCGAGATCACGGATGCCGCCACCTATGATCTTGTCGGCCACATCGTATCGTAGCCATTCCATCATCGGCTCAAGACTGTCCCTCGAATGAAAGGAACGACTCCGCATGGCAGCGAATCGCAAAGAATCCATCGTCATCCTGATCCACTGCAAGGATCGCAAAGGCATTGTCGCCCGGGTGTCCGGATTCATCCATGAATTTGGCGGCAACATCCTCGACTCGGACCATCACACGGACGAGGAAACCAACGACTTTTTGATGCGCATGGAGTTTTCGACGGACGGGTTGCAGATGGCGCCGGAAGAGATACCCGCCGCTTTCGCCCCAATCGCCAAAGTCTTCGACATGCGCTACGAGGTCCACTATTCCAGCCATCGCATCCGGGTCGGCATGCTGGTGTCGAAACAGGATCATTGTCTCGCCGATCTGCTCCAGCGGCATCGGCGCGATGAGCTGCGCATCGATGTGCCCGTCATCATCTCCAACCACGACACCTGCGCCAGCTGGGCCGAACTGTTCAAAATCCCGTTTACGGTGTATCCCGTCACGAAAGAGACCAAGCCGCAACAGGAGGAACAGGTCGTCGCACGGCTGAAGGAACATCGTGTGGAACTGGTGGTGATGGCCCGGTACATGCAAATTCTCAGCGCCAACTTTCTCGCGAACGTGGGCTGCCCCGTCATCAACATCCACCACTCCTTCCTCCCGGCCTTCATCGGGGCAAACCCCTACCGCCAGGCCTACGAGCGAGGCGTGAAAATCATCGGCGCAACCGCTCATTATGCGACGGAGGATCTGGACGAAGGGCCGATCATCGAGCAAGACGTCATCCGCGTCGGACATCGTGATACGGTTGACGATCTGGTGAGGAAGGGACGCGATCTGGAGGAAATTGTGCTGGCCCGCGCGGTGCGCCGCCACATCGAACATCGGGTATTGGTCTACGGCAGAAAGACGGTCGTCTTCGATTAGCAGGATGCTGACGTTGAGGGTGAGGCACGCGCCTCACCCTCGAATGGCATGACTAGACTTTCGCCGTCAGGAACAATGAACTGCCCCGGCGATTGATCAGAATCAACACGTTCTCACCCTTCTTCACGGCGGACGACACCTTTTCAAATTCCCTCACTGATTTTACCGGCTGACGATTGATCTCCCGGATCACGTCGCCCGGCATCAGCCCGGCCTTTTCCCCGCCGCTGTCCGGCTCGACGCCGGTAACCACCACCCCCTGCGCCTTGCCCTTGATCCCCAACTCCTTGGCCGTCTCCCGATCGAGGTCCTGCACCGCCACGCCGGCAAACGCATAGTCCGCTTCAGGCTTCTCGGCTTTGGCGATTTTCATCGTATCCGGTTGTTCGGCGATCGTCACCGTCAGCTCCTTCTCACGGCCATCACGTATGACCGTGACCGGCACCTTCGCCCCCACGGCTGTCCTGGTAACTAACCGCTGGAGCGCCACCGCATCCTCAACCGGCGTTCCTTGATAGGATTGAATGATATCCCCTTGCTTCAGACCGGCATGATCGGCCGGACTCTCCTCCTTCACATCGCTCACCAGCGCACCCTTGGCGTCTTTGATGCCAAAGGATTTGGCCAGATCCTGGCTGAGGTCTTGAATCCCGACGCCCAAATATCCGCGCACCACTTTCCCGGTCTTGATCAAACTTTCGTAGATCGGCTTCCCCATGCTGGTCGGCACCGCAAACCCGACACCCTGATACCCGCCGGTCTGTGAGAAGATCGCCGTGTTGATCCCGACCAGTTCGCCGCGCGTGTTCACCAGCGCGCCCCCGGAATTGCCCGGATTGATGGCGGCATCGGTCTGAATGAAATCTTCGTACTGCGTGATCCCCATGCGGCCACGCCCCAGCGCGCTGACAATACCCAGCGTCACCGTCGAGTTGAGGCCGAAGGGATTTCCGACCGCCAGCACATATTCCCCGACTTGCAGCTTGGTGGCATCTCCCCACAGCACCGTCGGAAGATTCTGCCCGTCGATTTTCACGACCGCCAAATCCGTTTTCGGGTCGGCCCCAACAATCCTGCCCTTGAATTCCCGTTTATCGGGAAGGGTCACTGTCACCTCGCGCGCACCCTCGATGACATGATTGTTGGTCAGCACATAGCCATCGGCCGACACAATCACTCCTGAGCCCTGGCCGCCACCACGATGCTCCCGCGGCTCGCCGGGCCCCTGAGGCCCACGGAATCCGCGCGGGCCTGACGGACCTCCCGGTCCGCCAAAAAACTCCTCCATGCGTTCCCGCAATTCATCCGGCACAGTCCGCCCTTCAGAAATTTTCTCGCCCGTCACAGTGGTAATGTTCACGACGGCCGGCGTGACCGCCTTGGCCACCTCGGCAAACCCATTGGACGCCGGCGCCACTGACAAGGCACCCTGGTTCACACTGACCGGCGGTCCACTGGACGCAAGAGAAGAAGGCAATGAGTGGCCGCCCCACAGTAACACCGCACCCACTGCCGTCAGAGCCACAATGGAGCCGACTGTGTTTCGCATACGTGGTCTCATAAATTCTCCCCTCCACTTTAAAAGATGAAATGAGTGCACCACACGATCAGACAAGAATACGAAGAGGCTACCAGTCGGCGATGAGAGGAGGATTAAGGGCGAATTAGAAGTCGCTAAGCAGCCTGGGGCGCCAGCGGGAGCGTGACGGTAAACGTGGAGCCGGCGCCCGGCTGGCTCGTGACGTCGATCCGGCCCTTGTGCGATTCCGCAATCCAGGTGCAGATCGCCAGCCCAAGGCCCGTGCCTTTCTTCGTATGGCCTCGGGCGGCATCGGTCCGGAAGAACCGATTGAAGATGCGCCGCTGGTCCTCGGGAGCGATCCCGATTCCTTGGTCGCTGACCGACAACCGGGCCTGTGCGCCCTCCGTGACCAAGGAGACCTGCACTTTCCCGCCGGGGTGGGAATACTTGATGGCGTTCTCCACTAAATTGAGCAGCAGTTCGCGCAGCCGCAATTCGTCGCCCTGCACGGCGGCCGGCATCACCGTGCCCAACACCACGTCGATCTGGCGGTCCTGCCCCAGCAAATTCGCCTGGCGATGGATGTCCTCCACCAGCGATTCCAGATCGACCGGCACGGCGTCCATTTTCACTTCCCCCATGTCGGCCCGAGAGAGAAAGAGCAATTCATCGACGATGTGCGTCATCCGGTCGATTTCTTCCAGATTGCTTTCGAGCACCGCCTGATAGTCGCCGAGCGGGCGGGGCCGGCGCAGCACCAGCTCCGTCTCGCCCTTCATGACCGTGAGCGGCGTGCGAAGTTCGTGCGAGGCATCGCTGCTGAATTGGCGAATCTGCCGGAACGAGACATCGAGGCGCCCAATCATGTCGTTGAAAGTATGCACCAGCCGGCCGATCTCGTCCGGCGACGTCGAGACCGTCAAGCGCTGGCTGAGATCCCCTGCGGCAATGCGCTGCGCCGCCAGCGTGATCGCATCCACGGGACGCAACGCCCGGCCGGCCAAAAACCAGCCGCTGGCCAGGGATGCCGCCAGGGCAATGGGCATCGTCACGACGAGCACCAGCAGCAGGCGCTGCAAGGTATCCTCGATCGATTTCATCGACGTGCCGACTTGCACGATGTAGAGCAGGCTCCCGCGGTACATGATCGGCATCGAGATGAGCCGGAGCGGAGGCTCCTTGGGATAGCGAGCTGACTCGAAGATCGTCTTCCCGGTAATGCTGGCATCGAGCGCCAAGCGGCTCAGCGGCAATTCATGCTGCTTGATATTGGGGGAGCGAATCGTGATCGTGCCGGACGGGCTGAAGATCTGAAAGAACTTGTCGATGCGGGCCAGTTCGGGAAACTGCGAGAGCAGCGATTCTTCATCGAGCAGTGGCAGAAACCCCCGCTCTTCCAGAGAGCGGACGGCGGCGGTCGCCGTTTCCTCCAGCGCCTGATCGATTTCGTCGCGGAGACTCCGTGCGGTGACGCTGTACAAAACCACGGAGAAGATGATGAGCACGAGCGCTAGCGTACTGCCGTACCAGAGAGTGAGCCGAACACGCAGCGGCATTATTCCGCCTTTAGCATATATCCGCTGCCGCGGATCGTATGGATGAGTTTCTTTGCCCGGCCCCGGTCGATTTTGTTGCGCAGATAGTTGACGTAGACGTCGATCACGTTGGTGAACGTATCGAAGTCCTGATTCCACACATGTTCGGAAATCATCGGCCGCGTGAGCACACGCCCGGTGTGCCGCATGAGATATTCGAGCAGGGCGTATTCCTTCAACGTGAGGTCGATCCGCTGTCCTCCGCGCGTGACTTCCCGAGTAGCCGGGTTCAACACCAGATCGTCGATCTGCAGAATGCCGGGACTTTCGGTGGAGCCCCGGCGAAGGAGCGCGCGCACCCGCGCCAGCAACTCATCGATCGCAAAGGGCTTGGTCAGGTAGTCGTCGGCGCCGGCATCGAGCCCTTTCACGCGCTGGTCCACCTGGGACTGGGCCGTGAGAATCATCATCGGCGTTTGAATCCGCTCGCGGCGAATGGCTTTCAGAATCTCCATGCCCGACATCGACGGCAGCATGAGATCGACGATGATCAAATCGTAGTTCGTCGCCAGCGCCATCTCCAGCCCCTTGGCCCCGTCCTCGCAGAGATCGACGGCGTAGCTCTCCTCCTCAAGCGCCCGCTTGATGAAACAGCCGACTTTGGTTTCGTCTTCAATCACCAGCACTCGCATCATCACCCCGCTAGGCGCTGATTATACCAAACCTGTGGACGGCAATCTCGGTCTGGCCGTTGGGGCAGGGGCTCGTTATTTCGGCTGAAAACGCGTGATCGTCACCGGGGCGTACGACAGGGCCGGGCCATCCGGAGTTCGGGAGGCCATCGTGTGTTTCAGCCATGCCGCATCGTTGCGCGCAGGAAAGTCGGACCGGTAGTGCGCCCCCCGGCTTTCTTCCCGGGCCAGCGCCCCGGCCACAATCGTCCCAGCCAGCTCGACCAAGCATTGCAGCTCCAGCGCCTGAATGAGTTCGCTGTTGAATACCCGCCCCTTATCCTCCACAGAGACCTGTGCCGCGCGCTGCTGGAGCGCACGCACCTGCTCCCGCGCCGCCGTCATCGAGTCCTTGGTGCGAAAGATGCCGAGATTCGTGCTCAGCACCTGGCCAAGCGCATCGCGAATCTGCCAAGACCGCTCACGCCCCGGCTGAGAGAGCAGCGTCTGCACACGGCGTTCTTCGCCGGCCAGGTGCGAGGCGGAGAGCGGCACCTGATCGATCCCCCTCAGATATTCCCC
The DNA here is from genome assembly GCA_035968315.1 of Nitrospira sp. Lineage (NCBI taxonomy): Bacteria > Pseudomonadati > Nitrospirota > Nitrospiria > Nitrospirales > Nitrospiraceae > Nitrospira > Nitrospira sp. The sequence continues at coordinate 222,875 of JAVYIN010000009.1, forward strand.
CGCCTTTACTCCGGCCCGTCTGCCAAACACAATGGTTTCCAAGAGCGAATTGCCGCCCAGCCGGTTGGCGCCGTGCACACTCACACAGGCGCATTCGCCTGCGGCGAACAGGCCTGGCACGGACGTCTCGCCCCACGCATTCGTCCGAACCCCGCCCATCTGATAATGCGCGCCCGGTCTAATCGGAATCGGCGTTTCCACCGGATCGAGCCCGGCAAACTCGATCGACAACTGCCGGATTTGGGGCAGCCGCTCAAGAATCTTCGCCCGGCCGAGATGCCGGAGATCCAAGAGCACGCAACCCTCGACGCCACGGCCTTCGAGAATCTCCTGCCCGATCGCCAGCGACACGGTCGAGCGGGTGGCCAGTTCCATCTGCTCCGGCGCATAGCGTTTCATGAACCGCTCCCCGAGCGTATTTAGCAGATAGCCGCCTTCCCCGCGCGCGCCTTCGGTGATGAGAATCCCGGTATCCCTCAGCGTGGTCGGATGAAACTGCACAAACTCCATATCCATCAAGGGCACACCGGCCCGATAGGCCAGGGCCATCCCATCGCCGGTATTGATCACCGCGTTCGTGCTGGTGAGAAACACCCGCCCACTTCCTCCCGTGGCCAGAATGACCGCTCTGGCCTGAATTTGCTGCAATCCGCCGCGGAGCAGATCCCAGGCAATCACGCCACGGCAGACGCCATCCTCGACAATAAGCGCGGTGACATACCATTCTTCGTAGACCGCGATCCGCCGCTTGAGGATCTGCTCATAGAGTGCGTGCAGGAGCGCATGCCCGGTGCGATCGGCGGCATAGCAGGTGCGCGGAAAGCCGGCTCCCCCGAACGGACGCTGGGCAATGCGGCCCTGCGCGTCACGGCTGAATATCACCCCCATCCGTTCCAGTTCGAGGATATCCTCCGGCGCCTCGCGGCACATGGCTTCAATGGCATCTTGATCCCCGAGATAGAGGCCGCCCTTGGCCGTATCGAACGCGTGCGCTTCCCAGGAGTCGTTCTCCCCGAGCGCCGCATTGATGCCCCCTTGAGCGGCCACGGAATGGCTCCGGACGGGGTGGACTTTCGAGATGAGCGCGACATCGAGATGAGCCGGTGCCGCCAAGGCGGCGCGCATGCCGGCCAAGCCGGCCCCGACGATCAGCAGGTCATGCATGTGGGGTCTCTGAACGGCCATCCGATCTGCTTTCATAAGACCGAGGACTTCCGCCAAGCACAGTACTTACCGGACTCTCTGAGGGAGCGCAAGGTCATCCGGCACGGGGGAAGAACATCTTGGAAATAGGGCAACAGCATGGTACTCTGCCGCCCAATCAAAATCGCTTCCAGGCCACCCACATGATCAAGAGGGCACGAGGATGACACCGCCCGAGCCGGATGTTCTTCAATCGACAGATCACTTTCTTCACCGGCACTTGGGCCCGACAGAAGCCGACATCCAGGACATGCTGGCCACGATAGGGCTGCCCTCCATGAGGGCCCTCTGCGACGTGACCGTTCCCAAAGATATCCAGCTCCATACGCCGCTCAATCTCCCGCCGCATCGGGGAGAGCAGGCCGTCCTGGCGGATCTGAAGCACATCGCATCCCATAATCGGGTCTACCGCTCCCTGATTGGCATGGGCTACTACAATTGCGTAACCCCCGGCGTGATCCAACGCAATATCCTGGAAAACCCCGGCTGGTACACCCAATACACGCCCTATCAGGCAGAGATCTCCCAAGGCCGGCTCGAAGCGTTGGTCAATTTCCAAACCATGGTCGGCGACCTCACCGGCCTTCCACTGGCGAACGCTTCCCTGCTGGATGAGGCCACAGCCGCCGCCGAGGCGATGGCCATGTGCCTGAGCATCGCGCGGGCGAGGGGCCAGGAACGGAAGGAGTTTTTCGTTTCGCAGGACTGTCATCCGCAGACGATCGCCGTCCTCCGAACCAGAGCGGAACCGCTGGGCATGGTGATTCACACGGGCCCCACCGCCTCGATCGACGTGGCCAACCCCAATCTGTGCGGCCTGCTGCTCCAATACCCGACGACCGACGGCTACGTGGGCGATGTGGGTGACCTCGTTGTGCGCGCGCATGGCGCGGGCGTGCTGGTCGTCATGGCCACTGACCTGCTGGCCCTGACCCTGCTGCGCTCGCCGGGAGAGATCGGCGCGGATATTGCCGTCGGGTCCACCCAGCGCTTCGGGGTTCCGGTCGGTTTCGGCGGGCCGCATGCCGCATTTCTGACGACCACGGATGAATTTAAGCGCCAAATGCCGGGCCGCATCGTCGGCGTGTCGAAAGACGTGTCCGGCAAACCCGCCTATCGGCTCTCCCTCCAAACCCGCGAACAGCATATTCGCCGGGAGAAGGCGACCAGCAACATCTGCACAGCCCAAGTCCTGCTGGCGATTATGGCCAGCATGTACGCGGTCTATCATGGGCCTGAGGGGCTGCGCCGGATTGCCAGACGCATCCATGGATTGACGCTCCTCCTGGCGGACGGATTACGCCGCCTCGGATTCGATGTCGGCCCGGAGATCTTCTTCGACACTCTCCGTGTCCGTCTCCCGCATAGTCACAGCCAATCCATTCTCACGAGAGCGCATGAACGCGGCTTCAATTTCCGCCCCTATGAGGACGGCGCCATCGGCCTCTCGCTGGATGAGGTCAGCACCGAAGAAGAGGTGCGCACTCTGCTGGAGATCTTTGCGGGCCAGGAACGGCTCCCGTTCACGATCGCCGATCTGTCTCAGGGGCTCACGGTCAGCTATCCGCCCAAGCTGGCAAGAACCAGCCCCTACCTGACGCATGAGATCTTCCACCGGTATCATTCGGAACATGAAATGCTCCGGTACCTGCACCGATTGCAGGCCAAAGACCTCTCCCTCACCCATTCCATGATTCCACTGGGCTCCTGCACGATGAAACTGAACGCCACAGCGGAAATGCTGCCCGTGACCTGGCCGGAATTCGCGCAGCTGCATCCCTTTGCCCCAGCCGACCAGACCAAGGGCTACCAGAAGCTCTTTCATCAACTGGAAGCCTGGCTAGCTGAAATCACTGGCTTTGATGCCGTCTCGCTCCAACCGAATGCCGGCTCCCAGGGCGAATATGCCGGGCTCATGGTGATTCGCGCCTACCACCACGCACAGGGCGAGCCGCATCGCGACGTCTGCTTGATCCCCGTCTCAGCCCACGGGACAAACCCGGCCAGCGCCGCGATGGTCGGCATGACCGTCGTCGTCGTGGCCTGCGACAAGCAGGGGAATATTGACGTCGCCGATCTCGAATCCAAAGCCGCCGCGCATCGCGCAAAACTGGCGGCGCTCATGCTCACCTATCCTTCGACCCACGGCGTGTTCGAGGCTGATGTGCGGCGCATCTGCCAGATCGTCCACACCCACGGCGGCCAGGTCTACATGGATGGGGCCAACATGAATGCCCAGGTGGGACTCTGCCGGCCTGGCGATATCGGCGCGGATGTCTGCCACCTCAATTTACACAAGACCTTTTGCATCCCCCATGGCGGAGGCGGACCGGGCATGGGCCCGATCGGCGTCGCCCGCCATCTGGCCCCGTTTCTCCCCGGCCATCCCGTTACAGGATTGGGGGGGCCTGGCTCAATCGGACCGGTTTCCGCGGCGCCCTACGGAAGCGCGAGCATTCTGCCGATTTCCTGGGTCTATATTGCCCTGATGGGCCGCGACGGGTTGAAAACCGCCACGCAGGTCGCCATTCTCAATGCGAACTACATGGCCAAACGATTAGAGAAACACTATCCTATCGTCTACACCGGCGTCACCGGACACGTAGCCCATGAGTTCATCCTCGACCTCCGCCCCTTCAAAGAATCCTCCGGAGTCGAAGCCATGGATGTGGCCAAACGGCTGATGGACTATGGCTTCCACGCGCCGACCGTGTCATTCCCGGTGGCCGGCACGCTCATGATCGAGCCGACCGAAAGCGAATCGAAAGCGGAACTGGATCGCTTCTGCGAGGCGATGATCGCTATCCGGGCGGAAATCCAAGACATCATCGATGGGCGGCAGCCCCGCACGAACAATCTGCTCAAAAATGCCCCCCACACCGCGGCTACCGTCGTCGCCACCGAATGGACTCGACCCTATACCAGAGAGCAGGCGGCGTTCCCGACGCCATGGGTGAAGGGCAATAAATTCTGGCCGAGCGTCGGTCGCATCGATGAGGCCTATGGCGACCGCCATTTGGTCTGCACCTGTCCGCCGACTGAGAGCTATCAATCGTAACCAGTCACCATCCAGATCGGTCTCGAGCTCCAGGTGCAACGATGATGACTCACCCCCTCAGGCTGTTGACACTTCTCACCCTCGTCATTGCCATGAGCGGACACGACCTTTTTGCCGAGTCTGTGGCGCCGAAGAGTGGCAGCGGTCCCTCCGTCACAGAACCGGCGGCGGGACACACCTACAAAGCCGGCATGCGCGTCCGCGCTCCCGGTGGCACCGCCTCATTTCCAATTCCTCAGGGTTGGCGCGGCGAAGAGCTCGATGAAATGGCAGCCATTCTCCTGGTCTCAGAAAAAGACACCGGGTTCGTGCTCGTGTTCGCCACACTCAACCAGACAGAAGACGACCTGATGGCCTTGCTGGGAGAGCCTCAACCCATTACCGATAACCTCGTTTTCGAGCCGGTGGGAGCGGTGACGCGCCAGGGGAACAGACTGACGGCGTCCTATGTCGCGGGTACTCTGACAGGCCGGGGCGTGGCCGTCCTCGGGCCGGCGCAGCAGGGTATTCTCTTTTTGCACGGACGGCCACAAAAGGAACAACGTGAAGCCCAGGTGTTTCTCGATCAGCTGGCTGATCACGTGCAATTTACGCCTGTAACCGAAAGTACGCCCTCACGCTGAGGGGATCTGTCTCGATCAGGTTGCCCGCTGCCCCGCTTCCAATAACTTCCTCACACTGTTGGCTGGAGCCTTCTCCATTGTACAAAAGTGTCGCTTGCGAACCCCCATCTTTTGAGGCATTGTCGAACAACTCTCAATTCGGCGATAACTAGCGCTCATTGATGGAGAGGCTGTACGATCATGCCGCAAATTCTCAATTTCAGCGAACATGCGAACGACGAGGAAGTCAGCTACCTCACCACCCTGCTGCTCTATCACCTGGTCGAGCGTTGCGGCGGCACACTCCAATTTACCGTCGATGACGTCACCCAAATCCGCGCCAGCTTGGCCACCAAGATGGTGCAGATTCAGCTCGGCAACGAGGTGCGGCTGCGCATCATCGATCGCGTACCGGAACTGCAGTAGGCATTCCTCTCTCCTCGTCTCAGGTCAGTCTGCCAAACGATCATAGACGTTCTCGACTCATCCCCAATGGCGAGATCGGCGTGACTGGAGTAGACTCCGCCATCATGCTGCACATCTCCTCACATGTCATCATCCCCGATTCAGAAATCGATCTCCATGCCATGCGGTCCCAGGGGGCGGGGGGACAGAATGTCAATAAGGTCTCCACCGCCATCCATTTGCAATTCGACATCACGGCGTCGTCGTTGCCGCCGTTTTACAAGGACGCGCTGCTAAAGCTGCGCGATAGCCGGATCTCAGAGGATGGGGTGATTACGATCAAGGCGCAGCAGCACCGCACGCAGGAGCGAAACCGTGAGGATGCACTGGAGCGGCTCTGCTTGTTGATTCAGAGTGTGGCAATCCCGCGCAAAAAGCGGAAAGCCACAAAGCCGACGAAGGGGTCTCAGAACCGGCGGATTGAGAGCAAGAAAAAGCAGGGACGGCTGAAAGCGCTACGAGGCACGCTTGAGTGAGCCCTCGCGCGAGAAGGGCGGGAGAAGCGCGACGTGCCCTGACTTTGCCTGAGCCTCTCACCCATTTCCCGCCAGTCCCGCATTTCTCGCGAAGAGCGCTGCACGTCAGTCTACAGAGGCCAATGATCCTAAAATATTATACCCGCCATCGACGTAGATCACCTCGCCGGTAATCCCACGGCCGAGCGGACTGACTAAGAATAACGCCGTATCGCCCACCTCTCCCTGCTCGGTGGCGCGGCGGAGCGGTGCAAACTCTCTGTGATGATCGACCATCTTGCTGATTCCGGACACGCCGCGGGCAGCGAGGGTCTTGATCGGCCCAGCTGAGATGGCATTCACCCGAATGTTCTTGGGCCCCAAGTCGTTGGCGAGGTAGCGCACGGAGGCTTCGAGCGCCGCCTTGGCCACACCCATGACGTTGTAATGGGGCACCACCCGTTCTGCACCCAGATAGCTCAGCGTGACCACGGACCCGCCATTCGCCATGAGAGGCATCGCCGCGCGGGTGAAGGCCACGAGAGAATAGGCGCTGACGTCCAATGCGGTAGCAAACCCCTGCCGGGTCGTATTGACGAATTGACCGGTCAGCTCTTCACGCGGGGCGAAGGCAATGGAGTGGACCAGGAAATCGAGCTGGCCGACTTCTTTGCCCACACTGTCCATCAGCGCAGCAATCTGTGTATCATCGCCGGCATCGCAGGGAAACGCCTTGGCGCCCGGCAATGTGGCGACAAGCTCTTCGACGTTTTCCCTCAACCGCTCACCCTGATAGTTGAACATCAGTTGCGCGCCCTGGCTCGCCGCCGACTGGGCAATGGCCCAGGCAATACTGTGTTTGTTGGCGACGCCGATGATGAGTCCCTTCTTGCCTTGCAATAGCATAGCCACATGCTCTCCTAACAACGTGCTGGTTTCATGCGAAACGGCTCTCGTGACGCGTCTGCCCATACGAGAGACGAACGATGTTATACGAACAACGATCTCTGGATTGCAAAGATAGCACGATTCATCGATCGGTTCTAGAAGGGAACGGGGGAAGGGCGAGGCTAGTTGCCTTTGTTGCCGATCGTGCGCAGTTGCGCCACGACTTTGGCCGCTTCGGGAATGAAGTCGTCTTGCTGTTGCGTTTGCGCGAGGGCCAAGGCCTCTGAGGCCAGTTGGAGGGCATCGGAATGGCGCCCGCGCTTGCAATAACTCTTGGCGAGGCTGATCCGGGCGTTCACGGCCTGCGGCTCCTGTCGAATCACATGCTGCAGCAGTTGCTCGCCCTTGTCCGGATCGCCACCCAAAAGGGACGGCAACCGTACAAGCAGCGTCCCTCTTGCCGACAGCGCATCGAGGTGGCCGGGAGCCAGGGCGAGGGTCCGATCAAGTTCTTTCATCATGCGGCGAAAGCCCAACATGGAGGACAAACTCATTTCACCGTCAATGCGCATGAGTTCGCCGAGATTGCAGAACAAGGCAAAGTGGGCATCCGCCGATTGCTCATCGGCTGCCACGGCCTGTTCGCCTAAGGCCTGCCCCTTTTCAAAATAGGCGGCGCGCGCGGCCCGGTCTGCGGCGATGCGTCCGTCGTGGCAGGCTTGCATGGATCCGGCAATGAGATCGTGCGTGGCCGGTTGAGCACCCGCGAACGTGACCGCACTTGACCAAACACAGATCGACAGACCAATCACGCCAGTAACCCGAGGCATCACCCCTCCCGCATAAGACTCGTTCCAGACAAAACGACGGGGTTATACAGCAAGCCCGCTGCCCATGACAAGATGTCGGGGCAAGAATGCACGGCCGTACGAAAGACACACATCGGCACCACTCGGCCACACTACTCAGCGCTTTCGTCACTCCGTCTGGCAGGAGACGCCAATTGAATAGGTTGCGGTTCTCTCCCAATACGGGTCATACGAAGCGCGCAAAACGCCTCTCGCATCTGATCATGGGAATAATGGGCGTTGCGGCCACTGGGATTGGGCAAAAGAAAGACAGGGGTTCCGGCAAGACGGCTCGTCGTCATGCCCAGATCTAGACGAGACGACAGCCTACGTCCCTGCCCAAAGACCGTCCGGTAGATGGTGACACCCAAAAGCGCGATGATGCCCGGCTGATAGCGCCGGACTTTTCTGGTGAGGGAGGCCAGCCCGTCCCGATACTCACCCGGTCCCAGCACATCGATGCCCGCACTGCACCGGCTGATGATGTTCGTCAGTCCCAGCCCCCATTCAGGCAGACGCCAATCATCTCGGTATGTGAGGGGCTCGGGAACAAGGCCGGCCTCGTAGAGCAATTTCCAAAAGCGATTGGACGGTCCAGAAAAATGATGGCCGGTTTCGGCCGACTTCATCCCTGGGTTGATCCCCACAAAGAGAATTTGTATCCCCGGTTGAATATGATCCGGCAACTGAAATTCTTGAGCCACGCTCAGCCCCCCTCTCGTTGAGGCAGTTTAGTTGATGGTTAACCAATCCGCCACATGAGAGCGGATGAATTCCCCTTCATTTTTAGATTAGAAGAATCGCGCAACCCAATGAAAACACAAGAAACAATAGGACAACCCCTCCACGGCATGTCGCTTGCTGAAGGACAGGGTAGTGCCCGATCAGCGGCACGAGTCTCTTAAACCTTAGGGAGGATTTATGATGAAGAGCATGTTGATGGCAATCATGGCGGTCGCGGTGGCAATCTCTTTCAGCGCTCCTTCGTTCGCCGGTGAAGAGAAGAAGGAAACCAAGGGCGAGAAGAAGGGCGGCCACGTGGTGGTGTTCGCCGAAGAAAAGAAGAAGGAAGAGAAGAAGGGCGGCCACGTCGTGTTCGGCGACGAGAAAAAGAAGGAAGAGAAGAAGGGCAAGTAATCCCGTTCTTGCTTTTGGCGAGGCTAGCTGGCTTGAGAGAGCTCCCGCTTCGAGTGGGAGCTCTCTCGGGCAGTATCTCTACCGGATCGCGCCCCTGATATAGACCGCCTGCAAACCCACAATCGTCTTAGAATCCCGGATCGTGCCATCCTCGATCTTCTCGATCGCTTCACGCAAGGGCATCTCGATCACGTCCAGCACTTCATCCCGGTCCAGTTGCTGCCGGCCCTGCGTCAGCCCCGTCGCCTTATAGACGTGAATGACTTCGTCCGCAAAACCGGGCGCCGTGAAGATACTGGAGAGCAGCGAGAACGTCGCAGCTCGATAGCCGGCTTCCTCTTCCAATTCCCGAGCGGCACAATGCAGCGGATCTTCGCCCGGATTCAATTTGCCAGCCGGGATTTCATAAATGAATCCTCCGGCCGCATGACGAAATTGGCGGATCAGCACGACCGTGCCGTCGTCCTTCATCGGCACAACGGCTGCCGCGCCAGGATGACGGATCGTCTCCAGATCGACCGTCAGCCCGTTGGGCAGCCGCACCGTATCGATATTGAGCGTCACGACACGGCCTGTGTAAATGTTCTTGGTTGACATGGCTAGAGGCGAGAGGCCAGGGGCAAGGGGTGACCGGTTAATCGCAGGTGGGAGTTCATGATCATCTGCTTTCCTCTAGCCTATTGCCTCGGGCCTGCGCAAGGCTATGCCTTGCGCCTGTAGAACGGTGTTTTCACCACCTGGGCGGGAACCGCTCTCCCGCGGATATCAATGGTGAGTGGCGTCCCCACAGCAGCCTGTGCCGTCGGAATGTAGCCCAACCCGATTCCCTTTTGAAGAATCGGCGACAGGTTGCCGCTCGACACCTCACCGATCACCTGGGAGGAGACGGCATCGAGAATCTTGAAGCCGTGCCGGGGCACCGCTTTCTCCAGTAATTCAAACCCGACAAACCGTGTTGCCGGTCCTCGCTCCTTCTGTGCCAGCAAGGCCGCGCGACCGATAAATTCTCCCTTCTCCAGACTCACCGTCCATTCGACCCCAGCCTCGATCGGCGTCGTGTCCTCGCCGATATCGTTGCCATAGAGCAGATAGCCCATCTCCAGCCTGAGCAAATCGCGGGATCCTAAGCCGGCGGGCTTCACGCCCTGCGAGGCACCCTGCTCCAGAATCCGCTCCCACAATACCCCGATGTGATCGGCCGGCACGTACAGCTCATACCCCAACTCCCCCGTGTATCCGGTTCTGGCCACGAGGGTCGGAATGGAGCCCAGCACGGCGTCACACGTGTGGTGGAGCTTCAGGGTCCTGATCGCCTCGCCGCCAAGCGCGAGAAGAATGTCTCTGGACCGGGGGCCTTGAATCGCGATTTGCGCCAGCCGGTCGGAATGGTCCTCGAGCACCACGGTCGTGGCCCGGGGTTGGGTCTGCAGCCACGTATGAATCTTTTCACGATTCGACGCGTTGACACACAACAGATAGTCCATCGGCTTGAGGCGATAGACGAAGATATCGTCTTGGATCCCACCCCGGTCGTTACAGACCATGGAGTACTGTGCCTGGCCGACCGCCAATTTCCCGGCATCATTGGTGGTCACCGACTGAAGAAACTCCAGCCCGCCGACGCCGGACACCATGAGCCGTCCCATGTGGCTCACATCGAACAACCCCGCGCTCCGGCGCACGGTCTGATACTCGTCGATGACCCCAGAATACTGAATCGGCATTTCCCAGCCGGCGAAATCGACGAGCTTCGCGCCGGCAGCCCGATGGTGTGCGATGAGCGGCGTCTGTTTCATGCGAGTCATCCGCCCTTACACGCCCAGCAATTCGACATCGAACACCAGCGTCGCGTTCGGAGGGATCACTCCACCGGCCCCGCGAGGGCCATAGCCGAGATTGGCCGGGATCGTCAGCTTCCGCTTTCCGCCGACTTTCATCCCCTGCACCCCTTCATCCCAGCCCTTGATCACCCGCCCGGCGCCGAGCGGAAAGGAGAAGGGTTGGCCGCGATCGACCGAGCTATCGAATTTCGTCCCGTTCGTCAGCCAGCCCGTATAATGCACCGAGACCGTCTGACCAGCCTTCGCCACCTCGCCCGTCCCCACCACCAGGTCGATGTACTGAAGACCGGACGACGTCACGATCTCCTCTCCGCCTGTTGCCGATGACTCACTTCCGCTCATAGTGCCTCCCGCGTCCAAAGATGGAATGACCTTCACTCTCGTAGGCGTCTCCACACCCTCACGAGTTACTTCGTTCCGGATTTCGATGCCGGTGCTGCAAAGAGCGCCATGCTGGCGGTATAGCCATGCAGAAAATTGCGTCCTCCGACGGGACCGATTTCCCCCTGGGCAAAAAATCCCGCCACCGGGATGCCACCCAACCGCTCGGCCAGGATGCCCGAATCATGATGCGGCCGGCCAAACAGCCCCTGCCCACGGCCGCAACAGCTAAACACCAGCGCGCCTAACGGTGGATTCCGGTGCCCCATGCGATCGGCCGCGAGCAGCACATTCAAATCGTCGCTGGCCGACTTGGCGTCGCGCAGATGGAACTGCACCGTCTGCCCTTCCTGCACCACATCACCGATGGCCACCGCGCCGGTCGTCTGGTCTGCCCCGACCAGATTGCGGACGAGGAAATCGCCGCGCTCGAAATGGTCCCGGTGCTCATCAATTACGATGCCGATGTGGAGCGCCCGGTGCGCCCGCTGCCGGTCCTCGCCCCCGAGCGATTCAAACACATGCTGCAGCCGGTCCAGCGCGGAGGTCCCACCCAACTCATGCACCATATTGTGTTCCGCTTTGGTCACCACATACCGTTCCCCAATCGGCCGGCAGCCTTGTGAGATCACCGGGCGGACTTCCACCGGCCCGGAGATGCGCACTCCCACCAGACCGTTTTCATAGACCTCCCGCCCCATGACCAGGCGATTTTCTCCGGCATCCTGCCCGCCCCCGGACAGCCCGCCGAGCGCAGCGGTGCCGGGATAGCGCTCTTCCAACAGAGACAACACCTCTTGCATCGGCGTCGTAAACGGATCGGCAAACAGAAGAAATGTGGAATCGATCCCCCCGGCCTCAGGCCAGCCCACCAGCGAAAACTGATCCTGGGTGGGAGAAAAGGAGAGCCGCACGGGGGTCAGCGTCACACCGGGAAGACAGGCCGTCCAGAGCGTCACAGCCGGAGCCGTTTCCAGCTCCTCCGCTCCGGCGATCACCCCTTCGCCGCTACAGCCGATACACACACGCACGCCAAGTGAATCCACAACCATGTCAGCCAGAACGTTTGCCCGGGATATGTGGTGAGACGAGAAGAATAGACAGCCCAAGTCCGGCGTCACGCCGCCAAGCTTCGCCCTGATTGCATCGACCAGATCCCGAGCGGCCGCTTCGGAATCGGCACTCCGGCTGACCGCCGACGCAAATTGAAAGGGGGTGCTGGACGGCAGAGGTGTGGAAGAGAAACTAGCCATGGCAGTCGAAGAGGCCGTTACACGCCGGGGTTCATGCGCTCGGATCGATCGCTGGCCAATTTTTTATAATAGCGCCACATGTACGAATGGTAATCGTCCAATTGCGCCAACAAATAGTGCAATTCCGTCGGATCTTCCGTTTCAAGGGCACGAACCAGCCGGGTCTTCACAAATTCGGCAAAGGCCTCGGATTTTTCAATGGCCGTGAGCAGCCGCAACCCGCCGCCGATTTGATAATCGCTCATGCGCCCTCCTTCACCATAGCCAGTCGCAGAATAACGAGAGGGGCGGCGAAATTGCAAGCCACGCAAGCACGCCAACACCGCCAGTGTTGCGCGTAACCGACAGCAGATTCCCGACGGCGGCGTACGTGTAGGTCCCGACGTTTCCCTGCCCGTCGATCACCTGCGACAGCCGGCCCAAGTCGTCATAGATATACTGCGCCTGATCAGCAACCGCCAGCGTCGGCGCTAACGCACAGAGCATCAGCACGCAGGCCACAACCATCAGGGCTTTTGAGAACGCCATCTGCTTCATCACAGGTCTTTCATCACCGATTAAGACTCACTCGCACGTCCGACCCAAAGCCACATCGCACTCAAGCCCCGCCAGAAAAGCAGCCTGTGCCCTTTTTCCTCTCTTCTCCCCCACGGCGACCATCTGCAATTTTCCCTGTCCCTATCTTCTATCTATTTCCCCAATTTCTTGAACTGCTGAAATACCAGTTCCATTTGCAATCGGAGCAACCTGGCGTCCTCTGGATGGAAATGAAAGCTCTGCGTCACAAAATACCGAATTGTGATTCCTGTGAATTGCTTCTTGAGCTCCTCAATCAGAGCGATTTCAGTACTTGTTATGACGCCTATCGACACGCGTTCCTCTTTATACGGAAGTGGAATCAGTCCATGAAAAGATGACCTCGCCCATTCACGTGATCGATCGCTACGAGTAATTTGCAATATGGCTGCATCCAGTCCTAAAAGCCCTCTGCCATCACTTATTCGAATGACAACTTGTGACCGCCCATTGATAGAAGACACATCGTTGTATCCCTGGCTTGTCAATTGGTATTCCTGTGTCTTCATTGGAACTTGATTATCCGTAAGGCGACCCAATTCTTCTCCTAGGATAGGCCAAGAAAGATCCGCCCTAACAAGTTGTGGTGATGGCTCAGGAATTGGACCTGTTTCATTTTCATGCTCCTCTAGAATTCCCCATCGTTCCCTAACCAGCCCACTTAGTTCATCACGAATGCTCTTATAATCCTTCGTTACGAGAGCAATGACATGTGTTGCCCTATACGCTGGAGACTCTCCATTCATCAGCAATAATTTTTCTCCTTGTTCACGTAGAATGGAACTCGCTCCCTTAAAGGCATAGGAGTAGGATGGTATCCAAGGAGAAGGCGGCTCATAGAATGGTAAACTGTCAGCGTTTACATTCATGACCGTTGCTGCAAGCAAAACTGTCGAGGCGAGGACTATGCTCATTTGCAGGACTTCCTTCCATGCATTGCTTTCCACTGCTGGATAATCTGGCGATCAGCCGCTATTGCACCCTGTATTTCAGACACATTTGGAAAATAATCAGCTACAGCATGTTCAAGCCAATCGCCCCAATTAGCTGGGTCTGTAATTGATGGCTCTGGGAGGACCGGAGTCCATTGGTGAGATCCAGAAAACGGATCTTCAGTGGAGTGCAGCGCGCGTCCGAGCCCCACTGTAGTCCCACGAGCTAGCTGTTGCCGAATGTGAGTGTGGCTCGCCCGGATAGCATCAGCTGCAGTCTTGTCATTGGGCCCCTGCTGTCCGTGAAAATGTGCATTGGCTGCCTCAAACGTGGGAATAGCGTTGTCCGTGTCTGCGTCCGCCTCAGCCACAGCACTTGCAAAACCGGCACTACATCCTTCCTGCTGCAGCGCAGACCATGCGATATATTTATGCCAACCGGGGGAAAACAACCCTTGAGGGTCAATGAAACGAGCCGGATTGTTCAAGGCATAGGCATAAGAGTTGACTCCTCCTGCTATCCCAAGAGGATCCTGTGAAATGAAGCGTTGCAACATGGAGCTATAGTATCTCGCACGGTAGTAAATAACTCCTATCCCATCATTCTCACGCCCTGTGTATTGGAACGCATTCGACGAGCTGCCAGTGGCCGTTGTCTTCCCAAACGGCTCATAGCCATAGGTCGAGACGGAAGCCCCACTGGCATCGCTCAGCGCCAATGAACTGCCAAGCGCATCAATGTGGTAGTGCTCGTTGCCTGTGCTCGTCTGCCGGATAAATGGTTCATCGATGTTCAGGCTTCGGAGATAATTGGCCCCAACTGTTCCCCCGCCGATCTCGGCAGCGATATCGTTGCCGTCGTAGGCAAACTGCGTGCTCGCCCCGTTGATCGTTTTACTAGCCCGCCGGCCGAGTGAATCGTAGGCGAATGAAGCCGTGGCTCCACCACTCATGCCGATCAGTCGGTTCCTGGCATCCCACTGGTAGGTGCTCGCACCGTCGCTGGTGAGATTCCCGTTGGCATCGTATGTCAGATTCGTGCCCGCGAACTGCGTCTGCTCATTCGCGGCGTCGTAGCTGGCTGCCGCCACCGCACTGGGCAAGAGGCTGGCGGTCCCGTTGGCTCTGTTGATCGAGAAACGATTCCCTGCGGCATCGTAGGTGTAGGTCAGTGCGTCAATGATCCCGCTTGGGCCGTTGTGGGTGATGCTCGTGAGCCGGGAGGCCAGATCGTATGTGTAGCTCGTGGCCGTCCCGTTAGAGTAGCTCAATGAAGCTCTCCGATTGGCAGTGTCATAACCGAGCGCGGCAAATAGCGACCCTTGGGCCACGCGGGTCAGACGGCTTGCTGCATCGTACTGATAGGTCGTCGGCTGCTGGCCGTTGGCGACCATCTGCGTTCTTCTGCCCAACACATCGTATTGATACGCGACTGTGCCTTGCGGCGTCGTTTCTTGAATGAGGCGATCCAGAATGTCGTAGGCGAAATCGATGGTTCCAGCACCTGGTGCGGTATCACTGGCCTTCACCAAGCGCCCGACGGTGTCATAGGTAAAGGTGGTGGTCGCATCGGCATAGATGGCTTGCGTGCGGCGATTCAAGGCATCGTACTGGAACGTCGTGACTTGGCCTTTTCGATCGGTGAACTGCGTCAGATTTCCAGCAAGATCGTATTGGTAACGCTCCGTTCTGTTCAGCGCATCGGTCCGCGTCGCCAGGCGATCCATGTTGTCATAGGCGTAGGTGGTTGTTTGGCTCTTGGCATCGGTGACGGTGAGGAGATTGCCATTCGGGTCATAGGCAAATCTCGTGAGGCCGTTCATCGCATCTTGAATCTGAGTCACACGATTGAGGGCATCATACGTAAACTGCGTGCTTTTCCCCCGTGCGTCCACGATCGCCACCAGACGCGACACGGCATCGTAGAAGCGGAGTGTCCGGTTGCCGAGGGGATCGATGGTGGCGATGAGGTTGCCCACGTCGTCGTATTCGAACTGCGTGACGTTGGACAAGGCGTCTGTCACTGAGATCGGCTGGCCGAACTGGTTATAGGTGATGTTCGTCGCATGCAAGAGCGGATCGAGTGTGGTGAGCAAGTTCCCCGTGACGGCATCATAGGTAAAGCGCGTGTGCTGATTCAGCGCATCCGTGATCCTGGTCGCACGGTTGAACGTCGGCTCGTATTCAAAGAGCGTGGGATTCTGCTGCGGATCGAGCACCGAGTTCACATTGCCGGCTAGATCGTACGTGAACTTCGTGAGCCGGTTCAGTGGATCGCGCACTTCCATGACCTGATTGGACACAAACTCTCTCGTCATCCTGGTCTGCTGCCCCAGCGCATTCACCGTCCCCACCGGCTGATTCCGTCCGTTGAAGCGATGGACCGTCTTGTTCCCACGTGGATCCGTGACCGTGGCTTGCGTCACCGAGCGGCTCGTGACGACATAGTCGAACGTATAGACCCCACTATCAGCCTGGGTCTGTGAGACCACGGCGGGATCAGGCGGACACGCCGTTCCGCTACAATAGATGTTGGTCAGATACGTAATGCCACGCGCGTCGGTGATGGTGCCGATATTATACGGACCCGCATACCCATAGATGGTCGTCCCGCCAGCAGGATTGGTCACGGAACGGAGCCGAGGTACGAAATAGCCGCCGGTCGGCGGCTCATAGGCATAGGTGACGGTTCGACCGATCGGATCGGTGATCTGGCTGATCCCTCCACCTGCATATTGGAACGTGAGCGCCCGTCCGCCCGGCTCGGTGATCTGTTGAATCTGGGCGCCGCTCCGGACAATTGTCACCGTATTCCCGTTGCGGTCGGTAGGGCTAGAGATACCCTTCATACGAACAGATCGTTGATTAGGCCAAGATTTGGGAGGCTACCGCGCAGTTCCTAACACCAGCCCCTTCAACCGATCCAAATTGATCGCCTCGACCCGATGGCCGTCGCGGCCCACGACCGTGGTGGCCATGGTGAGGGCGTTGAGAATGGCTTCTTCGGTGGCCTCGACCGTCGCGGTGATGATGGGATTCAGATGGGTGTCGGCCAAGTGGGTCTGCTGAAACGTCGGCGCTTGGGGATAGTGCGGAATGATGTTGCCGGTGGAAAACGCCAGGATGAAATCGCCGCTGCCATGCCGCGCGGTGGAGCCGGTACGGGCAAGACCGAGCGACGCGCGCTTGGCGAGTCTCGTCAACTGCCGCCCATCAAGCGGCGCATCGGTGGCCACGACGATAATGATCGAACCTTCGCTTTGACCCGGCATCAACGCCTCCGACATCTGCGCGAGCGGTTCGTAGCGTTTGCCGACGGGCACGCCCCCCACCATCAGCTCCGGCATACGCCCATGATTGGCATTGACCAGCACGCCAATCGTGTAGCCGCCTTCTTCCACCGAAAGTCGCCGCGATGACGTCCCGATCCCCCCTTTGAATCCGTAGGACACCATGCCGGTCCCTGCCCCAACGGTACCTTCCTTAACGGGACCACTGCTCGCACCGTCCAGTGCCGTCATCACATCCTGCTCGGACACATGGCGGCCTTGAATGTCATTCAATCGGCCATCGTCGCACTCCGCCACGACCGGCGTCAGCGTGTCGTCGGAGATGCCGATCGCTGGATACTGTTTGATCATCCAGCTCATCACGCCGTTGGCCACACGAGGGACATTCAGCGTATTGGTCAGTGCGATCGGGTACTCCAGAAAGCCAGACTCCGCGACCCATGAGAGGCCGGTCATCTCGCCCGTGCCGTTCAACACAAACGCCCCGGCCGGCACTTTCTTATGCCACACATCCTCGCGCGGAACGATCACGGTGACGCCTGTCCGCACTGGCCCTTGTCCTGGGTTAAGCGCTCCCTCTCCGGAGATGAGCGTGCGCTGCCCAACCTTTACACCGTGGACATCGGTAATGGCATTCAGCGGACCCGTTGAATATTGTCCGATGGACACGCCAAGATCGCGGACCCTCTGCCGCGCCTCAGTCGTCTCTGCCGCCTGCACCGTTAGGCTGCCCCAGATCGCCGCCACGGTGACCGCCACCGCCAATGCTCCTCGGCTAGATCTCATAGGCGGAACCTCGTCGAGGAATCTGCACGTCCACTCCTGGATGCTCGGCTTCTATGGCCGCGCCCAGTGACAAGGCCTGTTTTTCTTCACCATGCACGATGAAGATTTTGGCCGGCAAGGGATTGATGGCGCGCACATAGGCCAGAAGATCATTGCGGTCGGCATGGGCCGAGAGTCCGTTGAGTTTCACCACCTGCGCCCGCCGCTGCGTCGGCACCCCGAAGATCGGCACGACATCCCACCCTTCAACCAGCTTCCGGCCCAGGGTATGCTCCGCCTGGAAGCCGACAAAGACGATGACGTTGGCTTCGTCTTGGATGGCATGCTTGAGATGATGAAGCACCCGCCCGCCTTCGCACATTCCGGAAGAAGAAATGATCACGCAGGGGCCCTTCATCGAATTGAGACGCTTGCTGTCTTCCGGATTGGAGATGAAGTGGATGTATCGAGAGGCGAAGAGGTCCCCCTCCGATGCGAATGTCCTATAGGTTTCTTCGTCATAACATTCCGGGTGACGGCGAAAGACATCGGTCGCCTTGGATGCCAACGGGGAGTCGATATAGATGGGAATGGGGTCAATCCGCTGCTCGCCGACCAGCGCTTTGATCCGCATGATGAGTTCTTGCGTACGCCCGACGGCAAAGGCCGGCACGATGATCTTGCTCTTATGCGCCCTGGCATGGGCGATGAGATCCTGTGCTTGTTGCTTGAGTTTCTCTTCCGCCTGTTCATGCAGGCGGTCGCCATAGGTAGATTCGAGAATGAGTACGTCACAGGGAGGCGGCGGTTCCGGATCGCGCAAGATCGGCATATGCGACCGTCCCAGATCGCCGCTGAAGAGCACCGTCGTCGTGTTCCCCCGCGCCGTGTACTTCACACGGACAGCGGCCGATCCGAGAATGTGACCTGCGTCGTGAAATGAGGCCGTCATCCTCGGTGCGATCTTGACCGCATCCTGGTAGCGCACCCCCACAAACCGGCGCGTAATGGCTTCCACATCATCGGAATCGAAAAATGGCTGCACGCACTTCTTGCCTCTCCGCTGTTCTTTCTTATTTACATAGCGGCAGTCGCTTTCTTGAATATGCGCGGCATCCTGCAGCATGATCGCGGCAAGATCGGCCGTGGCTCGCGTGAGGTATACCTTCCCGGAAAACCGATATCGATCCAGAACCGGCAAGGCACCGGAATGATCGATATGGGCATGAGAGAGCAGCACGGATGACAAGGACTTCGGATCAAACCCCAACTCGCGGTTCTGCCGGTCTGCCTCCTCCCGCCGCCCTTGGAACATGCCGCAATCCAGAAGCAGCCGGCACCCGGCCGTTTCGATCAGATGCCGGCTTCCGGTGACCGACCGGGCCGCGCCGTGAAATGAGAGCTTCATGACGGTGGCCCCGCAGACTGATTGGTGGCAATGATCTCCCACGCCTCCTGGGCTGTCTCGGCATAGTGAAAGAGGTCCCGATCTTTTGCACTGATCAGCCCCTCTTCGACGAGCATCTCCCAATTGATCAAGCGATCCCAAAATGCGCGTCCCACCAAGACTACGGTCACGCCGGTGACTTTCCCCGTTTGGGTCAGCGTGAGGGTTTCAAACAGTTCGTCCAATGTGCCGAAACCGCCGGGGAATGCCACCAAGGCTTTGGCGCGAATGAGAAAATGCATTTTTCTGAGAGCGAAATAGCGGAATTGGAAACAGAGTTCCGGGGTAATGTAGGGATTCGGTTGCTGTTCGTGCGGCAAGGTGATGTTGAGCCCAATGGACTTGGCCTGTACGTCGGCGGCTCCCCGATTGGCGGCCTCCATGATGCCAGGCCCGCCGCCGGTCACAATGACATACTCGCAGCGCCCATCAGTTTGGCACGAGCTGGACACTAGGCGTCCAAACTCCCGGGCCACGTCATAATAGCGGGACAACTCGCGCTGCCGTGTGGCCACCGCCACCTGTCGCTGCCGGACCGGATCGTCCGGATGCTCAGCCGCTTCCCGTTCTGCGGTGAGGAGAGCCAGCTCAGCCGCCATGGGCTCCTGCAGCCTGGCACTGCCGAACACCACGATCGTGGAGTGAATTCCCTGTTCTGACTGGATGATCTCGGGCTTCAGCAGCTCCAGCCCAAGCCGCAGGGGGCGCAATTCTTCGCGCTGCATGAACACGACATCGCGATCAGCAGGGATATAGGAGGAGGAAGCAAGAATCGCGTCGTTGGAGGAGGAATCCTCGGGAGAGGCCTTACCCATGGCAGGCATTATAAACGGACCGGCACCAGGCAGCAATTGACAAGACGCTGCGAGGAAGGAAACCTCTCAGAAGGGCCAGAACCACAGAACCGGCACCACTCCCTCATGCCGAGTAAACGCAATGGTCCTCACGACTCCCTGCGTATCGTAATAGACGTGAAACTCTTCTTTATCGATCCCCGTGCGCGCCAGTGTCATCGACGGGGAATAGGGAGAAAAGGCTCTGACGATATAGCCAAAATCAATCGCGGAGGACTTGGTATCGCTCCATTCATAGACGGTCGCCATACCGAATTCAGACTCATAAATTTCCTGGGGCACACCGAGCCGGGACACGACTTGCTGCATCGTGGTGCTTCCTGACTGGATGAAGGTCACCCCCTGCGGGGAAATGACATCGTTCACCACGACCCGACGAAGACTGCATCCGGCCAGCAGAACCACGCAGAGCGCAGCGACAATCCATCGAACGGCCTTCACATTCACGCTCCTACTAATCGCCAAACGGCCAGAGCTTAAATTCCACATTCGGCGTCCGCTTACCGTACAGCACTTCTTCCACCAACCCGTTCCTTCCAAAGAATACATAGAGGTTGTCACTCTTAACCTCCATCCGCACAAGATTCACGATCAAGAGCAAGAGTGCCGGAGATTTACCGTCATAATAGTAGTAGTGAAAAATCTCCCGCTCGTTCCCCCGGATAATCCGCTCCGGTGCCCCCAGGAGAGCGACGACATCACTTGTAGTGCTGACGCCCTTCTTAATCTGTACAATAACCTCTTCTCGAAGCGGCTCTCCAAACGTGCCACGGGTGACGACGCAGCCCTGCGCCGCAACCAAGGCCAACAGTACAATCCCCATCAGCCGCACACCTGACATACGACACCCCCGGTTACGCTTCATCTGGACGATCCGCCAAACTCTGCTGGTGTCCCAGGACAAAATCCGTTTCATAGACCTCATAGGAGGATGGTTTCAACCCGACCTTTCGATACACCTCTTGCGCCAACCGATTTTCTGACTCAACGTACAGCCGGACTCCACAGACCTTTGGATCAGCCTTGGCCGTGGCCATCACAGTCGCGTGCATCTTTCGAAAAATCCCTTTTCTCCGCCACGCTGGATCGACATACACACTTTGAATCCACCAGAACACGGCGTTCCGCCAGTCACTCCATTCGTAGGTCACCATTAATTGCCCTACCACGGAGCGCTCGTTCGCTCCTTGATGCTCGGCTACCACAAAAAAGCCGTGCGCGGGTGTTTCTAACAGAGAACGGGTCCCGTAACGAAGCCGGTCGCGATCAAGCATCCGCCCTTCCGTTTCACGCGCCATGGCGGCGCTGAAGGCCGCGATAGCCTCAACATCCTCTATTCGCGCCGGCCGAATCAGTACCTCTGACATTCTTGCCGTAATCCTCTCTCTAGCTCTTGACCGGATCTAACCACCCGGCAGAGGGTTTATAGAATCCCGCGGAGAACTCCATTTTCATGGCGTCTTCGGCAGCCAGACTCAATCGTTTGATTTGGTCATCTGGAATGAACGCCAGATACCCGGTGAAGGGATGAATGGCCGTGGGAACAAAGATCATCACTAGTCTCGCGGCAGGCGTGACTTGGAGCGGCTCGGGCGCTCGCCCCATCACAAAACCGAGTGCCCAGAGGCCATCTCGCGGAAAGGGGAATGCCACCACAGTACTTTGTCCAAACCGCGACCGGAAATTCAGTAATTCGGTGATCCCCTTCATGGTGAGGTAAATGGTACGCACAAGGGGAACCTGTTCCACTTTCTGCTCAAGACGCCTGATCAGATGTTCACCCATCACGTGGGTCACCAGCGCCCCGATTGACAGGACAAGAACCACGAGCAGAACAAGGCCCAAGCCTGGGGTATGGACTGGCAATCGATCTCCGATTAGGTCCGCCAGCAGTGCATCGAGGGTGGTAAAGAGCGCGGAGAGAATTAGGAAGGTGGCCCAGGCAGGAACGAGGAGGAATAGGCCTGTGCCGAATATCCTCCAGATGACGACAGACATGAAACGTAGCTCCAGCCTGAGGAATCTCTCTCAGTTTTGGAGTGTAGCAGAATATCTTTCCATCGAGAAGAAGACTCTTGCTCTTGATCTGCCCAGGAATTCTCCCTTATGCTTCTGTCCTATCGTATTATCTGATTTATCGACTAGGACTGGGCTGAATGAAGGAGGGTCCCATGAGCGTGGATAAAGATTTGCTCGCTATTCTGTGTTGCCCGGAGACTAAACAGACAGTTAGCCTCGCCGATGGAGAGTTGGTATCGAAGTTGAACGATGCGATACGCAAAGGAAGCTTGAAAAATATCGGGAAGCACCAGGTGACCGAGGAACTGGATGGCGGGCTGCTGAGATCCGACTCCAAAATTGTGTACCCGATTCGCGAAAATATTCCTGTTATGCTTATCGAAGAAGGCATTCCCCTCGAACAGCTCGCGTAACCTATATATTGTTCCCGGCTTCTCTGCACGAACGGATCAAGTTCCCTCCTTCGTGCCAGCCGATTTCGTTCCAGGCCTCAACGATTCACACTGCTTCCGTGGGTGTCGGTCTTTGATCCGGTAGATGCTCCGCACTCCATACACAAGTATTCGTAGAGATTTCCGGTCGGGAGAACCAAGAGCAGTCGCTCACGTGTCGGCGTCGCCACGCGGCAACGGGGACAATACAGAAGCGAGGCTTTTAACGCTCCGAATTGGTCAGGCGGTTGTTGAGGAGACACCCTCTGCCTGGGGATAGGATTTGGCTGATGCCACGGACTGGGAATTGAACCACGTCTGGTCGTCGACATATTGGAATTGTATTCAAGGGAGAGCGGCTGGTCAATGGGAAGACCCGGGGCTAGAGCGGCGGCGCGTTTCGGAGCAAGCGGACTGCTCAACCGACAATCCTATCCCTCATATTCCGATGAAGGCAGCGCCTTTGTCCGACGATAATACCGCCAGAGTAGGCGGAATAGTTGGACCGCCGTATAAATGACGAGGCCGCTCATGAGTCCGTAGAATCCGGCGCGACTCCACGGCCAGAGCTCGGGGGCATGCAGCACGAAACCCAGAGCAAGATGCCCCCCTGCTCCCAGGCAGAGGGCAAAGATAATCCACTCCCGTGCCAATGTCATAAACCGTGCCTGTCAGGGTAATAGGAAATACGGAGACCGACCGATCCTGATTGGCAGAAATCGCTACACTGTCGCTTTCGCCGATTCGATTTCTGTAGCCGTGATCAAGCTGGACAAATAGTCTGAAACGAAGTTCAGGGCTTCTTCTCGACCATCGGCACGGCGACCTTTTTCTCTCCGCTGCACGGAGAGCTCGTGCTCAAGATCAGACTTGACCTCTCCCAGGGTGCGCTGAAGGGAGGAAGGTGGAAGATTGGTGTCCATGTCTTCCAGCTCCTGACACCGATCGAGTACCCAATTGAGGCCTTCAATCCTTCCAGCGTAGTGTTCCTGCTCAGCCGTATCGATCCGAGCCATATTGGTCGCAAATGTTTGCGCTTCATAAATAAGATTATAGAAGCTGCTGACCGCCCGTTGCAGAGTTGTGCTCATGATGCTCCTTCATCTGAAATTGACTAACATTTTAATTATACCTGAGAAACTCAAGGCGACAAGAAATATTTTTGACCAATCCCGGGTGAGTCTCAGGGATTACGTGAAGAGGAGAGAGTGAAATTCGTTCATAAAGCCGTAGTACAAGGGCGCGAAGTGCTTAAGGCTTTCCGGGCTGGTTTCCTTGAGTCTTTTAAAAAAGAAGACCTGTGCACGAGGGTCAATTTGTTCAAGTAAATGGCTCAATTGCGCCATCGTATAACTCCCGGCAGGAACGCTCAGGACATAATGGACAAGGCGCTCGACAAATTGTTGCGCCACATACTCTGTCGCTAAATAGTCCTGTGGAATCTTCCCTGATGCCAATAGCTCATCAAATGCAACCGCCTGTGCGGCAAAGGGGATTGACGGTTTTGGCTGAGAGGTCACCAGATCCCTCCACAATGTCCTGAAAACACAGGACAAGACCACTCTACTGGACACCCTGAATACCGTCAAGTGCGCATTAGAAGCAGGCCGTCTGAGCCTAAAGACTGATGCGAGACGGAACGGCTGGGCCAAACAGTGCTGGCTCCATGATAACTTTCATTCATCCTAAGCAAACAGACAGATTTCAGATAAGCCGTAATATTACATGAGCCCTCTCGGAGCCAAAGAGAATGGGCGGAGCCCCCGAAGGAACTCCGCCCATCCCTGAAGCGACCGCCTCGCTGTGACTTACAGCCAGGTTACGCGCTCGGCCGGCCGAATGTAGATCGGCTCTTCGACCTGAATACGCGCCACTTCCTTGC
>JAVYIN010000010.1 GCA_035968315.1 Nitrospira sp.
ACTTCGTGGGGGTCGCGGTATGGAAGCGAGGTCTGACAGAACACGGAGTGCTGATAGGTGATTTCATCCCCTGCCGGCGGTCTGTCCTTGATGGATAGCGACGCGTCTATTCTCCGCTGCGTGTTGTGGCTTGGCGGCTTAGGGAGCTGGAGTACGTCCGAGATAAGGCGAAAGTCTGATTTGTCTGTCATGTGGGGCCGATATTAGCCTTTTTTGGTGAAGACCGGAAGGGCTGTCTCCCCTCCCCTGCCCTATCTGGCCGCTGCCGTTTTCCCGTATTTCTTGAACAGGTCCTGGAGGGCTTCGCCTAACAGGTCTTGAAGCGTCTTTTCCTGCTCTACGGCGAGAATTTTGAGCTGCTTTGACGTATGGGGGTCGAAATACCCGGCAACGGTTTTCTTTCCAGAGCGTGAGCGCGGTTGGGTCGGGGTAATTTTATGATTTTGGCTAAGCTTGCTTACTGCCTCTGCGAGGTTGTTTTTGCGGGTCATGATGCGAGAGCCTCCTTCTTATTCTGCTGACGTGTTAACACGTTCATTTGTGAGAGTGTCCACTTGTAAAGCTGTTTGATTTCGTCAGCGGCTTTGCCGTCCGGCTCGTATTCTGAAACCCCTGTGGAGGCCGTGAGCGAGTGCACAAAGGCCGCGCGGTTGGTGATACGGATCGGAGACACGGCAAGGCCGAAAGACTTGATCGCCTCCCCTGCTTCGTCCGGCAGATGGCCTTGCGGCGGGATGGCGTTTAGAACGGCGACCGCCTGTTTCTTGGCCAGCTGAACCAAGTCGGCGGATGTGGCTATGGCCCGAATATCGAGGACGCCGGGTCTGCACGGGATCAAGATAAGGTCCGCAACACGGGCGGCGGCAAGCGCACTGCTCTCGGAATGCGGGGCCGTATCGAGGATCACAAGAGCGGCTCCGTTCTCTTCTGCGGTCTTGAGGACCTCATGAAGTCGTGAAGCCTGAGCGGAGATCACAATGGGGGTTTTCTCCGTTCTGTGGTCGTGCCATGCTTTGGCCGAGGCCTGCGGGTCTAGGTCCACGACCAGTGCAGGCTTTCCGGCGAGTTCGGATGCAACGGCAAGATTAAGGGCCAGTGTTGTTTTACCTGTCCCGCCCTTTTGGGAAATTATGGCTATTGTGTGCATGCGTGATTGTCCCCCTGTGGGAATGTTAACAAGAGAACGAGTAGTAAAGCAAGGGTGTAAGAAAGATGACATGGGTTCTGTGTGATGAGGTTGTTGAGGGTGACATTATCCGGTTTACGGAGTCGGTCTGGGAAAGGCGGGGGCCGAAGAAGAGGCAGCGGGTTATCAGGGTAGGGGAGCATGATGTGATCGCGCAGGTGCTGTCGGTCGAAGAGCAATGGATTTACCTGATCGTCATGGAGTGCGAGGGCGACAAGCCTTTGGAGAAGGGCCAAGAGATCAAACGGAAGGTCACGACGGTGCTTAAACGCTGCGAGCGGCTGTTGTGGTCAGAGGAATCAGTCAGAGCAAGGCTGACAAGTCGCTTTTTACGTGAGCCAGAGCCAGAAGAAACGCCAAAACCGAAGAAACGGTAGGGGAGGGGCACTACAAGCCAACGTGTTAACACGTTGGCTTGTGAGAATGCGTGGCGGCTCATGCGAGCCGCTCCCGGTTGGCGTCTTTGCCGAGAAAGCCTTGTTCCTTGAGATTGCGGAACCACATACGGGCAAAGGATTTTAGCTCCTGCTTCAGGCTGGCGTTGACGTGAGTTTTCTTGCCGGAGTCGTCGTAGCGATAAACCTCTTGCATGAGGCCCATGTAGTCGTTGCGGAAGGAGAGCGGTTCAGCGGCTTGGGTGTTAGCCCATGCGTGAATCTCAAAGACCATTTCGGGATCGCGCATAAGGTCGCCGTTTTGCTCTCCGGTATGGGAGATGGCAATGAGGCGGTTGCCTTCAGCAGATTGGCCGATGTTCTCCACGGAGAGGGGCATAAAGCCGTTCACAGTGAGACGGATGGCAGTATCGTTGCCGAGAAGCTGGGCAAGGACTGTAGCGATGTGTTGATAGGTTTTCATTGGATCGTTTCCTTTCTTGGGTTGAGGCCGCGCCCATCGCGGCCTTTCGTGGCTCGTGAAAAAGCGAAGGCGTCAAACCGTCCTGACACCCGGAGGGCCGGACCGGCAGGGGAGGACGGCCAAGGCCGAAGATGTTTGCTTGCGCGAGGAATGCCGAAGGCAGGGGAAAGATGTTCGGACGGGCTGTTGCCAAGACGGTTGCCGGAGCTAGACGAGGCAGAGAAAGAAAGGCCGTGATGGGCGGCGGGACCAAGGAAACAGGGACGGGCATGAAAGCCTAAGCCTGAGAGAAGTCCGGTGTCGTCTTGTTGGCGTGTTAACACGTGGGACTGTGAAGACAGACGAAGCCCCCGGCACGAGGCCGGAGACTCCATCTGATGAGCGCAGCGGCTCATGCTGCTTTCTCCGCTGCCGAATTCTGGCGAACCCAGAGATAGGCCCTCACGATTGCAACCGCGAGACTATAGAGCGCGGAGAGGGGAAAGGACGTGGCGTTGTGCCAAGCGCCTTCCGCGTCCGTGTATGAGCGCTGAAAGGTGAGGCTATAGAAGTCTCCGTTGCGGCTTTCGTTTTGCCACACGGCGACTTGAACCGCACCTTCTCTGAACTTTTGAATGGGTTGTTTTGTCATGATTTCTGTCCTCCTGTTGTTGTTGATCCGCGTTGTCCTCTCTCACGAGCAGGGGAGAGGCAACGTCGGGCAACAAGGAGGACAGGCTGGCCGACGGATGGCCGCATTGTGCGGAGGCGGAATAACAGAAGGCGGCGAACGTGACGGCGCTCTGGCTGGCGCGGGCGATGCGTTATGGAGCCGGAGCGCGGGCGTCCGCCGGCCAGAGAGACGAAACAACCCGTGAGTTCAACGGGCGCGATAGGGGAGGAGAGGCTGTGGGGGCGGAAACCTTGCCCGCGTGGCTTGGGAGAGAAGCCTCGGGGCAATTAGGCCTCGCGGAGCTTTCCTTGACGGGAAAAGGGAGGCGGCTAGAATATCGTAAAAAGCGGATTTCTGGGCGGTGCGCGTGAAAATCGACGCCTACAATTGACATAGAAGCGACGATCAGAAGCGGGCGCGATGGAGAGGTCAGGGTATCTGAGGCGACTCCTTTTCGGTCTTGAGCTTTAGCGCTAGATATGATTACATGAAAGAAATTGGCGCTATGGGGCTTCGAGGATGAAACCGGAATTTAAAGAACGCTATAGAGAACGCTATGCCTGTCTTGGGGGAATCGAAAAGGTTCTACAAGACTACAAAGACGGTAAGCTTACGCTAAAAGCCATTAGCGTGAGAGTGAAGGTAAGTAAAACGAGTGTCAGTAACAATTTGAAGGCAGTCTTTGGGGTCGATGCGTTTGAAAAGATACGAGCGTTGCGTCAACATGGAGCTAGCAAGGGGCGGCGGATCGAGGCGATAAACAGTGGCGGGTCGGCCGATATGACGTATTACGAAGCCATGGCCTGCTTGAAAGCCGGGAAAATCATCCGCAAGGGATTCCTGAGTACCGTTGATACAGTGGTCGAACTAGCTTTGCCGGTGACGAGCGAACCATCACGTGTGTGGTTCAGCTCTTATACTCTTAGTAAGATCGAAGGCAGCAATGGAAGTGTAAGGATTCGGTATGCCGAGCCGGTGAAAGGGACAGCTGAGTATAAGATCAATCGGTATCGTTTTAAAATCTCGCAGGCGGTGGCGCACGAAGTTACGGCGGTGATTTTTTGCATAAGAGCGAAAGGCCGAGACTCCTACTATCGTTTTCCAGCAAAACAGCTGGCGGAAATCCAGTCCCTCAACCTAAAATTTGACAAGCACAACAAATCAAAGTATTCGGGCTTCGTAGTCAAGGTGGAGGACTCAAAATGAGCTGGAAAGGCTTTAAGTTTATAGACCTGTTCGCCGGCATAGGCGGCATTCGGATTCCATTCGATAAACTCAACGGCGATTGCGTCTTTTCATCTGAAATAGATGAGGCTTGCCAAATCGCCTATGCGGCGAATTTCGGGGAAAAGCCCTATGGCGACATTACAAAGATTGCCCCTAAAGCGGTGCCAAATCATGACATTCTGTTAGGCGGCTTTCCTTGCCAAGCATTTAGCATCATAGGCCGGCAAAAAGGCTTCGCCGATACGCGAGGGACACTCTTCTTCAACATAGAGGAAATTTTGCGGGTGAAGCGCCCGCGCGCATTCCTGCTCGAAAATGTGAAACAACTTTACACGCATGACGGAGGGCGTACCTATAAAGTCATTCAAAAGAAGTTGCAAGATTTGGGGTATAAGGTTCATACGGGGATACTGAATGCTCTAGACTTTGGGGTCCCTCAAAAGCGAGAAAGAACATATATCGTAGGTTTTCAGGATGATGTAGGTTTCTCTTTTCCCACTGGCGGGGCACCTTATGACTTAGTAGATATTTTGGAAGATGAAAGGGACGTATCGAAGCGCCATCACGCGTCGGACTACATTATCAGGAAACGACTCGCAGCTGTGACCGGAAAGCCGCCTATGCCTAGTGTCTGGCATGAAAATAAGAGTGGTAACATTTCCGCGTTGCCTTATTCATGCGCGCTCCGCGCCTTCGCGTCCTACAACTATCTTCTTGTCAACGGCCGGCGACGGCCTACTGAAAGGGAAATGCTACGGCTGCAAGGCTTCCCTGATAGCTTCAAAATCGTGGTTAATTATGCCCAAGCGCGGCAACAGGCCGGGAATTCGGTAACGGTGCCAGTCATAGAATCGATTGCTAAAAACATGTTGGTCGCGATGGGACATAAGAAGACGCGCACGCAGGTGTCAGGTTCTATGCGGAGTAGCAGCTATAATGATGGGAGAACGGCACCGCTCGCTGCGGTCGGCACAAGGGGCTAAACCTTAGTTCTAGGAATAACACGATAGCAACTTTCATTAAACCGTATCATCTCAAGAATTTTCTCGGTGGCGATCGGCGGCGGCGGGTCGATCTCGATATTCAGGGCATAGTCAGGGATGGTATCGTGAATGGTGAATTGCGACCCGTGCGGCTGCCAAGTAAATTTTCCCGCGCCGCCGGCGTCCTTGGCGACAAGATTCCGGTTCGCGTTCCAAGCCCATTGATATTCTTCCGGGTTGTAACGGATCGTCGGTTTCTCGAACACTGAAATTCTGCGAAGGTTGGGGCCTTTGACTAAAACCACTGTGCGGAGCGTCTTGTATTTCTGATAGAGGGCCGCGACTCT
This sequence comes from Nitrospira sp., assembly GCA_035968315.1. Lineage (NCBI taxonomy): Bacteria > Pseudomonadati > Nitrospirota > Nitrospiria > Nitrospirales > Nitrospiraceae > Nitrospira > Nitrospira sp. Next base: position 5,254 of record JAVYIN010000010.1, read on the forward strand.
CTCGTTCCAGATTTCAACGACTTTCGCGCCAAGCTCGGCGGGGTCGAGCGCACGGACGTTGGAAACGTCATAGGAATAGGCCGGTGAGTTCCGGCCGGAAATGAGCCTGATGTTGTGCGCGGTGAAGGGCTTGCCGTGCTTGATCGTCTTGGCTCCCCACGCGGCGGAAAGGGCAGGGACAAGAATATCGTCCAGCCCGACAACGCTAGGGTGCCATTCGGCTTTGATAGCCTTGGCGAAAATCTGTTCCCAGTCCTTGCCCTCGATGTCGGCCCGGCCGGTGGCGATAGCGGCGCTCAATTCACCGGCGACGATATGCACGAATCCCTTGGGAAATTCTCCGAGGGGATACGGTTCTTTGACGCCTCCTGATCTGAGTTTTGGACCTGTCATTATGAGTCAAACTTTCTAATATTTTTATCCTTATGCTTAGATTGTGTCGGAAATTAGCACTTAAAAGAAGGAATTGAAAGCTAAAGAGGAAAGGGGGCATGCAGTCGAGATCAAAACATCATGAAAGCGAAGCTGAGCGTAGTGCCATAATGGCACGTGTGAAAAGTAAGGACACGGGGCCGGAAAAGGCGGTGCGCCGGCAGGTGTTCTCTTTGGGCTATCGCTACCGGCTCCATGTTGCGGAGCTGCCCGGCAAGCCGGACATGGTTTTTCACGGCCGGCACAAGGTGATTTTTATTCACGGCTGTTTCTGGCATGGACACCACTGCCGCGCCGGCAAGAATCGGCCTGCGTCCAATGTAGCCTATTGGTCGGCGAAGCTAGAAAGGAATGCGGAGCGCGACGTAAAGAATCTGGCGGCACTCAAGGCTCAGGGCTGGAAATCATTGATTGTCTGGGAGTGCGAAACGCAAAACAAAGTGAAACTGGAAAAGCGTGTGCTGAGGTTTCTTTCTAAATAGGGGGTACGATCATGGTGGAGAAATTGCCGGACCCAAGCGGGCATCGGGTGATTATTCTGGCCGGTCCCTATGAAGGTCAGGAAGGCGTGTGCCTTGGACAGGCGACGGGCGGTTCCAAATGGATGGTGTCGCCGGACGGGACGAACGAGATTCTTCCGATGGAGTTTGACAGGGAGTTCGGGATTCTGGTGACGCGGGAAAAATGAGCCTGTTTTTTTGCACTCTTTTTAGACATGATAAAATACATTATCATGTCTAAACAGTGTGGTAGGGGGGAACGAGTTTGAAAGATCTGATTCCGGTGAAACAAGGCGCTCTCAGCACCGCGCAGTTTGCAAAACTGGCGGATGTGCCAGCCGAGCTTGAGTGGCTGGCGAACATCACCAATGACAAAACGCGCCGGGCGTATAAATGTGACGTGATGGAGTTTTCAGATTATCTTGGGCTGAGAAAGCCGGAAGAATTTCGGACGGTCACGCGGGCGCATGTCATCGCGTGGCGTGAAACGCTCGAAGCCCGCGAACTGTCGCCGCCGACGATCAGGCGGAAGCTCTCGGCGCTATCGTCTCTCTATGACTATCTCTGCGAGCGTAACGCCGTGGCCGGGAACCCGGTCGATGGCGTGAAGCGTCCGATGGCGAACGGGAATGAGGGCAGCACCCCTGCCCTCTCCGACGATCAGGCACGGCGTCTGCTCGAAGCGCCGCCCGAGGACACGCTCAAGGGCGTGCGCGACCGGGCCATTGTGGCCGCGCTGCTCTATCACGGCATGCGCCGTGAAGAGCTATGCGGCTTGCGCGTTAAGGATGTTCAGAGCCGGGAAGGCGTGAAACATCTTCGGGTAAAGGGCAAGAGAGACAAGATCCGGTATGTGCCGCTGCATCCGCAGGCGCAGCGGCTGATTGAAAGCTACCTGCTGTTGGCCGGCCACGCCGAGGATCTCGATGGGCCGCTATTCAGACCTGTCAGAAATAACAGCGGCGGTGAATTGGACAAGCATCTCAATCCAAATTCAATTTATCGGAACATCGTTAAAAAATACGGGCTGGCATCGGGCCTGAATGGTGAAGTCACGGGCCTCTGTGTGCATTCGATGCGGGCAACTGCCGCGACGAATGCCCTCTCTCACGAGGCCGATATCGCCAAGGTCCAAGAATGGCTTGGGCATGCCAATGTGTCCACGACCCGCCTCTACGATCGCCGCAAGACGCGGCCAGAAGACTCCCCTACGTTCCGGGTGCGGTACTGAGACAGATAGAAAACGTGGACGTGTTAACACGTCCACAAGTACTGCATAACGTCCTTTACGATACACAGCAACGGGATATGGATTAGTTGCCTGAGATGTGCGGAGGGAACGGGAAACTGGGCGTGGGTTCCCATTTGCTGGCTCTATTGTTGATCGCGGAGATAATGTCCGGCGTAAGCATCTTTGCGACTTCGTTACGCGCGTCAATCATAGTGACGTTCCCAGAAGAAGCCGCGATGGTACCGGAGAAGATCCGGAGAGGACAGGAAAACCCTAGTCGATCAGCGTGTCGGACGCAAGCCTCGTGGCTCGTACCGGGTTCGGCGTTGTCTTGTAGCGGCTTTGTTGAAGGTTCGGGCCAGTTCTCCTTGTCTGAGAAACTGGCCGGTCATCGGTCCCTTCCCCTGTCCCTCTCTTTGTCCTCGCGGGTGATGTCGCGGGCGCGGCGCTCCTGCTCGCGCCGGTATTCCTCAATAATACGTTTCCGGGCTTCCTCCTCCCGTATCATCCGGTCGATTTCTTCTTTCTGACGGACGGCGAGTTGCTCGCGGTCCGTTTGTTCTTTCTGGCGGAGTTCCTCGCGCTTCTTGTCGAGGATCTCCGCCAGCTTGCTTTGCAGCGCGAGGCGTTCAGACGCTTCGCGCTCCTGTCTCGCTGCGTCGATACGTGCGGCCTCCTGGCGGCGCGTTTCGATGCGGTCCGGGTCCATCCGGTCGCGGACCTTTTCCACAAAGGATTTGAGGCCGGTAGGCTTGGCCGCTTCTTCCTCTCGTTGTCTTTTGGCTTCGTGTTTGCGATCGAGCTTCTCTTGCTGTTCCTGCATTTTCTTTTGCCAGAGTTCCTCTTGGGTGCGGGCGAAAGCCTCCTGTTTCTGACGGAGGGTTTCGGCTTCGGCAAGTTGTCGGGCAAGGACGCTCTCTTGAAGTTCCGTGAAGAATTTGTCCGCCGCGTCCGGGACTGCCGGGGACGGTTCAGGAGTTGCCGGTGACGGCGGCTCCGCCTCTTTGTTGAAAGTCTCTGTGATGGGCGGCGCTTGGGGCGGTTCAGGTTCGGCTGCTTTCCTGAAGGCTCCGGTGAGCCTGTCCTGTTTGGCGGAAATGATGTCGTGCTGTACGTCGATCGCGGGCGACAGTTCTTCGATGATGGGCTGGAAGTATTCGCGCAAGCTGTCATTCGTGGCATCAGGAATGAGCCGGGCGAGGTTGTGGGTGGCTCCCGCGCTATCGACAAGGATGAAAGGCCGCCGGTCCCCGGTCGTGAGAATGAATCCGTTCTCCGCGAGTGCCTCGCGGAAGGCGTCGGGGCCGTCCGATTGGGAATAGAGATTTGCGACAAGCTCCCGGCGTTCTTTGCGGGAAAGGTCCCCGGATGGTTTGGGCTGGCTGGCGCGTTCCTGCTGGGGCGTGGTGGTCTGTGCTGCGGCGCGGTTGAAGTCGCCAAGGGCGGTTTCCTCTCCCCTTCGCTCCATGGCGGTCGCGTCGGGGCCGAGGTGCTGGGTGGGGTCGCGGTCGATGCCTTGGGCTTCGAGGGTGCGGGGATCTACGCGCTCGGGCAAGCCTGCGCGTTCAAAGGAACGGTTGACGAGTTCGGCCCAGTCAAAGCGGAGCTTGTCGATTTCATCGGGGCCGGTTTCGTGGGCGTCGAGGACGCGGGTCTTTTTGCCAAATCCGTCCCCGTCGATTTCGCGGGTGGCAAAAAGGATATGGGCGTGATGGTTGCGGTCATCCCCGTTGCGGGCCGGTTCGTGAATGGAATAATCTACCGGCACTTTGTAGCGGTCGGCGATGAGCTGGGCGAGCGAACGGGCGAGTTCCTCGCGGGCATCCGGGGAGAGTTCATGGGGCAAAGCGATTTCCGCCTCACGCGCCACTCTGGAATTGATGCGGGTCTCTGCCCGCTCCGCTTCATTCCAGAGGCGCTCGCGGTGGGAAGCCCATTCGGGGATTTGGACATCTTCTGGGGTGACGATCTCGGAAACGAGAATCCCGGTTTTGCGGGTGTAGTCGAAGGTTTCCCCGGTGCGCTCATCGTAGATTTTCTCCCCGGCCCGATACGCGGCGGCAGCGGTGGCGCTTCGCCCGTTGCTTCGGCTTATTGGCTTTACCGAGAAATGGTATATCGCCACCGTCCACCGTACCAGCGCCAAAGTAATGCAACGGCGCTACGTTGCTGGGGGGTCAGGCTTCGCCATAGGGGGGAACCCCCCTAGATGAGAACGCACATGGAGCAAACGTCAGTTTGCGTAAGTGCGCCCTTCGGGTTATCTGATCTTTTCTTTGATTGCCTCTTCTTGAATTGCGGGAGGCTTTTGGTTCACCGTATTTTAATAATAACATGGGAAAATTAATACATGGCTAACAAATGGAGGGGTGGCTATGCCTAGGATATCGCCGGAAGAAAAGCTGAAAAAGTTGAAGGAGAAAGAGGCCCAGTTAAAAGCGCAGTTTCAGAAAGTGACAGCCCACAAGAAGGAAGTTGACCGGAAAATTGATACCCGGCGCAAGGTTTTGACCGGGGCTGTTGTTCTGAAAGCCTGTGAGACGGATGGGGGCCTTAAAAAACAGGTCTGGGATCTGCTCGAAAAGAATCTGGTGCTGAACAAGGACCGGGTTGTTTTTGGTTTCGCTCAAAAGCCGGAGCCGCCCAAGCCGAAGCCCTAAAGGTTTCCCTGTTCGTGCATCTCGTGAAAGTGTTTGGCTAGGACATAGCCGTTATCGAGCGCCTCCGGGTTGGTCATGTGGAATTTTGAAAGATAGCGGGCGAAGGCGGGCTGCTGGGCGGCTATCGGGTTTTTATTTTTGGTATGGAGTTCTTGGTAATAGTCGGCCAGCGTATCGAAGAGATAGAAAAGCTCCGTGACGGTCTGCTGATCGTGCGTTTTCTGTCCGAGGACGGCGAGATAATGGGGTAGCGTTTTTATACAATCGTCGTTTGCCATGTGTGAGAAGTCCTTTATTGCATCGTGAAGAAAGGCCCCGGCCAGTTGGCGGGCCGAGGCTACCACGTCGCTCCCTCTTGGCCCCCATTCCTCTGCCCTGCGCGTGAACAATTCATAGAGCCGGTCTTTGAACTTGCGAAACTCGAAGGGCCGGGGTTCGGGTTTTTTAAACGGGCAAGGGAGATGCGGGGACAGGTTCGGATCGAAGTTATATCCGGGCGTCTGGTGATCTTTTTGTGGTTCTTTTTCGCTCATGGTTTTGGCCGGAAGGGGTTGGGGTCTGCAAGCGTTTTAAAGTTCTGGTCTTTGTAATAGGGATATATGTTCAACAAGGTCGGAAAGGTCCCCGGCTGGAAAAGGTAGGCGGGGCCAATGCCTTCCCTTAGAAGCTCGTCGGGCGAAGCAACGGGCTTTGATGTTAGGCCGCTGTTTTGCCCTCCGGTGGCGTTGATGGTGTTCACGGTCACGGTCGATTTTCCGAGACAGTCAGAAACATATTTGGCCGTGGTCATGTCGCTGATGTTTGTGAAGAAGCGAAAGGCTGAATTGGCTATGAAGGTGTCTGCGGCTTTGCCGTACAAGGTTTGAAGCTGGGAAAGGTCCTGAAGGATGAAAAGGAAGTCTATGCCGTAGCCTGCCATAGTGGAAACGCCGTCCTGAATGGCCTGCATGTGTCCGAGGGACGCGAATTCCTCAAGAATGAACAGGCAACGGGTCGTAACCGGGGCCGGGTCGAGAAAAGCCTTCATAGCGGCCCCTACCATGAGGCGAAGCCAACGGGCATGGCTATGGAGATACTCCGGGGGAATGATGAGAAAAACACTTGTCGGTTTTTCTTTCAGCGTCGAAAAGGAAAAGGTCGAGGTATCGAGGGCGGCGGCGGCTATCGGGTCGAGTAAAAACTTCAGGTGAGATTGTGCGGTCGATATAACGCTGGCTTTGGTTTTTTCGGACTTTGCCATTTCAAGGAAAGTATGCCCCATGTCGGCAAGAGTGCCGTGGAAAGCTTCCGATGCGGCCATGCTGATGAGGGCGTTTTCTAGCTCTTGGGGCCTGTTGAGGATTTGCCGAATGCGGGGCAGTTTCTTTCGGGCTGGTTCCTTTTCAGCCACATAGAGCATGAGGCCGGACAAGAGGCTTTCGGCTGACTGGTCCCAAAAGGGGTCAGAGGACGCGGAACGGGTGACAAGCAGGGATGCAAGGAACATTGAGTTTGAAACGATGGCCGGGTCTTTGGTGTCGAGAATGTCCAGAGGGTTGAAGCTGTGAAACTGTGTCAGGCCGTAGCTGTGAAAAAGTTTTTCATGCAGTCGCCAAGGGTTCAGGAGGAAGACTTGCTGGCCGAGGCGCTGACGCTGCCGGGCGGTGATGGCCGCAAGCTCCCCTTTGGGGTCTATAGCCAGAATAGAATTCTGATTTGCGAGCAAAGTGGGAACAAGAATTCCTATCCCCTTTCCCGATCGTGTCGGGGCGCAAACGAGACAATGGGCGTTTGGCGTGGAATAAACAAAGGGGCCGTCTTGTCCTCCGAGAAGAATCTTTCTTTCCCGGCCAAAGCGTCCCTTGTGGTCGGTGTAGGTAAAGGCTTGTGTGGTGGACCTTCCGAAAAAAACTCCTGTGTCGGATTTACCGAGACAAACGCGGTCTTTTTGAGGATCTGCCATGCGTCCGCTGCCATAGGCCTGTTTGTGGTGGATGTAGGGAAGGTCCTTATATTCAGGGACCGGGGTCGTGAAGAGATTTTGACAGGCAACGGCTAATTTATTGAGCGTTGCAGTAAGAATTAAGGTTCCTCCGTATATGCCTGTTCCTGAAAGAAGGGCTAACGGCAAGGCTTCGGGGTGGCCAAGATAGAGGACAGTGCCGTAAGCGGCGCTGGAACATAATGACCATAGGGAAAGGTGTTCAAGAACGGGGTGGCGCTCAAAGAAGCCGGGCTTATACGCTGGTTGCTGCTGGGTGGATGGGAGTAATGGCGCAGGAAGAACGGGCGCCGGTGGTTTCGGTGGTGGTGCTTCAGGTTCTGGCGGTAGCGCTTCCTCTTCGGTTTTTGGTTTCCGCTTGAACGGCCACATTGCGCGGAGTTTTACCAGAAAGGCCACAAGAAGAAAAGAAACCGCGCTGCTGGAAAGAAGATCTTCGGAAGGTCCACTTCGAGAGTGTATTCCTGCCGGAGTCGTCTCCCCTCCCCTAACCTCCCCTGCCCGTTTTCCTTGTTAGAGTTCTTGTCCTTTCGTCCTTTTCATTCCCTGCCTAGCCTGCCGGCCGTCCTTGGATGGGCGCAAGGGGTAAACCCTGCTCCGCTTCGCTCTGCCTGAAGTGCGCCCGGACGGGACCGGCGGCTGTTCAGAAGGCATGAAGGCCGCAAGGTCAGAACATCAGAGCAAAGGAGAAATTGACATGATGACGGTTAGGAAACTCGAAACGATGACAGAAGCGGAATTGGATTCTCTGAAGCGTGAAACCTTCCGGGCAATTTTTCAAGCGGCGGCACAAGACCGAGTGTTCTATTTGGCGGATCTCGAAAACATCATCCGCCGTCAGGCCGAGTTCAAGCAGGGACCTTCTTAAAAAGGCCCCCGTCTATCCCGTTATTTGCCTCGCTGTTGGCTTTTTGGCTCTTGGGGGTAGTCCGGGAGGTCCAAACTCTCTGAAGGCCCTCACGGGCTTTCTAATGGCCTGCTCTCCCCTCCTACTTCCCCTGTCAGCTTCTTATTGAAATTTTATGACCCGTTGTCGGGCTTCGTGGAAAACGTGGGCGGCGTCTTTTCCCGTCCACTTTTCCACAAGCCAGAGGGTCCTATTATCGGGAGTTATCGGTTATTTATAGGGTTGTCCCGGCAAACTGTCGTGGGCGTTCCCGGTAAACTGTCGTGAAATCTCCCAGTAAACTGTCGTGGATAAGTTGATTCAATTCAGAGGGTTATAAACAGGCTGGTGAGTAAACTGTCGTGGAAGAGTCTGGAGATTCCAAAGATTTAGCGTTTGCGGATTACTGCTGGCCGCCAGAGGAAGGCAATGCCGGGACAGAAACCAGCTTGGATTTTCTGGGAACAGGTGGGGGACTGCTGTGAAGCAAGAAGCCCTTGTTGGGTTCTTCAATGATCTTGGCTTTGGGATAGTGGGCTTGAACAAGGCCGAGGGTTTTGCGGAACATTTCCTTGAAGTGATCCATCCGAGCATAGCCCTGCCCGAATTGGACATGGAGAGCGGCCCAGCTAATCCAGTGGGGTGCTTTTGTGGGGACACGCCAGAGACGCTGTGCAAGCCAAGCGTAGATGTCGAGGGCAAGGGCGTTATTTTTTAGGCCTTCGATCGCCCGCATATCGAGTGGAACGGCGTATTCTTTGAGGCTTTGAAAATAATTCGGGCTGAGCGTGACTCGAGTCGGCCAGAGAACGCGCTGGTTTTCGTTCTTGGGCATCCAGAGTTCAAAGCCCTCCACGATGTTCATGCGGAGGTGCTTGACCGTGTCCTCCCCTGCTAAGGCCAGAAAGACCGACGCGGCTGAAAGCCGGGTCAGCTGATCTTTGAGCATGCGGATGGTGTGGCCGTTGATGTTGAGGCGTAGGGATTTGACGAAAGCGGTCAGGCTGTCCTCGACTTCGATCTCCGGGGACTGTTTCAAAATGGCCTCGGTATTGAGATAGGCCAGAATGAGCCGGGGTTTCGGACCGAAGGGAAGGCCAAGCTTCACCCATGCGTTTGTATACGGGTCGAAGGCCTCCCCTGCTTTGAGGAGCATATGGGCATGGCCTTGGTGGCGTTCCCATTCCCTGACTTCGTGGGGGTCGCGGTATGGAAGCGAGGTCTGACAGAACACGGAGTGCTGATAGGTGATTTCATCCCCTGCCGGCGGTCTGTCCTTGATGGATAGCGACGCGTCTATTCTCCGCTGCGTGTTGTGGCTTGGCGGCTTA
>JAVYIN010000011.1 GCA_035968315.1 Nitrospira sp.
GACCGGGCGGGCGGGTGGGAGCTGGCGGGGGGTGATACAGGAGCCGGATCAGCAGCAGGACGGTGACCGGCACATACATCAGTGTGCCGGTCATGCCGAGGAGATCTTCGCCGATCCAAAACGTCATCGCAAGGTTGAACGCAAGCACACCATAATAAAGGCCGGCGCCAAGGAGAAGCCGCGGGGTGGCGGACCGGTGTTCGATGGTGCCGAGCGCCGGAAGCCGGCGCTCGAGCGGGAAATAAATCGCGAGCGAAATCAGGCCCACCACGGCCCAGCCGGCGTAATTAGCCAGGGGCACGCCGAAGTGTGTGCCGGGATCGGGATAGTAATAGATCTTGCCCAGGAACCAGCGGTCGCCGCGCAGCGCCACCGGATCGATCACCATATCGATGAAGGCAAAGAAGAGCGCGGTGAGCAGGAGGGCCGGCCAGCCGGTCCGCACCGCTCGATCGAGTCGCAGCGGCAGCAGCCAGGGAGGCGTGCCTGTGCTGTCAGCTCGCGGGAGCAGGAAACAGAGCGCCAGGCAGTAGGCGGCATAGAGCAGGAAACTGAACGAAATCGAATCCATGAAGGGAATATTGGAGAAATATAGTTCTTGGCCGACGGTCGATCCGTTGTAGTGGTACCAGCCGAACGGAACGCCGTTGCGCGTGGAGGAATATTCGCAGATGAACGCGGTGGCCCAGCTGATTAACCAGAAGCGCCAGGTGCGGGGCCAGCCGATGAGCTGGATCGCGGCGAAGAGGAACGCCGCCAGGAAGGCGAAGACATAGGGGCGGAAGAGAATGGTTTTCAGAAAGAGGGTGAAAAAGTCCATAGCGGAAGTCTTCAGCTTTCAGCGATCAGCCGTCAGCCAAGTGCTGAATGCTGAGAGCTGATGGCTGGCAGTGATCTTATGCGTAGCCATGCTCCCGGAACCAGCGCACGGCTTTCTCCAGGGCCACCTCCGGCGGGGTCTGGGGAATGCCGAGTTCGCGGATCGCTTTGCTGCAATCGTAGTGCATCTTGTATTTGGCCATCTTCACGCCTTCCAGCGGAATGCGCGGAGGAATGCCGGTGATAGAGGAGAAGGCCAGGTTCAGATAGGCGAGGGGCAGCACGAGTTCGCGCGGGAGTTTGAGCGACGGCGCGTTCACGCCGGTCAATCGGCTCAGAATCTCGAAGATCTCGCGCAGCATCAGATTGTTTGCGCCGAGGATGTACCGTTCACCGATCCGGCCCTTCTCCATGGCGAGGAGATGGCCTGTGGCCACATCGTCCACATCGACGATATTCATCCCGGTTTCGATATAGGCCGGCATCCGGCCTTTCATGAAATCGACGATCATTTGGCCGGTCGGCGTCGGTTTCACATCGCCTTCCCCGACAGGGGCGCTCGGATTGACGATGACGACCGGCAACCCTGCGTGTGCCAGTTTCAGCACTTCCTGCTCGGCCAGATACTTCGACCGTTTGTAGTGACCGGCCATCTGCTCCAGCGACACCGGCGTCTCTTCCGTGCCCAGTCCGCCGCCGGGCGGCAGTCCGATCGCGCCGATCGTGCTGCAGTAGACGATCCGCTCGGTGCCCACGTCCCGTGCGGCCTCCATGATGTTTTGGGTGCCTGTCACGTTGACGTCGTAGAAAATCGACGGGTTGCGCGCCCACAGGGCATAGTGGGCGGCGACGTGATAGAGCTGCTGGCAGCCGGTCAGGGCCTTGCGCAGCGAGTCTGTGTCGCGCAAGTCGCCGTAGGCGCCTTCGAGCTTGAATTGTTGGAGATTGCTGAAGTCGCTGTCGCGGCGCGCGAGGACGCGAACCTCGGTTCCCGCCTTGAGCAGCGCGCGGACCACCGCGGATCCCACAAATCCGGTCGCCCCTGTGACGAGAGCTTTCATCGATTGTGCGCAGGCGAGAGGCTAGGGGCAAAAGGCGAGAGGTGATAAGCGAAGGCAATAATTCTCTGGCCCATAGCCTCGTGCCTCTTGCCACGCGCCGCTAGGAGCGGCGGGACGTAATATACCGCGCGATTTCGCGCAGTGGATCGGCGGACGGACCGAAGGATGACAGCCGGTTGATGGCGCGCTCCACGCAGTCATCGGCCAGTTTCTTCGCGCCGTCCACGCCGTAGAAGGTGGGATAGGTCTTTTTCCCGCGTTCGGCGTCGGTGTTCGGATTCTTGCCGAGTTCCTCGCGCGTGCCGGTCACATTCAGCACATCGTCGGCGATTTGAAAGGCCAGGCCGATATCTTCCGCATAGCCGGTCATGTCGTCCAATTGCCGGTCGGTCGCGCCCGCGGCGATGGTGCCCATGCGGACGGCGGCGCGCATCAGCATACCGGTCTTGTGTTTGTGAATGTTCTGAAGTGTGGGGAGGTCGATATCCTTGTTCTCGGCCTGAATGTCGAACACCTGTCCGCCCACCATCCCCAGGTTGCCCGAGCCGTAGGCGAGTTCCTGAATCAACCGCACTTGCCGGGCCGGATCGCAGCCCTTCATCAGATCGGGGCGGCTCACTACATCGAACGCCATGGTGAGCAGCGCGTCACCGGCGAGAATGGCCATCGCTTCGCCATACACTTTATGGTTTGTCGGCTTCCCGCGGCGGAAGTCGTCGTTGTCCATCGACGGCAAATCGTCGTGAATGAGCGAGTAGGTATGGATGAATTCCAGCGAGCAGGCCACGGCCATCAAGCCTGGCGGGCTCGTGCCGAGCGCTTCCGCCGCGGCAATCGTCAGAATTGGCCGCACCCGTTTGCCGCCCGCCATGAGGCTATAGCGCATGCTCTCATGGAGCGTCGTGGGCGGCGTCGTGGCCGATGGGCTCACGTCATCCAAAAAACGATCAACCGCAATCCGCTTTTGTTCGAGATAGTCCTTGATGTTCATGGGGATGAGATGGGTTTGTGATAAACGATTGTAGCCCGGCGCGGAGAGTACCAAACAGGCTGGGGGCTGTCAAACCACGCCCCTTGCCTCTCGCCTCGCGCCTTCGCTATACTCCCTCCACTATGAGCATTCGAAGAGCCGGTGGAGATTGGGAGCCGATGCTGCTGGGGATCGAGCCCCGGAGCTGCAAGGTCTGCAACGAAGGCCTCTATCGCAATAAGACCTTCTTGAGCGGCGGCTGGTCCCGGTGCGCCGTGTGCGATGAGTTTGTCCATTATAGTTGTCTTGCCAGCGGCAAGGTCTCCTTTTTGAAAGCGCGTCCTCGCGTGTGCAAGACCTGCCGCGCCGCCCAAGAGGGCACCCCCTCTCCTTCGCCCTCGAAGGACGAGACGCCGGCTGCCGTCGGGTCGTGACGCCCGCATCCCACTCGCATCCCGCTCCTTCCCGTTCCCGGTGGCACCAGCTGCTGTCCGATTCGATTCGCTGGGTCCTGGCGCCCCTGGTGCTGGTGTTCAGCGGATTCTTCACGGCGAATTTTGTCATCAGCGGCCTCTATACATGGCCGCGGACGAGCCGTGTGTTGGCGCTCACGCTGACGGTGCTCATCCTGTCCTACGAATTTGTGTATAAGGAACAGCTCGCGCGCGGCCTCGCGCCTGAACGAGCCCGCATGGTGCTTCTGTCTGCCTGTGTGGCGCCGTATGTGGTCGGGTGGGTGTTGATGATGGCGCTCTGGCTCTTGTAGCCGGTTATGGGAGGCATATGGCGCAGGTCATTCGCAGCGGCGCGTTTCTCCAGCAATGCTGGTCGGTGCATCCTCTCTGTGTGACTGTCAAGCGGGTGACTGAGGGGAACACCGTTGTCCTGCTCTGCAGTTCCTGCCGGTCCGCGCATCATTTGCAATGTGCCGCGATCGTCGCGAAGCCATCAGCGGCCCCGAGCCAGCCGGAGGATCCGGAGCTGTCCGGCCCCGGTGACGTGACAGGGCCGTCGCAGCTCGCGGCCTGCATCGAAGCCCATGCGCCCGCGTTGTCGCTGCGCGAGATGGATGTGTTCGAGGATTACGCCGTGCTGCGCTGCGCGGACTGCCGCTGTCACTATGCGCTGGCCGTGGCGGTGTTCGAAACCCGTCAGAAATAACCTCCGTTCCCTGCGCCCTCGGCATCATCCCTATGCTGCACACGACGAATGCGTTGACCGAAGAAGAAATGGCCCTGGTGGCCGATGCGCAGTTTTTTCGCAAGAAGGCGCAGATCTCGGCGAAGGTGCGCGGGTGGCTGGACGCCACGCACGTGGCGCTGATGGAGGAGCTGCGCCAGGCGAACGTGCTCACGCCGCTGGGTTTCGATCCGCGCGCCCATCAGTTCGTGAAGGGCGAGCATCTGGAATCGTTCCCCTATCAATACCTCGATTGTCCGAAGCATTTCGGCGGAGGGGCGACGTTCACCTTCCGGACGCTCTTTTGGTGGGGCCATCATCTGGCCTGCGCCCTGATGCTGGAGGGGCCGGGCCTCAAGCAGTACAAGCGGCACCTCGTCGATCGGTTCCATCAAGTGGCCGGGCAGGAGTTGGAGCTGTCGCTGGCCCCCACGTTGTGGGAATGGAAGCGCGGCGAAGGCTATACCCTGCCGATCACGCACGATCGGAAGGCGCAGATTGCGGCGGTCCTTGCCGAGCGCCGGGTTGTCAAGATCGTACGATTCGTGCCCATGAGCGATCCGCGGCTGCAAGCCGGCCAGTTGCCCGTCCTCAGCCGGGACACGTTTCGGGCGATCCTCCCTATCGTCTCCGCCTAATGGCGGGGTGCCGGCAATTGTCTCTCCGTGCCGACTTGGGTAGACTGGTTCCCATTCAATGACATCTATGATTCAGACGCTGCGAGGCAGGGTGATGAAGCGATGAGAGAGGCCGGAGGTGTCCGGCAAGCGGTCAATGGTCTATGAGCGTGAGGAGGAGCCTGTGAAACTTGTCATGATGCGGCAGGTGATGAGGTTGGGGCTGGTCGGTCTGATGTTGATGGGGGCTGGGTGTGCGGGCAAGGGCGACACGCGGCTGCTCGATGTGCGGACGCCGGTGCCGGCATCCGCCGCGCAGGGAGACCAGGTGACGATCGTCATCGAGCCATTTGAAGATCGGCGAGCGGACAAGAGCCGGGTCGGGATGCGGAGCCATCTCTGGGGTGGGGTAACGTATTTCAATGTCACTGGGGAACGGCCGGGCGACGTGATCGCGCAGGCCTTGGCGGAGCGGCTCAAAAACCGTGGCTGGCGTGACCGATCCTGGAACGTACGCGTCGCGCCGGCGGGGTCTGTGGCCGATGCCGATATTCTCATCAGCGGGCAGGTGAATGATTTTTCAGCCAATGCCAAGAGCCGGGTCTTCTCGACCGTCGTGACGGCCTCCAGTAAAATTACCGTGCAGGCGCGCAACCTTGGCGATAAGAGCACGACGACGCGCACCGTCGAAGGGGCGCAGAGCCGGACGGTGTTCTGGTTTGACGAGGCCGATGTGCAAGAATTGCTGGCCGCCACGTTGCAGGACGGGATCAACCGGTTCGTCAGCGATACCACGATCGAGCAGCGGGCTCTCCGGGCCACGCACTGACCGCGACCAATCGTTGTGGCAACAGGTGAGTAAGCAGGGGCGTTGCAATGCGTGAGCGGCGCTGGGAAACGACAACTCCGCTGACGTTTGGCCAGGTGTTGGCCGTCGGGGAGCGATTGGCTTCGCTGGGCTTGAAGCCGGCGGTTCCAGCGCAGGACGTCATCTGCTACGTCGAAGAATGGACCGTCGCCGCGCCGGACGAATTCGACCAGCTGGATCCCTGGGCCACAGAAGATGTGACGCTCGTGCATGTGCGAGAGGGCTGGAAGGGTGATTTCTTTCTCCTGGCCGGCGCCTACCATACCGTCTACCAGCGCTATCAGGATGTCGGCACCTACTGCTCGGTGAGCCACCCGTGGCGCATTCGGGAGCCGCTGCGGCTGCACGAGCCGCGCGGAATGTTCTGGCTCGGGTTTCGGCATGCCCATTCCTTTCTCCGCGTCCGGTTGCAGACCTGCGAGGTGATTACGCCGGGTGAAACCCGCGGGGATGCCATGCGGCCGCAATGGCTGGATGAGCGCCGTGCCGCCTTCCTCGATGCCATTGCGACGCTGGAATTGCCGATTGAAACGCTCATTGAAAAGAACCAAGTCGTGTTGCGTCCGGCCGATCCCGCGACCCCGTTCTTTTGTTCCTGGCCCGACGCCTTTGGCCCGTCCCAGTTTGAATACAATACGACGGACGCGTTTGAGTTCCTGGTCCCGGCCAGCAAGCTGGCATCGACGGTTGTGCCGGAGCTGGCCGGAGTGCGGGCCTACCTGACCGGCTTTTCCGAAGAGGCCCTGACGGAGTTTCAAGCCATCGAAGCCGGCGCCCGCTTCGCCTACCGCTGCTCGGTCCATTGCCCGCTGGACGAATTGCCCGAGGTGTTGGACGCGATTCAGCCCGACGGCCGCCTCTATGCCACACTCTGCGAGTTTCAGACCCAGGCGGTCATTCCCGAAGGCGAGGACGCGTCGGCGATCATCGGCATCGTCGGCCAAAACGGACAGTTTCAAATCGAAGTGCGCCTGAACCGGGCTCCGCTGGCTGAAGAAGCGATGGGGGCATGGCTGGAGCGCCTGATCGGGTACTCCGTCACGTATGCACCCTTGCCAGCGTTTGTCTGACACCGGCGTGCGCTTCCGAATCTAGAATTTCATTGAACAAACCATTCGGATTTCGCACAGTGGTGGCATGAGTCCGCTCACGAAGGTTCAGGCCATTTTCACGAAACCCTTCATGCCGGCGGTGTTCTTTCTGTCCGGTGTGACCTACGATACCCTCACGCTGACCCGTATTGACCGGCTCCAGGACAATCTCCTCTTGCTTCTCTACATTGTGCTGCTGGGTTTGTTGATTGTGCTCACCGGCCGGCTGGGGATTGCGCCGGCGGAAACTCATGAGCTGGAGCATCCGTCCGGGCTCGCGCGCCTGCTGTTGCGGACGAGGCCCTACTATCCCATGGCGATGCAGTTCCTCCTGGGCGGGCTCTTCAGCGCCTATGCGATTTTCTATTCGCGGAGCGCCTCGCTGACGAGCACCGGCATCTTTCTGGGCCTCCTCGTGCTGTTGCTGGTGGGAAACGAGTTCCTGCGCGATCGGCTGTCGAATCTGCGTCTGCTGGTCAGCCTCTATGCACTGGTCTGCTTCAGTTTCTTCACGTTCTTCCTGCCGGTGATGGTCGGTTCCATCGGAACCTGGGTGTTCCTTCTTGGAGCCGGGTTGAGCGTCATCGTCACGCTGCGAGTCGTGCATCTCATCTACAAAGACAATCGGGAACGGAGCGCGCGGGAGGCGATGGGGACCAGTGTGCCCGGTATCGCCCTCATCGGCCTGCTGGTCGGCTTCTACTTTCTCAACTGGATTCCGCCGGTGCCGCTGTCGATGAAATTCGGCGGCATGTATCGGGAGGTGCAGCGGCAGGGGGATCGCTTCCTTCTGACCTATGACCGGGATTGGTACGAGGTCTGGAAGCGGTCGGAGAATCCCTACCCTGCAAACGAGCCGATCTATTGTTTCACCGCCGTGTTCGCGCCGGTGGCGCTGGATACGACTGTCTATCACCATTGGTACTTCCGTCCGAACCGCAGCAAGCCCTTCGCCCATGCCGACAAGATCCCGATCAAGATCGTGGGCGGCCGCGAAGGCGGCTATCGGGCCTACACCTTCAAGCAGCGGCTCGATCCCGGCGACTGGCGGGTCGATGTGGAAACGGAAGACGGCCGCGTCGTCGGGCGGGTGTCGGTGCGAGTGGAGGAGCGGGGTGAGCGTCCGACGTCACTGAGGACGGCGGCCTATTGACCCTGGCAGGCTCGGTGTTGATTTTTGAGCACTGGTTACGTGACATTGGGTGTGTCTATGAGTGAATCATTGCCAAAGGCGACATGAATCCTCTCGTTTTAGCGCCCCGTCCTTCCAGCCCCAACTGCGTGTCTACACAAGCCACGGACGAAGGCCATGCCATCGCTCCGTTTCGCTATCGCAAGTCACGAGCGGAGGCGAAGGAGGCGCTGAAAGAAGCCCTTCACACACTGCCTCGTACCAGGCTCGTCGAGGAAGACGAGTCCTACCTGCATTACGAGTTCACCAGCCTGCTGATCCGCTTTATCGATGATGTGGAGTTTCTCTTCGACGATGACACCAAGACCATCCACTTTCGTTCCGCGTCCCGGACTGGGTATGGCGATCTGGGGGTGAACCGGAAGCGGATGGAAGGAATCAGGTCGTTGGTGGAAGGAAAGCTGTAGCTGGGGTTGTCGTCGAGCCGCCGTATGTTAGGTCCCAGGCAAACAGATCGACAGGGGAGCTAGTGTTTGACCGGCGGAAGCACGGGGCCCAAGCGGGTCGTGTGCTGGAAGACGCACTTCGGGCAGGTGTAATGGACGAACTGGGCACCGCCGACCAGGCGTTTCTTCATGGGCACCTTGCACCAGGTGCAGAGGCGGTCGGGGAGTTCGGTTGGAGCTGCGGTTGGGGTGCTCATAGTGGGGCGCATTGTCACCGAGGGGCGCGAACCTTGTCAACTCGATCTCGTCCGTCGCGCGGAGCCTTCGATCCGAAAAAAAAGTTCGTGAGGCGCATCTGACCGGAAAAAGTTCATGGTATAGTTGGACCTAGATGTCGTGCGCGCGGGTCCTCACTTTTAACCAGAAAGGGGTTTAACCCTATGAGTATCTCGGCTGGTTCCGAGTCGTCTATCTTACCAACAAGCGCCCCAGCGGCCTCGTCGCTTCCCGTCCAAGACATGGTGGGAGCCGGCAAAGCCTGGGGACTCTGCACCTCAGTCGACCTCCAAGATTGCAATCCCGAACTGATCCGCAGTGCCGACCATATCAAGCGCTATGTTGTGGAGCTCTGCGAGCTCATCGGCATGAAACGCTTTGGCGAATGCCAGGTCGTCAATTTCGGCGAAGGCCGCGTGGCTGGGTATTCCATGGTGCAGCTGATCTCGACCTCGCTGATCAGTGGACATTTCGCCAACGACACCAACAACGCGTATCTCGACATCTTCAGTTGCAAGGGTTATGACCCAGCGGTCGTCGAAGCGTTCTCGAAGGAATTCTTCGGCGCGCGCCGCAGCATGGCCACCGCCACGCTACGGTATTAGTCGCACGCTGAGTCACCCAGGAATGGGGGCCGCGTGCTCGTGGCCCCCATTGCCGTGACCCACGATAGCCCCTCTAGCGACCCATGAAACCCACGTCCGTTGCCCAGTTTTTTCAGTCATTGCCGGCCTCGCTGGACCGGGACGCCGCTGAGGATGTCACGGTGGTCTATCAGTTCGATCTGAGCGGGACTCAGGGCGGGCAGTATTCCGTTCACGTCGCGGATGGGGCCTGTACGGTTCAGAATGGGCCGCATCCTGATCCGCACGTGACTATTTCTATGACGGGCGAAGACTGTCTCAAGCTGCTCAATGGCCAGCTCAATGCCCCGGCCAGCGTGATGACCGGCCGCCTTCGGGTGAGCGGGGATATGGGGTTGGCGCTCCAACTCAAGTCGCTGTTTCCCACCATCGGGTCGTAACCCGTCCAGGGGCCGGTTCAGTGCATGCCTCTCTGCCGGGCTTGACGCCGGTTGCTCCCCTCTGCGACGGTGTTCCACTGTCTTCTTCATCTGAAAGGCCCTGTCCCTATGTCGATCCAGTGGTTTCCCGGTCACATGAATGCGGCCCGCAAAGAAGCGGCCAAGACCATGGAAATGATCGATGTCCTCGTCGAAATCCTGGACGCGCGCATTCCCGAGGCCAGCTGCAATCCGTTGATCGAAGAGCTGCGCCAGGCCCGCCAGCGGCCCTGTTTGAAGGTGCTCAATAAAGCGGATCTGGCCGACCCCGCGGTGACCCAGGCCTGGCTCGATTTCTATAACCGGCAACCGGGCGTGAGCGCGGTGGCCCTGTCCTGCCAGCATGCGGGCGACGCCGCCAAGATTCCCCGTCTGTGCCAGCCCTTGGCGCCCCATCGCAACAGCATCGTCAAGCCGCTCCGCATGCTGATCATGGGCGTCCCCAACGTGGGCAAATCCACGTTGATGAATGCGCTCCTCAAGCGCCGCATCGCCCGCGTGGGGGATGAACCGGCCGTGACCAAGGTGCAGCAGCGGCATAAACTGAACGACCGCATGACCATCACCGACTCGCCCGGCTTGCTGTGGGGGACGATCAAAGATCCCCAGGTGGGGCTTCTGCTGGCCACGATCAACGCGGTCGGGCACACGGTTGTCGACAACGAGGCCGTGGCTGAGTTTCTCGCCGGCATCCTGCTTGCGCGGTACCCCGCCAGGCTCACGGCCCGCTATGGTTTTGCCGTCGAGGGGCTCACAAGTGCCGGGGTGATCGATGCCATCGCCAAAAAACGTGGCTGTCTGCTGGCCGGAAGCGGCGGCGCGCTGGACCGGGAAAAAGCGGCCAGGATTCTCTTGGCCGACTATCGCGACGGCACGCTGGGACGCACGAGCTTGGAGGTTCCGAAGGCGCAGGAAAGCGCTACGTAGCCGTTCCGTGTGACGCTATTGTGGGGCTGGTTGCTCCACCGCCGGGATGTGGTTCGCTGGCGAGGTGGCAGGGGCCGGCTGTTCCTCTTCGAACTTTCTCGGGAACCGTTCTTCCAAAATCATATACATCGTCGGGACGAGGAAGAGGGTCAGCAAGGTCGAGACGCTGAGTCCTCCCACGACCGATCGCGCCAGCGGGGCGTTCGTTTCTCCGCCCGTGCCCCAGCCGATGGCCATGGGCAGCAGGCCGAAGACGGTCGCGAGCGAGGTCATGAGAATGGGGCGCAACCGGGTGCGTGAGGCGGTTACCACCGCGTCATGCAACGGGCGGCCCTTGCGGCGCAGGACGTTGGTGTAGTCCACGAGCAGCACGCCGTTCGAGACGACGATGCCGAGCATCATGATGATGCCCATCATGGACGTGGTCGAGAGCGTGGTATTGGTCAGGAACAGGATCAGGATCACGCCCGGGAAGCCCATCGGCACCGAGAACATGATGATGAAGGGATCAACGAGCGATTTGAACTGCGCCGCCATCACCATGTAGACGAGCGCCAGGGCCAGGACCGTGGCGAATTGCAGCCCCTGGAAGGTCTCGCGCTGCTGCTGGATCTGTCCCGCGATCTTGAGGCTGAACCCCGTTGGCAGCTGGAGATTGGCAAAGGCGGCGTCCAGGTCGGCGGCGATGGCGCCCAGGTCGCGATTGACCGGATTCGCCGTGATGTGGACGACGCGTTGGAAGTATTTCCGGTCGATTTTCACGGGGCCGGCGTTCAGCTTGAGCGACGCGACATTTTTCAGCAGGACCGGCTCCCCCGCCTTGGTGGTGAGGAGAATATTTTCCAGATCGGTGAGGTCCTTCCGGTATTCCTCCGCCAGCCAGGCGCTGATGTAGTACTCGTTGCCGTTTTGCGGGTCGGTGTAGATGATGGGGTCGGTCTGGCCGTTGCCGTTCAGTGAAAAGAGCACGGCGTTGGCCACCTCGGTTTCGCTGATTCCCAGCAGCGCGGCCTTTTCGCGGTCCACCACGACATTGATTTCCGGATAGTTCTCTTCGCGGCTGACCTCGATGTCGGCGAGCCCCGGTATTTTGTGCATCGCGTCTTCCACCTGGCGGATCGCGCTCCGGGCCTTCTCAAAGTCGTAGCCGTAAATTTCGACGTCGATGGATTTTTGCGAACCGAAACTCGTCACTCGTTTGACCAATCCACCTGGATCGAAAAACATGGCGACCCCGGGGAACAGCTTGATGACTTTGGGGCGCACGTCGTTCATGACCTGCACCTGGGTCCGTTTCCGTTTGTCGGGCGGGACCAGATAGACGGAGATGACGGAGGTGTGCGGGCCGGTGTTGGGGTTGAAGAGGGAGGAGCGGCCCTGGGCGAGCACGCCGGTGCTGGACACCATCGTTTCCAATTCGTTCGCCGGAATATTCTCGCGCAGGACGCGTTCCACCTCCGCAACTTGCTGCTCCGTTTTCTCCACCCGCTGGCCGACGGGCGCGCGCAAGACAATCCGGAACTGGCTCTCATCCGAGACCGGCAGGAACTCGGTGCCGATCATGGGCAGCAGCAGCAGGGAGCCGAGAAAGACCAGCACCACGGCGGAGATGAAGGCCCGCCGATGGTTCAGGACCCAGCGCAACGATTCTTCGTAGCGCCGGTCCAGCGATTCGTAGCGGTCGCGGCTCCAGTCCATCATGCGCACGAACCAGCCGGGCATGGCGCGATGGGCCTCCTGCTCCGGCTTCAGGAACTTGTAGCAGAGCGCCGGGGTGACGGTGCGCGAGATGAAGAAGGAGGTGAAGAGGGCAATGGCAATGGTGACGGTCAGGGGGATCAAGAGCAGGCGCGCGATGCCGACGACGAAGAACATGGGCAGAAAGACGACCACGGTGGTGACCGTCGAGGCGAAGATCGGCATGGCCACTTCGCGGGCGGCTTCCAGGATCGCGTCCCACCGGCGCGGCGTGTCGTTCAGGTGGCGCTGAATATTTTCCAGCTCGACAATCGAGTCGTCCACCAGGCGGCCGATGCCCAGGGCCAGCCCTCCCAAGGTAAAGACGTTCAGCGTTTGACCGGTGAAATAGAGCACGATGAAGGTGACGAGAATCGACAGGGGAATCGACACGGAAATGATCAGGGTGCTCGTCAGATTGCGGAGGAAAATCAGAATGACGGCGGCGGCCAGCAGCGAGCCGTGCAGGGCCTGCTCGATCAGGTTCTGGATCGATTGGCGGATGTAGACGGACTGGTCGAAGGAGATGCCGAGTTTCACGCCGGGCGGAACGCCGATCATCTTGGGCAGCGCGGCGCGCAGCGCGTCCACGACTTCGACCGTGTTGGCGATCGGTTGTTTGTTCACGCGCAGGTAGACGGCTCTCGTGCCGTCCGTGCGGACGATGTTGGTCTGGATGTCGGACGAGTCGGTCACGGTCCCCACGTCCCGGACGCGGACGGGGCTGCCCTGCTGGTTTACCTTCACGATGACGTCCTGGATTGGATCGACGGTCTTGAATTGGTTGTTCGTGAAGACGTTGTAGTCGAGATTGCCGGCCTTGAGGTCGCCGGACGGCAAAATCAGGTTCGCGGCCTTCACCGATTTGACGACGTCGAGGATCGAGAGCCCCCGCGCATTGAGCAACGCCGGGTCCAGGTTGATGTTGATCTGGCGGATCTTGCCGCCTTCGACCGTGGCGGCGGCCACATTGGCGATCTGCTCGATTTGCGGGGCGATCGTGTTGTAGGCCAGGTCGTAGAGGGCGCGCTCGTCCAGATCGTCGCTGGAGACGGTCACAAACGAGACCGGAATATTCGAGATGTCGAACTTGACGATGAAGGGCTGCAGAATGCCGGGCGGCAAGCTGTTCAGGATTTGCGTGACCCGTTGCATCACCTCCATCTGGCCCACGTTGATGTCGGCGCCCCAGTTGAACCAGATTTGGACCGCGCCGATGCCTTGTTTCGAAAAGGACTCGACGTGTTCGACGTTGGAGGCGGAACTCACGGCCTTTTCGATGGGGTAGACGACGCTCTGTTCGATGTCGAGCGGGGGAGCCCCTTTATAGATGACGCCGACGAAGGCGACGGGGACCTGGATGTTCGGGAAGAGATCGACCGGGAGCCGATCCAGCGACGTGACGCCCAGCACCACCATCGCGAGCGACAGCATCAGGATGCCGATGCGGTTTCGTAGTGCGATGAGTGTCAGCCACATGATAGAGACGTCAAGCGTGAAACGTTAGACGTGAAACGTGGGGCGTAACCGGTCAGAGGGGGAGGCTTCTTCACTTTTCACCTTTTACGTTTCACGTTTCACGGCATTCATCGGTTGCGTTTGCACCGGGGTGCCGTCGTGCACGAGGTCCTTGCCGGAGACGATGACCTGCTCCTCGCCTGTGAGTCCCTTGGTGATCTCCACGCGATTCTCCTCGCGGGCTCCGATTTCGACATTGACGCGCTGGGCTTTCCCATCCCGCACGACATAGACATATTGCACGTCTTCCAGCCGGCTGACCGCATCGATCGGAATTTGAATGGCCTGGGGATGTGTGCCGACGCGGGCTTCGACCCGCGCGAACATGCCGCCTTTCAGATCCCGTTCTTTGTTGGGCAGGTCGATTTCCACGGTCATCGTGCGGGTGGCGCGGTTGAGGGCCTGGACGATGCGCGTGACGGTGCCTTCGAAGACGCGCTCCGGATAGGCTTCGGCGCGCACCTCCGCCTTTTGGCCGATGTGCACGAGCGGAATGTCTTTCTCGACCACTTCAATCAAAATCCGCACGGTCTCGATGTCGTGCAGGCTGAGAATGCCGCGCGAATTGGTGGAGGTGCTGGCGGTCGCGCTGGTGACAGAGGCGCCCTGATCCAGGTTGCGTTCGGCGACATAGCCGGCGAAGGGTGCGCGAATGTAGGAATAGGCCAGGTTCGTGTCCGCCTGGGCGAGGGCGACCTCCATCTGTTTGACCTGTGCCTGGAGCGATTCCAGCGCCGCGGTGGCCCCGTCGAAATTCACCTGGGCGTTGTCCAGGTCTTGTTGTGAGACGAATTGATCCGTGATGAGCGATTGCATCCGGTTGAGCATCAGTTTCGTGTTGCGGACCGCGGCCTGCTGCTGGGTGACCTTGGCCTTGGCCGCCGCCAGATTGGCCTTGGCCTGATTGACGGCATGCTGGTAGTCGGTATGGTCGATCTCGACCAGCAGTTGGTTCGCTTTGACGAAGTCCCCC
The DNA here is from genome assembly GCA_035968315.1 of Nitrospira sp. Classification (NCBI taxonomy): domain Bacteria; kingdom Pseudomonadati; phylum Nitrospirota; class Nitrospiria; order Nitrospirales; family Nitrospiraceae; genus Nitrospira; species Nitrospira sp. The sequence goes on from JAVYIN010000011.1 coordinate 14,678, forward strand.
TTGTCCACGTGGATTTTGGCGATGTAGCCATCGACGCGGGAGAAGAGGTTGACGACCTGGTTGGGGATGATATCTGCTGTGTAGGTCAGGCGAATCGGGAGATCTTGCTTCAGCGGAGCGACGGTCCCGACGGTAATGATGCGAGTTTTCTTGCTGTCGGTTTTGGCGCCGCTGCTCAAGCGGAACACCACCAGGGCGGTGACGGCGAAGAAAATGATCACCCCCAGGATGACGAAGGGGTGTTGCTTCAACGATTTCATATCAAGCGCCTCGTCTTGGCACGGCCGGTCGAGGGGGTGGTGACGAGGCCGTGCAGGAAGATTTCCACATAGGTTGAGACGGTGTCGTCGTACGATCGGTCCATCGGCACACCGAAGATTTCGTGCAGCAGGCGATGGTGGACGACCATGCCGATAAAGGCCCGGGCCGCCAAGAGGGGATCCACCTGGCGAAACGCGCCGTCGTCGATCCGTTGCCGGATATAGGCGGCCAGGTGATCGTAGAAAACCTTGTGATGCTTTCCGAAGAACATATCGGACAATTCGTGGCCTTCCAAGGCGCTGAACAATAAGAGCCGCAGCAACGTCGGATCGACGCCGGGGCGGATCCGGTAGCTGGCGATCAGGGTGAAGACGCGCCGGTCGTCCCGCTTCTTGGCCGATTCTTCGATGGCCCCGAGGAGTTCGTTGACGGTAACTTTCTCTGCGAGGATGGCGGCATAGAGGGCGCGCTTGGTCGGGAAATGTTTGAAGACCAATGCTTCGCTGATCCCGGCGGCCTTGGCGATCTCTTTGGTGGTGGTGCCGTTGAAGCCTTTTTTGGCGAACAAACCCGTCGCGGCCTGAATAAGGCTGGCTTGCCGCTCAGGGCTCGACCGTCTGGCTCGTGAGATCGTCGGCATACTGCTCTGGTGAGTAAGTGGTTACTTACAAAAACGTAACATGAGGCCACTCACGAAGACAAGCAACGGGTGGAATCGGGTGGGCGAGACGAATGTGGTTGGTGGGTGACGTGCCGGACTGTTATGGAGCTGGCTTGAGGCCTGTTTGAGAGTAGTGCGGCTCTTCCGCGATGGCGACGAGGGGGGCGATATCAGAGGCTGAGGCCTGGCCGAGGTGCTTCCAAAGAAAACGCCAAAGCCGGGCGCGTTCAACGGGGCTGACACGAACAAATTCAAGCCCGCACTGGGCGCCGTTTGTCCAGACGATACGGGCCTCGGTGATGCAGACCGGCTGCGGAAGATCGAGGACCAGCTTGAGCCTTTCTCCAGGACCGACCGGGCGGTACCCTTGGAGGAGGCATCCGGATTCGGACACATCCTTGAGTGCGGCGATGTCGTTCAGGTTGAGCCCTTGCTCAATAGCGATGCCAACCGGTTGCGTCATGGCAATTCGATACGTCTGCCGCCTGTCGAGCATTGTGCGGGGCTGTTTTTCGGTCGATGGTGTCGCCATGGTCACTGTCTCCTTCTGCCAATCGGACGGATCGGAACCCGGGGAACGCAGACAGCCTCTTTCAGGATGAGCCTGTCCGCCATCCAGGGAGAAGCAGGATTATTCAACACACCCCTTGGTAGGAAAAGCTGGGTTCTGCCTGAACGCGTTCCAGCAACTCTTTGAGCCGCACTCGAGAGGCTTCTGGCACCTGCTGGAGATCCACCTCAAAAGTGTCCCATGTGGACGAGGCCACCTGGGCGCCCACGAGACAGAGGTGATCGTCTGAGTCCGGGATGGCAACCATGAGGGCGAGGGCCATGCCCGGCTTGACAGGGCAATCGCCCTGGATGCTCAGGGTGTGGGCGAATAGGCTGGTCACTCTCCCGTCGCCGAGGACACATTGGCTGCCGTCTATCCCGGAATAGGATACGGCCATTCCTTCCGCCAGCATTGCCGATGGGGTATCGATGGTCAGGGATTCTTGCTTGGCACGTCTCATCTTGTTGTCCCTCCCTTGCCCTCTGTTGGAGCCGCCCGGTGGACTGACAGCTCAACCCTACCGCACAAGGGCTCCTTTGACAGCCCCCTAGGCGAGGGTGAGGGCACCCTGCTAAAGGGGGGGGGGCACTGTTCAACAATGAACGGTCACAGCATGCAGAGGGGGATTGTTGTACGGGGGAATTTAGAACACCGTGCCGGAGTTGCCCTCGGCGAGTTTTTCGCGGAGCGTGCGGCTTTCAAAGAAAATGATGCCCTCCTCGGCGCGCGATTCAAACCGCAGCGTGATTTCCGTATCGAACCCATGCCAGGCATAGACGCGGATCGGGCCGACGGAAATCTGTCCCGGTGTCCGATCGAGCGGTCCGTACTTGGATTGCAGATAGGTGAGCATCTGCTCGTGCGTCTCCTTGCCGTGGTAGCGGATCAGGACGCGGCCGAATTTTCCTTCAAACGTAGTGTACCGCAACACGTCGACCGGGATGGCGCCGAGCGCCGGAGTGCCGGTTTTCTGTTCGAAGGAGCGTAACGCGCCGGCCACTTCCACTTGCTTCAGCTGGTCGCTCTCGCCCAGTTCCGTGCCCCACAGCATTCCTTCGAATCCGTTCGGGTCGTTCACGATCGGGACGGCGAGCGCCAGGGCGGCGGGAAGCAGCAGGCCCGCGATCAAGCCGAGACACTGCGTGAGAGGCTGTCGGATGAGAGCGAGGGCCATGGGCTACTCCGCTGAATCGGTGATGTGGTCGTTGAACCGCGGAGCCAGGGTCCGGCTATCGATGAAGATGAACCCCCGCTCCGTGCTGGCCTGATAGGTCAGATTGATCTCGGTGTCTGTGCCGCGCCAGGTATATTGCTGGTTGAGACCGCGGGTCATCTGGCCGGGGATGCGCTCCAGCGGGCCGAATTGCGCTTCCATGTACTCCATGACGCGTTTATGGGTCTGGTCGCCGCTGTATCGGATGGTGACCCGGGCAAATTGATCATCGACCGAGACGTACAGGATGCTGGTCATCTCGGCATTGGCAAACGAAGGGGTGCCGGTCTTGGCGCGATACTCGCTGATATGCGGGCCGGTTCGCGCCGGTTCCAGGTCGGTGCGGGCCATGAGGGCCGTTCCCCAGGGAATGTTCTGAAATCCTTTGGGATCGTTAATCATCGGCACGGCATCGGCGGCTGAGGGCTGAAGCAGTAGGGATGACAGCAGGAGCGCAAGGATGAGCCGGCAGTTCAGAAGACAGCGCATGGCGAAAGATCCTGTCGAAATCAGTGGCCGAGGCGCACGCTACCATGCGGCCCGGCTCCGTGCAACCGCTCGCCGTTTGTTGAGAATGCGGAACGCCTGTCCTATAATGCCTTCGCTTTCACAGTCGATATCACGATGGGTGCCATGCGGGCAAAGGATTGAGACGGACATGATCGAGAGCGACGCATTCGTTCAAGCACTGCAGGACATGGGGGTAGACTTTTTCACCGGGGTGCCCGATTCGATTCTGGGCGGCATTATTGCGGAATTGATGGATCGCCGGCTCTATACGCCGGCCGTGCGGGAAGATGAAGCGGTGGGCATGGCCGCCGGGGCGTACATGGCGGGGAAAATTCCCGCCGTGTTGATGCAGAATTCCGGGCTGGGCACGTCGCTCAATACCCTGATCTCGCTCAATCAGATTTATCGTCAGCCCTGCATCCTGATCGTCTCCTGGCGGGGCCAGGGCGGGAAGGACGCGCCGGAGCATCTGGTGATGGGTGAAGTCATGCCGCAATTTCTTGACACCATGAAAATCCCGCACCGGGTCTTGACCGAGAAGACGGCCGTCGAGGATTTCAAATGGGTGGCCGAGACCTTCATGAAGCAGCGCATGCCGGTCGCACTCGTGATTACCAAAGGTGTCGTAAAGGGGTTGCATCCATGAGACCCGAAGAAGGAACGTTAATCAGCCGGGCGCAGGCGATTGCCGCGCTGCTCGAATTGCTCACCGACCAGCCGGTGATCATCTGCAACGGCTTCCCGTCGCGCGAAGCGCACAAAATCGCCGACCGGCCCACCCATTTTTACATGATCGGGTCGATGGGGAATGCCGCGGCCATCGCGCTCGGCGTGGCCTTGGCCAAGCCCAGCAAGCAGGTCATCACATTCGACGGCGACGGCAACGTGCTGATGGGCATGGGCACGCTGGCGACGGTGGGGGCCTTGAAGCCGAAGAATTTCATTCACGTCGTGTTCGACAACGAAGTGTATGGCACGACCGGGAATCAGCCGACCATTTCCAACGTAGTGCCGCTGGAAAAGGTCGCCAAAGCGGCCGGTTACGTGAACGTGGAGCGCGTGCTCGACCGCGACGATCTCGTCTACGAGTTCAAAGATATGCTGAAGAAAGACGGGCCAAGCATGTTGCTGATCAAGGTCAACGAGTTTGCGGAAGACGCCGGGCGGGTGCTCCATGAACCGCCCGACATTACCAAACGGTTTATGGCCGCCATCGAATAGAAAGGCAGGCCAGAGGCACGAGGCACGGGGCCAGGGGTAAGATTTTACCGCTGGCCCCTCGCCCCTAGCCTCTTGCCGGAAAATCGAATGATCTTATTGAATCCCGGTCCAGTCAATGTGAGCGAGCGGGTGCGGCAGGCCTTGTTGCGGCCGGATATCTGCCACCGCGAGTCGGAGTTCACCGCGCTGCTCCATCGGATCCAGGACAAGCTGTTGAAAGCGTTCGTCCCCGGTGCGGAAGCCGACTACGCGGCGGTGCTCATCACCGGCTCCGGCACGGCGGCTGTCGAATCGGCGCTCATGTCGGCCATCCCGCACGGGAAGCGCATGCTGGTGCTGAATAACGGCGTGTATGGCGAGCGCATTTCGCAGATGGTCGGCCTCCATCGGCTGGGCGTGTCTGAACTCAAGTACGACTGGACGGCCAAGCCGGACCCTGAGCGCCTCCGGCTCGCGTTGCGGCAGCATCCCGAAGTCCATGCCGTGGCCATGGTGCATCATGAGACGACGACCGGCCTCATCAATCCGGTGAAAGAAGTCGCGGAGGTGGTGGATAGCCAGAATCGCGCCTTCATTCTGGATGCGGTCAGCGGATTGGGCGGGGAGTCGCTGGATATCGCCGGGTCGCACATCTATATGGTGGCGGGGACGGCGGGGAAGTGCATCCAGGGTTTCCCGGGTGTCTCCTTCGTGCTGGTGCGCAAGGGCTTCCTGGAGCGGATGCGGAACTATCCCAAGCGCTCCTGGTATCTGCACCTGACGCATTATGTGGACGATCAGGGCCGCGGCACGATTCCTTTCACGCCTGCCGTGCAGGTCTATTACGGGTTCGACGAGGCGCTGAGCGAATTGCTGGAAGAGGGCGTGGCCAACCGCATTCAGCGCTATAAAAAAGCCTCGGCGTTGATTCGTGCGCGCATGGCGAAGCTCGGGATCAAGCCAGTGCTCACGCCGGACCGCCAGTCCAATACCATTACGGCCTATTATCTGCCCGAGGGGGTCACGTACGCGCAGCTCCATGACCGGCTGAAGTCGCAGGGCTATGTGATCTATGCCGGCCAGGGTCAGCTGGAGAGCACGGTCTTCCGGGTGGCGAACATGGGCGCGCTCACCGAGGCGCAGCTGACCGGATTTCTTGACGCATTCGAACAGGCATCTAAACCGGCATGAAAGCGATCATTCTCGCCGCCGGAGTCGGCAAACGGCTCTGGCCGGTGACCCAGCATCATCCCAAGTGTCTCATCAAGATCGGGGGAGAGACCCTGCTGCACCGGTATCTCACCTCGCTGGCGAGCGTCGGCATCCGGCAGGCCGACATTGTCGTCGGGTACAAACAAGAGATGATTCGTGCCGCCGTGGAAGCCGATGCCTGCGGAGTGCGGGTGAATTTCCTGGTCAACGACCAGTTCCATCGCGGCAGCATCTCGTCCTTGTGGATTGCGCGGACGGCGTTCACGGACGACGCGATCGTCATGGACGCCGACGTGCTGTTTCACCGGGAGATCTTGCGCCGGTTGGTGCAGTCCCCATTCGAGAACGCCCTGCTCATGGATGAAACCGTCAAGCAAACCGGCGAAGAGTGCATGGTGGTGGTGGAAGGCGGCCGGGTGATCGCCCTCACGAAGAAGATGCCGGCACGGTATGAATATGCGGGCGAAGGGGTGGGGTTTTTGCGGGTGCGGCAGGCGGATTCCCCCCATGTCGTGGCGTCGCTGCGGACCTATGTCGATCGCGAGGCCTGGCAGATGGAGTATGAAGACGCGTTGCTCGAATATTTCCGCGATGTGAAGGTCGGCCATGAAAAGATCGGCGGGCTGCCCTGGACCGAAATCGATTTTCCTGAAGATATCACCAAGGCCGAACGCGAGATCCTGCCGCGACTGTAACTGACGTTCGTGACGGGTTACGCGTCACGTGTGACGAACCACGAGAGACGAGTCACGAATCCAATTATGAGCGAAAGTCTTACCCAACAACAGGCGGACATTCAGGGCCTTGCGACGGCCATTCTGCTGCCCTCCGTGGGAGTCTTTGGGGAGCCGATCCAGCGCCGGCCCGGTGCGGCTGGGCCGTTGACCCACGTCGTGGGCATCAGCTTGTTCCAGCGGGCCGTTCTGACATTGCAACGGGCCGGCATCCGGCACTTGATCGTGCTGGCCGGTCCGGAAGAAGAGCAGCTCAAACAGGCGCTGGGCCGTGGCCCGCGTGTCACCATTCCGGTCCGATGGATGCCGATTCGGGAGTTCCCGCTCGACGATCCCCGTACCTGGGACGCGATGGCGGCGGAAGTCCATGGCTTTTGCCTGATCGCGAGCGTGTGCGGCGTCTTTTCTCGTCCCTTGATCGAACACCTTCGGCGTGAGGTGCAGGACGGGCAGGCCATCGTGGTGGCGCAGCCCGCAGGCCGGCAGGGTCTTGGTAAACAGCAGGTGCCGGTGATGGTGCAGGCGGAGCGGCTGCTGGCACTCGGTTCGGTGCGAGGCGCGTCGGCGGAATTCGTTGCGGCGGATCTCTTGGTGGTGCCGGCCAGCCTCATGCGGTCCAGGCGTGCCGCTCATTCCACGGAAGAGACGATTCCGATCCGGCAATGGATCGAGCGGGCGGCGCTCGATGGGCGGGTGCGGGTGGTGAGAACGGACCGGCATCCGGCGGAGTGGTATCAGGACGTGCGGATCCAGGCCGATGTGCCGATGGCGGAACGCCGGCTCTTCTCCTCGCTGAAAGGCGAATTCGAAGGGTTCGTCGATCGGTATTTCAACCGCAAGCTGTCGCGCTGGTTTACCCGTGTGTTTCTCGTGCTGGGCCTCTCCCCGAACGTCATCACGATGATCGCAACGGTGATCGGGCTGCTGGCGGCGGCGGGGTTCGGCATCGGTACCTACAGCGCGGGCATTCTGGCGGCGGCGCTGTTTCAACTGGCGGCGGTGATCGATTGTTGCGACGGTGAAGTGGCGCGGCTCACGTTTACGGAGTCGCCGTTCGGAGCCTGGCTCGACATTGCCATGGACAACGTCGTGCACATGGCGATATTCGGCGGGATTGCGATCGGCGCCTATCAGCGCGTTGCCGCGCAAGACGAGGCCTGGATTCCCTTGGCCCTGGGCGCGGCGGCTATTGTCGGAAACGCCCTGTCGTTCCTGCTGGTCAATCGGGCGCAGAAGATCAAGCAGGCGAGCGGGTGGAAGACCCCGGTCCATGCCGCCTGGTCGGATTTCATGTTGAAGAACGTGGCGAGCCGCGATTTTTCCGTCGTCGTGCTGCTCTTTGCCCTGCTGGGCAAGCTGGAGTGGTTTCTGTGTATGGCCGCGGCCGGGTCGATCGTGTTTGCCGCGCTGATGGTGTGGGTGATTCGTCCATCCGCTACGTCCCGTGCTTAGGCCCCTCCTCCTTGCCCTCGGGCTGGCCACACTCGGGCTCCTCGTCTGGCATATCGGGCCTGGCCGCATCTATGACGCGGCGGCGCAGCTCGGGCCGCTGGCCCTGCTCGTCATGCTCATCCCCTCGTTCATCATGTACGCGATCGAAGCCTACGGGTGGAAAGTCACGCTGGGGCCTTCGGCGCAGGCGGTGCCGTTCTGGCGCGTGTTTGCCATCAGGACCGCCGGGGAAGTGGTGAACATGACCACGCCGACCGCCTATGTCGGCGGCGAGCCGCTGAAGGCCTATCTCTTGAAAAAACACCGCGTGCCGATGGTGGAAGGCCTGGCTTCGGTCGTCATTGCCAAAACCACGATGACGATTGCCGAAGTCCTGTTCATTTTGCTCGGCATCGCGCTGGGCGTGTGGGTGTTGGGCGGGCACGATTCGTCCGGCCAGACCGTGGCGGCGGCGCTTTTGAGCGTGGGGCTGCTGGCGTTCGGGACGGCGGCCTTCGTGTTTGTGCAGCGGCGCGGCCTCTTTACCTGGATGCTGGAGACACTCCGGCGGCTGGGATTCCGGATCGGCTTTCTGGAAGCGCGGGAAGAGAAATTGCGCGAACTCGACCGGACGATCTTGGAGTTCTATACGCACCAGCGGCCGGCCTTTTATACCTCCACCGGGCTCTTTTTTCTCGGCTGGCTGGCGGAAGCGCTGGAAGTCTACGTCATCATTGATTATCTCGGCGGGCCGGCGCTGGCAGTCTCGGCCATTTCCATCGGAGCGCTTTCGGTTTTCATCAAGGGCGGGACCTTCTTCATCCCCGGCAGCCTCGGCGCACAGGACGGCGGCAATCTGCTCCTGTTGAAAGCGTTCGGCTATAGCGACGTCACCGGGATCACCTTCGCGTTGCTCCGGCGATTCCGCGAACTCGTCTGGATCGGCATCGGGCTGCTGTGTCTGGCGGTGTTGGGGAGGGGCTCGGGAACTGCGGACAAGAGTTAAGAGACCGCGCCACCCTGCTTGATCGTCGTGAGCCGTTCGATCATCCGGTCCCACACGAACCCGTGCAGGCGAAGGTCTGCCGCCCGTTCGATCTTCGTAAACTGCACGCCGATCTGGTTCTCTTTCACCCACCGCACTTCCGCCCCCTCGATCGGCAGCGACTCGGGCCGATCAGGCAGAATCAATCGCAGCAACAGGTGGCTCGTTTGAGAGGGGGGTGTGGCACATTCGATCGTGCAGCCTAACACCGACAGATTTGTCACGGTGCCTTCGCCGATCGCCGCCGCTCCCGCAAACATCACGGGATAGGTTACGGCCAGCGGGATCCGGTAGTGCTCACGTTGATAGGGCTTGGGCTGTTCCTGAGTCTGTTCCATGGTAGGAGGGAGTGTAGCGCGGCGGCAGGCCGCACGCCTATCCCCCGTTGGAGGGGAAGAAAGAGGCGTCGTCCGTGTTGGTTCTTTGCTCACTGAGCGCGCACGCAGAGATAATCAGATTTTTAAACGAAGGGTTGTGCTCGCTCAACGTGCGCAGGAGAACCAAGCACGGATGCCGCTTGGAGGAGCGTAGCTTTCAATGACTGATCCGAATCGCCATTACCTGGGAGTTATTCTTCGATGTGCCAGGGTTCTCTGCGGGCGAGTTCTGCGAGGTCTCGTGCGCCATGGATGACGTGGAGAATAATGACGTGATTTTCTGTAGGGTGTAGGCAATGCGATAGCTGCTGAACAGCAATTCGCGCAAATGGTGCCGTCCGAACTCCGGCACAATACGGCCCCGCTGCGGGGCCTGCTCCAGGCGCTCTGCGGTCTCGACAATGCGGTTGATGAAATGAACAGCGTGAAGGGTGGAGTCGCGGTCAGCGACCAGCAGACTTCCGCCATTGCGCGATTCTTTCTTTCAGTTCTTGGTGGGAGATGACGCAACTTTCATCGACATCTTGCAAGCCTCTGTCGATCATCCGTTTGAAGAAGAGCTCCTCCAGGATGTCGTCAGTGGTGACCTCGTCCGGCAGTTTTTGAATGGGTTCGAGCGCCTCGGATTTTTCTATTCCCATTGCAGCCTCCAGGGTGAATCCTACACGGCCAGTATTGCCGGAATCAGCCTGTCAGGGGAAGGAGATGAGTCAAGAGAGGCTGGACCATTTAACGCTAGAAACGAGAAAGCTTCGGTGATTCGAATCAGCCATCGGATGAATTGACAGATTTGGCTGGAGTTGTATGCTTTGTTTATATGTTTGTCCCTCCCTCTACAGGCCGAAGACGTTCGAGTGAGGAAAGTTATATCGGATCGGGTGGTTTGCTCGACCATCCAGGAATCCCTCATGAGGTCTGGACTCCAAAGGCCCGTGGCCGTTTTGGAATATACATGTCAGGTGCAATGGGTTTTACGGGAATTCTCTTTGCATTGGCGACATGGCATCTAGCAGGTATGCATATCGAAGGACCGGGTGGACTCGTCGCCTACTTGACGTTTCTCGCCTGGATCGCCTGCAATGCAGGAGGCTTGTTAACAGGGATTATTAGTGTGTTTTCGGCTGAAGCTGATGATCGCAGGGCGGCACTTTTTATTACTGCTGTGAATGCAGCATCACTCTCTTTTGTGTATTTTCTCCACCCATGACCGCCGCCGGTAATTTTTCTTGCTGATGCGAGAGAAAGACAGGCGTGAGCATTTATATCACTGACATAGGCGAGTTTTGCATGTTAGCCGAAGATGCTAGCTTTGATCGATTTCAGGCCAACGTTAAGATAACTCGGGCTGATCAGCGCGAGAAGGAGAAATCCCAAGGGGGGCAGCAAATGCATGGTAGGCCGTTAGGCTAAGCGCGTCAGTTTATTATGGTGCATATTGTGTTGTGAACCATCAATCAAAAAGACGTGGTGTGTCGATCTGCGCGATGCCATCCGCCAGTTCGGGCCAGCGGTTCACGAATGAGAGCGCGGACACACGCCCAAGTTCACGTGGCTCAATCTTGTTGAGTCCGCCGCCATAGACTCGGCCTTCTCCGCGCAGTTCGTGGGCGGTCACGCCGCGCAGGAGTTCGTGTACTTCCGCGCTTCGTTCAGGATGCTGGCGCAGCATATTCGCCAAACTATTTTTCGGATACAGCATTAAGTAGAGGTTGGTGCCGATGGCGCGCGAGCGGTTCAAAATGAAGCGAAAGGGCTGTTTTTCATTGGCGCCTCGCCCCATATAGGTGCAGAGAAAGGGCGCGGGCATGCGCTGTTCTTGTTTGTACCAAGGATCTCGTTGGCTCACGAGGTAGCCGCTCTTAATGCCAAGGTCTTCGGCTGTCTTCAGGTATGCCCATAGTGCCGGGTGACGAGTTTCGACGATGGGCTCGGGAAGATTGCAGTCGATCAGGCAAAATTGGCGGTTGATTACTGGGTAGCCATCCTCGTCGCCATCGATCACCGTTTCGGTGAGATGCCGAGGACTGGGCAAGATGGGACGTAGATAGCGATTGGGCAGTCCCAGGCGTTTCGCATTGGTTCGATCGAGTACGAAGTATTTATTGTTGCCCGTTGCGATCCCACGTTGGATTTTGAAGAGGTCTTTCAGCGTGAGGCCGGTCTTGTCATCGGCGGTTTGCCGGTCGTTTTTGGCATGGGCTGGGAAGACGGTCCATTTTCGCGATCCGCACAGGCGGTCGAGGGTGATCCTGTCTCGGATATGAGGATTGGTCATGGTGCCGCCGAACGTGAATTCGACGGCATGATTATCGGCGGGCAATGATTTGCGGAACACGAGCACCACAGACGAGACCAGTGCATCTCCAAATTGCACGTCGTCCGGGTCGAATCGGTGGGCACGGATGAGGGTTACTCGGTTCGTGAGAAAACTTTTGAGGGCCGCGCCGTAATTGACGTCCATAAATTCTGACGGTATGAGCCATGCGGCGATTCCGTCATCGTCCATCCATGCCGTGGCAAGCAATAGGAAGTGGACATAGAGACCTGCTAAGCCGCTGACCTCGATGCCGGTCAACTTAAAGGTGAGGCGTTGAAGCCGTTCCTTGTCAGTTCGTGCGAGATGATGATGCCGGACATAAGGGGGATTGGCCAAAATGACGTTGGGGGCCGGCGGGCGTGACCCGTTGGCAACGATGCGAGTGAAGTCTCCTCGCAGAACGGTGAGCCCCGCAGGGCTCCATAGTTCCTGCGCCGCTTTGCAAAAGGCCGGATCGAGTTCGATTCCGATGGCGTGTTCGATCCGCTTGCTCCCAAAGACGGCTAGGGCCGCCGAGAAAAAACTGCCGGAGCCGACGGCTGGATCGGCGAAGCGAATCCGTATCCTGTCGTGGTTGAGTTGCGTGTCAATGTATCGGGCGATTTCAACCGCTAAGCCGGGCGGTGTTGCAAACTGCCCTAAGCGGTTCCGATCGGCGGCGGATTTGGTGGCGTCGATCTCTGATTGGATTGCCTGTCGGCGCCGTTCGATGGAGTCGTCCAGTTGCGCGATCATGCTATCTACAACCCCAATTTAAGCAGGTCGTCGATTCGGTGCTCCCAGACCCAATCCAGTCCTTCGGCTGCTTCATAGCCGAGATAGTCGCTTCCGAAGTAGCCGCAGAGAAATAAGACGAATGAAATGGACGTCCCGTACGTTGCTTGAAGCTGATGAATTTTCGTGGCTTCTTCCTTGCGGCGTTTATTCGTGTTGGTGAAGTCGCCTGCCGACTTTGCTTCAATCAAAATGGGCAACCGGTTCTTGCGAAGCTTCTTTGGTTGAATGGTCACGTCGATGGGGATATTGACCTTGAGGGATTTTCCAACCGGCACATTCATCCGAAATGCGTATGTGCCAGGCGTCATCTTGGTGAGTGGGATGCCCGCAGGGTGCGGGTGTTTGCGATAGCCTCGTTTGTCGAGAAAGGCCTCGATCCGGGCGAGTTGCCGTTGCTCCTGGGCATTGCGAACGATCGGATTGGCGACTGCGCTGCAAAGACGGTCCGCGACTATTGTTGATGCGCGGTCGCGTTCAAGGTCGGTCGGGCTCTTACTTCTGGTAAGCCAAGGGAAGATATCTCTATCCAAGAGTTTTTCCAGAATGCGACTAATTGATGCCAATTCTGCATCAAGATCTGTTTCCGCCATCTTGGGAGGAAGCGTGCCGCCTTCCATCCGTGCAACAAGATTCTTGTTTGTATCGGCTAATCCAATTAATCGATCTACCGCAAGCGGCGGGGCGGCACACATGCGGAGTGTCGGCAGTGCACTGGGGTTCGCTTTGAGCGTGGCGATATCGAGGCTGCGTAAATCGTGAGTGGCAAGGAGGGCAGCCTTTACATGCGCCGTCGTGGCGACTCTCGTCGTACGGAATGCCTCCGGTGCGAACTCCATAAACCACCGATTAAATTGGTCAACGGAGGCAGCAATGTCAGCTTTCCAGCGGTGCGGCTTGTCAGCATTGATCCGTGATGTGCTCATGAATGGTTGTCGATTTGTCCTGCTTGTTGGCGAGCGTGTCCTCTCGCGGTAGGAGTTAACGATAGGCTACTTTTTGTAGCTAGTCATGTCAACTGAGTCATAGCCTGGGAATTAACGCGTTCGCTTCGTTGGATTGGGTAGTAGGTCTGTCGTCAAATGGCATGCCAAATGACGACTCTATCGTCATGGAAAGAGTGCGGTAAGTGAGAGGGGTGGGGCGCCCTACTGACAGACTGTGTTAGGATGCCGCGCATGTCGGCGTTAACACACGTACTTTGGGGATTCCTCGCCATTCTGGGCGCTGTCGCGCTCGCCTTTGTCACTGGGCTCGTCCATCCCGAAGAAAAGGTGAATGGGCTGTGGCTGGTGGTGGCGGCTTCGTGCATCTATGTGCTCGCGTTCCGGTTCTATGGCCGCTGGATCGCTCGGCGGGTGGTTGATCTGAATGATCAATATGTTACCCCGGCGGTGCGGCTGAACGACGGCGTCAATTTTCACCCCACCAATCGCTATGTCCTCTTCGGCCATCACTTCGCGGCGATTGCCGGGGCCGGGCCGCTGCTCGGGCCGGTGTTGGCAGCGCAGTTCGGCTTTATGCCCGGTTTCCTTTGGCTGGTGATTGGCGCAGTGCTGGCCGGGGCGGTGCAGGATTTCGTGATTCTGGTGGCCTCGATGCGGCGCAACGGGCGCTCACTCCCGGAGATTGCCCGCGATGAACTGGGCCCTATTACCGGCACGGCGACGGCGGTGGCGGTGCTCTTCATCGTGGTGGTGGCGCTGGCGGGGTTGGGCTTTGCGGTGGTGAACGCTTTGTACCGGAATGCCTGGGGGACCTTCACGATTGCGATGACGATTCCTATTGGCTTTATCATGGGCTTCTATCTCCAGAAGTTTCGCCCCGGTGCGGTGGGGGAAGTTTCGGTGCTTGGCGTCGTGCTGTTGATTGCCTCGGTGATCGCCGGGCATGCGGTGGCCCATTCGGCGCTGGCGCCCTGGCTGGAGTTTGAGCGTGGGGCGCTGGTGTGGATGCTGGCGGGCTATGGGTTCCTGGCTTCCATCTTGCCCGGCTGGATGTTGCTGGTGCCGCGCGGCTATCTCTCGACCTTCATGAAACTGGGTGTGGTGTTTTTGCTCGGTCTCGGCGTGGTGCTGATGGCGCCCACGATTGAGATGCCGCGCGTGACAATCTTCGCCAGCGGCGGCGGGCCGATTATCCCCGGCACCCTCTTCCCCTTCCTCTTCATTACGATTGCCTGCGGGGCGGTCTCGGGCTTTCATTCGCTGGTCTCCTCCGGAACGACGCCGAAGATGATCGAGCAGGAATCGCAGGCGACGGTGGGGTACGGAGCGATGCTGCTGGAAAGTTTCGTCGGCGTGATGGCGTTGATTGCGGCCTCGGTGCTGATTCCCGGTGACTATTTTGTGATCAACACGATGCTTTCGCCGGAGCAGTTGGCCTCGATGGGATTCCCGGTCTCGCGCATTCAGGAGTTGTCGCAGCTGGTGGAAGTGGATGTGGCGGGGCGGCCGGGCGGGGCTGTGTCGCTGGCGGTCGGGATGGCCTCGATTTTCTCGGCCTTGCCGGGGATGGCGGGGTTGATGGCCTATTGGTATCAATTTGCGCTGGTGTTTGAAGCGCTCTTTATTCTCACGACGATGGATACGGGCACGCGGGTGGCGCGCTATCTGCTCCAGGAAATGGGCGGGCGGGTCTATGCGCCGCTGCGGCGGATCAACTGGTGGCCGGGGGTGCTGGCGAGCAGCGGTTTGGTGGTGGGAGCCTGGGCCTACCTGATCGGCACGGGGAGTATTTCGACGATCTGGCCGATGTTCGGCGCGGCGAATCAGTTGCTGGGGACGCTGGCGCTTTGCATCGGAACGACGGTGCTGATCAAGATGCGCAAGGCGCAGTTCCTCTGGATCACGGCGGTGCCGATGCTGTTTGTCGGAGGGGTCACGCTGATCGGGTCCTATCAGATGTTCGGCCTCTTCATGGGGAAGGCGGCGAAGCTGCAGGATAGCGGGCAGGCGTTTGCGCTGTATCTGGACGCGGTGCTGGTCGCGGGGGTGGCCTTCCTGGGGCTGATCGTCTTGATCGACAGCCTGCGGCAATGGTACGGGTATGTGGTGTTGAAGAAGCCCTTCACGAGCAGCGAGGTGTTGGTGCTGGCCGGTGGCGGCTCGGCGGGACGGATGCAGACGGCGATCTGTCGTGATGATGAGGGGAAGGGGTTTAAGTTGCCGCATGGGGGCGGGTGTTGTTGATGGGCGGTCGGGTCGATCTCCTGTGCTCGCGCCCCGCGCACTTGGATTGATCAAAGGGTGACATTAAGGGCTGTGCTCGGTGCATGCGCGCAGTAGGAGATCGACCCGACCGCCCCTGGGGTAAGTAGGGTGAAAGAAGGAGGAAATCGTGGCTGATCAATTTTCGTTCGATGTGGTGTCGGAAGTGAATATGCAGGAGTTGAAAAACGCGCTGGATCAGGCGACGAAGGAGATCAAGCAGCGGTTCGATTTCAAGGATTCGAAAACGGAGATTACGCTGAAGGAAAAAGAGAAGGAGCTTGTGGTTGTCTCGGATGACGACTATAAGCTGAACGCGGTGATCGAGATTATTAAGACGAAGTGTACGAAGCGCGGGGTGTCGCTGAAGGCCTTCGACTATGGCGCGGTGGAGCCGGCGTTGAGCGGGACGGTGCGGCAGACGGCGAAGATTCAGAGCGGGCTGACGTCGGAAAAGGCCAAGGAAATCACCAAGGCGATCAAGGATTCAAAGATCAAGGTGCAGGGGCAGATTCAGGGCGAGCAGGTGCGGGTGCTCAGCAAGAGTAAGGACGATCTGCAGGCGACGATGGCGTTTCTCAAAGGGAAAGATTTCGGCGTGGATTTGCAGTTCACGAACTATCGGTAGGATCAGGGGGCGGGGTGAGCCCCTTTGCTCGCGCCCCGCGCACTCGGAATGATCGAATGGTAAGATCAAGGGCTGTGCTCGGTGCATGCGCGCAGTAGGCGCTCACCCCGCCCCTTTCCTGCAATTTTTTAAGCCGATTCTATGAAGCAGCTGGCGTACCTACTTTGTCTATTGGTGGGGATTTCTCTCGCCGGCTGCAATCGCAGCGATCCCATCGTCGTCATTGAGCTCCATCCCAAGAATTCCGACATCATCTATATCGCCACGAACGATTACATCTATAAGACGCGTGATGGCGGGAAGACCTGGGCGAATCTCTCGCGCGGGATGAGCCATTCCCGGGTGATTGCGATGGCGATCGATCCGGCCTATCCCGCCACGGTGTATGCGGGCACGAAGGGCGATGCGGTCTACAAGAGTTACGACGGCGGACAGCGCTGGGTGTCGCAGCGGTCCGGGTTGGACGATGCGACGATCTCCTCGGTGGTGAACCAGTTCGTGTTCGATCCGCAGGACAACACCCATCTCTTCGCCGCGACGACGATGGGGGTGTTCGAGTCGAAGAATGCGGGCGACAGCTGGACGAAGCGGATGGAGGGGATGAAGGAAGTGCTGATGGTCGTCTCGCTGGAGATGGACCCGACCAGGCCGTCGATCCTCTATGCGGGCACGAGCGGCGGCGTGTACAAGTCGGTCGATCAGGCCGGCCATTGGGAAAAGGTGAACAATGGCCTAGTGCCGCCCGAGATGGTGAAGTCGTCCCGCGCGTTGAATGTGACGGCGATCGAGGTCGATGCCTTCGAGCCGGAGACGGTCTACGCCGCGACGCTGGCGGGGCTGTACAAGTCGACGGATGGCGCGAAGTCGTGGGCGCGCATCGGTGAGTCGCTGGCGGATCAGATGATCATTTCGATGGTGCTCGATCGCTCGAAGAAGGGCGTCATCTATATCACCGGGCGTGAAGGGGTGCATCGGAGCGAAGATGGCGGCGCGACGTGGAAGGTGATGAATCGAGGATTTGCCACGACGAACATCCGCTCGCTCGCGCAGAGCCAGACCGATCCCAAGCTCTTTTATGCGGGCACGAACGGCAGCGGATTGTATCGGAGCGCAGACGCAGGCGAATCCTGGGAGGTCATGCCACCGGTGATCGCGGTGAACTAGTTCAAGGAGGATCTGCTATCGGCTGGTTTCCTGGTCTTGCTGGTTTGCCCCGGCGGATGACCCGCCAAACGAAGAGCCCACCGAAGAATCCTGCAGGCTGGATCCAATAGATGACCCGCCAAAGGTTGAGCCGATCGTTGAATCGGAAAGACTGGAGCCGACGGTCGATTGCTGGAGTGAGGAGTTGACGCTTGAAGAGGCGTCGCTGTTCAGTTCTGATTCGCCGATCGATGGCCCTGCGCGGCCGGTCTCGCCAATCGCAAATCCAGTCGCTCCTGAACGGCCAATGTCGCCGCCGCTCTTGGGGGAGGCGCCGATATCTTGCCCGGTGGTTCCTTCCCGTCCTATCGCCGATCCTGCTGTGGGCGATTTCCCAATATTGGGGCCCGTGGCCGGTGCTGCGCCAATTGCGGCGCCAGTTCGTGGCCCGGTGGGGAGGGATGGCGCGGTGATGTCCCGATGAATCGATTCTTCGATCGCGTGAATGGTCTGAGATTCTCGCCCCGCCTCTTCAAGGCTGGCGCTGTTGCGCTGGTTTGTCGATTGCCCGATTTGCTCCAGTCGTGCGCGTAGTGTGCGCAGATCGGCTCTTGCTTTGGCGATGGGGGGGATGAGCTCCCGTAGTATCACGCCTCGGGAAGCGAGAGAGTGATTGGACATCTGCGTCTGAATCGATGCGAGGAGATCGCCCAGTTCATCACCCATCGCCTCGATTTGTTGCAGTTCCCCAAGATCGGTTCTGCAGCAGGCAAGAAATTGGCGGTACTGCTTCAGGAATTCCGACACGTCGTGCTGGAGATTATCGATTTTGAAATTCCGCGCTTCCTTGCCAGGCTCGCCTGGGCGCTCCGGCTGCTCCAGGGCGGGATCTTTCTTCTCAACCAGCGGCGAGCAGCCGGGGCCTGGCTTCGCGGAGTATTGCTGGTCAGCTTTCCGATCAGGGCACCAATAGAGGTTCGATGCGGCCTGAGCCGTGTGTGGCACGAGGCTCAGGCCACATGCCAGCCCTAAACTCAGGGTGATTACGCAGAGGGTGTAGTGCCTCGTACTTGTCGCGCGCATAGGCCCATTGTTGATGTCATGACGCGTGTTGTCAACGAATCCTCTATTTATCACGGGCGATGGCCGCGTCCTGTCCTGGTGTCCGTTGACTCGCAGTGCATCAGGCAGACCAGTGTGGGGCGGGGTTCGTCGGTTGGCACGGGATGGATAGCTCTGGGCTATGTGGTTTGAGCGGTCCAATGCCTGTAGAAGGGCTTCTTTGAACCTGAAAAATGACGTGGAGGCAGGACGGAGACAATTCGTCGTAAGTCTATGAATTTAATATTGACAAGGCGTCAAACGGGAGTATACTCCGCCGTTAGTGGGGTAAAGTGGCTATAAGTGGGGAAGTATATATCGAGGGAAATCGCCAGCATGTTCCTGTCTTTCACGATGAAGTCATCTATTGGCTCAATCCTGAAGGGGTTCAGGTCCTTGTCGATGGGACAGTGGGATATGGTGGGCATGCTGAATCATTGCTTCGGAAAATGGCGGACCAATCGACTCTCGTCGGCATCGATCGGGATGACGAGGCGCTCACGGCGTGCCGGTCTCGGTTGGCCCCTTTCGGTCAGCGCGTGCGGTTGCTCAAGGGTGACTTTGTGGATGTGAAACCGTTGCTGCGGAGCGTGGGTGTTCAATCCGTCGATGGTGTCTTGTTTGACCTCGGGGTGTCCTCGCCGCAGCTGGATGATCCGCGGCGAGGCTTCAGTTTTCAGACCGATGGCCCGCTTGATATGCGCATGGATCAGGCTGGTCCCCGCACTGCGGCGCAGTTGGTCAACGAGCTGCCAGAGGCCGAGCTGGCCGATATGATTTTCGAATATGGGGAAGAGCGATTTTCCCGGCGCATTGCGCGGGCCATTGTGCAGGCGCGCGTGCTCAAGGCATTGGCAACGACTCAAGAGTTGGTGGCGGTGATCAAGGGAGCTGTGCCCGCGGCCTATCGCCACGGACGCATTCATTGCGCAACACGGACGTTTCAGGCGTTGCGGATCGCGGTCAATCGGGAGCTGGACGTGATTGCGCCGGCCATTCGCGACGCGGTGGATGTCCTGCGTCCGGGGGGGCGTCTCGCGGTCATCTCTTTTCACTCGCTTGAGGATCGCATTGTGAAACACACGTTGCGCGCCCTGGCCGATGAGCCGCAGGCGCAAATCCGGGTGCTCACCAAAAAGCCGCAAGTGCCCTCCGAGGCGGAATGCCGGGAGAATCCGCGCGCGCGGAGTGCCAAGTTGCGAGTGGCGGAGCGTCTTCCACAGGAGTGTGTCCAATGAAGAAGCTGTTGGCAGTGCTCATGGGGGTCTGTCTCGTATTTGTGTTTGTGTGGGAGCGGGTCGATATGGTGCGCCTCGGCTACCACATCGAGCGGCTGAAGCACGAAAAGGTGTTGCTTGAACGGGAGCGGGACGAGCTTCGGGTGAAGGTCGCGACGCTCAGTGCTCCCGACCGCATCGCAAAGGTGGCGACGGACAAGTTTGGGATGACGTTGCCCCAACCGGGACAAGTGGTGATGGTGCAGTCCGGACCGGCGGAATGGCCGGGGGCGTCCCGTCAAGCGGCAGAGGTGCGGCTCGCCCAAATTGATATGTCCGGAGGGAGGCGGTAGTGGCAGGTTCTCCGTCGCGCACGCGCCGATTTGTGTTGTTGCTGGTGTTGCTGTGCGGATTCGGCGTGGTGCTGTTTCGGCTCGTGTCGCTGCAAGTGTTGCAGGCGGCGGAATTGACCGTCAAGGCGGACCGGCAGCATCAAAAGACGGTGGCGTTGGAAGGCGCGCGGGGAACGATCGTGGATCGACACGGAAAGGTGCTGGCCATGAATATGGACGTGCCCTCCGTATTTGGCGTGCCGACCGCCCTCGAAAGTCCCGCCCAGGCGGCGCGGACACTGTCTCCGGTTCTGCATGTGCGCGCGTCCGAGCTGGAAAAGAAATTGCGCCAGGATCGCAGCTTTGTATGGCTGGCGAGAAAGCTGGATCCGGAGCAGGGGCATCGGTTGGAGCAGATGCCGATGGAAGGCATCGGAACGGTGCTGGAAGGGCGCCGGTTCTATCCGAAGGGCCCGCTGTTGGCGCATGTGCTGGGATTTGCCGGGATGGATGGAGCGGGGCTTGAAGGGCTGGAGCGCCGGTACGAGTCGCAGTTGCATGGGGAGAAGCGCGTGGCGGTGCTGCAGCGCGATGCCTTGGGGCGCATCGTGTTTCCGAAAGGTGAGGCGGAGCAGAACCCGGCCTCCGGTCACAGTTTGACGCTCACGATCGACGAAGTCATTCAATATATCGCCGAAAAAGAACTCGAAGAGGCGATGAACAAGACGCGGGCCAAGGCCGGCACCGTCATGGTGCTCGATCCTCGGACAGGGGCGCTGCTGGCCCTGGCCATCAGCCCGCGGTTCGATCCGAACTCCGTGGCCGCGCTCACGCCGGGCCGCTGGCGGAATCGGGCCTTGACCGATGCCTATGAGCCCGGTTCGACGATGAAAGCCATTGTGGCCGCTGCGGCCCTCGAAGAAAAAGTCATGAAGCCCGGGACGATGGTGTTCGGCGAGAACGGCCGCATGACCATTGCCAATACGGTGATTCACGATCATGAGAAGCTCGGGTGGGTGACGTTCGCGCAGGTCATTCAGAAGTCGAGCAACATCGGGGCTGCGAAAACCGGCATGGCGCTGGGCGATCAGCGGCTCTATCGGTATTTGCAGGCGTTCGGATTCGGGCAGCGGACCGAGATCGACTTGCCAGGCGAAGCCGTCGGCCTGTTGCGGGACCCCAAAGATTGGGGGCGCCGCTCGCTGGCCTCGATTTCCATGGGGCAGGAAATCGGCGTCACGCCGATGCAAATGGTGTCGGCGATTTCGGTGCTGGCGAACGGCGGCATGTTGATGAAGCCCTACGTTGTCTCGGAAGTGCGGGACGCGCAAGGGCAGCTGCTGAAGCAGATTGAGCCGCACATGAAGCGGCGGGTGATTTCGCCGGAGACGGCGCGCGCGGTGACCTCGATTCTCGAAGGCGTAGTGACGGACGGGACCGGGACGAAGGCGGCGATTCCAGGATTCCGCGTCGCGGGGAAGACCGGCACGGCGCAAAAAATCGATCCGCGCACCGGCGCCTATTCCTCCACGCAATTCGTGGGGTCGTTTGTCGGGTTCGTGCCGGCCGATAATCCCCGGCTGGCCATGATCGTTGTGATCGACGAACCGCAAGGGGAGTCATTTGGTGGGTTGGTGGCGGCGCCGGTCTTTCGGCGGGTGGGCGAGCAGGTGTTAAATTACTTAGGCGTGTCATCGAATGAACCGGTGAAATTGGCGATGGCCACCGGCCATCGATAACGCGGATGTTTCTGCCATGGCGATGACGTTGGCGCAATTAGCTGAGGCCTTGCGAGGACAGGTGGAGGTCCTTGACCAGAGGGGAGATCTCGGCGTGCCTGTGGCAGCAATCACGGACGACTCCAGAGCGGCTCGGGCGGGCAGTCTGTTTGTCGCCGTCAAAGGCGAGCAGGTGGATGGCCATCGGTATGTTGCCGGGGCGGTGGCGGCCGGAGCGGCGGCGCTGGTGCAGCAAGAGCCACTCTCGGGTGGCGATCTCCCCGCCCTGCGCGTTGCGGATTCCCGGAAGGCCTTGGGGTTGCTGGGCAGTCGGTTTTACGGCGATCCGTCGGCACAGTTGCGGATGATCGGGATCACCGGCACCAACGGCAAAACCACCACGACGTATGTGTGCAAATCGCTGCTCGAAGCGATCGGAAAGCGCGTCGGGCTGATCGGGACCGTGGCCTATCAGATCGGAGCAGAAACCATTCCATCGTCGCATACGACGCCGGGCGCGCTGGAGCTGCAGCAGTTGCTCAGAAAGATGGTGGATAGCGGCTGCACGGCGGCGGTGATGGAAGTGTCCTCCCATGCGCTCGTGCAGGACCGGACGAGCGGGTGCGAATACGATGTGGCGGTCTTCTCGAACCTGACGCAGGACCACCTCGACTTTCACAAGACGATGGACGCCTATTTCCAGGCCAAGTTGCGGCTTTTCACCGGATTAACCGGAACCGCGAAACCGAAGAAGCGGGCGATCATCAATATGGACGATCCGAGCGGCAGCCGCATCGCCGCCCTCAGTCCCGCGCCGGTCTGGACCTACGGGATCAAGGGGAAGGCGGATCTTCGGGCGGAGGATGTCCGGCTGTCCTTGGGCGGGACGACCTTCACGGCGGCCACGCCGGCTGGATCCTTCCCGGTCGAGAGCCATTTGGTCGGCGAGCATAACGTCTACAACCTGCTGGCGGCCATCGGCGTGGCGCTGCATGAAGGCGCGACGACTCAACAGGTCCGTGAGGCGGTCGCGCACGTAACGAACGTGCCTGGCCGATTTGAGCGGGTCATGGCGGGACAAGCGTTCACCGTGGTGGTGGACTATGCCCATACGGAAGATGCGCTGGTGCGCCTCCTGACGGCCGCTCAGGCCCTGAAAGCCGGCCGCATCCTTACGGTGTTCGGATGCGGAGGGGACCGGGATCGGGGCAAGCGGCCCAAGATGGGGCGCGCGGCGGTTCAGTATAGCGATGTGGTGATTCTCACATCGGACAATCCGCGGACGGAGAACCCGCTGGCGATTTTGGACGAAGTGGAAGCCGGCGTCACGGATGCGCTCCGGCAGAGACCGCACGTCCAGTATCGGAAGATCGCGGATCGGCGCGAGGCGATTGGCGCGGCGGTTCGGGAGGCGCGGCCGGGTGACATGGTGCTCATTGCCGGCAAGGGGCATGAGGATTATCAGATTATTGGCACGACGAAACAGCACTTCGACGATCGCGAAGTTGCGCGGGACGCCATCCAGCAATTGACGAGTGGGGCGAAGACCAGTTGACGGTGCAGTAGGATTCGAGGATCCCATGGCCCTGTTTACGATTGAAGAATTGCGAGAAGTCATCAGCGTGAAGGTGCTTGCCGCCGAGGGAGCCCGGTGGGCCAAGCAACGCATTCGGCGCATCAATCTGGATTCCCGAACGATCCGCGCCGGGGACCTGTTTGTGGCGATCAAGGGCGATCGGTTTGACGGGCATGAGTATGTCGCGATGGCCTTGTCGCGGGGTGCGGTCGGCGCCATCGTGCACGATGCCTATGCCGTGCCGCCGGCGGTGGTGAAAACGGTCGGAAAGTCCTCGGCGTTTGTGCTTGGCGTGCGCGATCCGCTCTTTGCGTACCAGCAACTGGCCACGCACCATCGCTGCCGGTTCGAGATTCCGCTGGTCGCGGTGACGGGCAGCAACGGCAAGACCACGACGAAAGAAATGGTCGCCAGTGTGCTGGGCCAGCGCTGGCGGACGTTGAAAACGGAAGGCAATTTGAACAATCGCATCGGTGTCCCGCAGACCCTCTTCCGATTGACGGTCCGCCATGAAGCGGCGGTCATCGAGCTGGGGGTCGATAACGTCGGGCAGACGACGCGGCTGTGTGAAATCGCGCGGCCGACGATCGGGATCATCACCAATATCGGGCCGGACCATTTGGAATTCTTCGGCAGCATGGAGGGGTCGGCGCAGGCGAAGGCGGAGCTGCTCGATTTGCTGCCGCCGGATGGCGCCGCCGTGTTGAATGCCGACGATCCCTATTTCGATTATCTGGCCGCGCGCGCGCAATGCCGGGTGGTCTCGTTCGGCTATTCGCCGAAAGCTGACGTGCAGGCGGTGCAGGAAAAGTCCGATGGCAAGGACGGCACCATTTTCAGACTACTGCTTCCCGGAAAAGTCCGCCATACGATTGTCCGGATGAAAGTACAGGGTTCTCACAATGTCACGAATGCTCTCGCTGCGGCAGCAGTCGGGACGGTCTTAGGTATTTCCGGTGCGGTGATTGCCCAGGGGCTTTCCCGTTTCCGCCCGGCGGCGATGCGGTCGCAGGTCGTCATGAGCCAGGGGGTCAAGATCATCAACGACTGTTACAACGCCAATCCGGCCTCGATGAAAGCGGCGGTGCAGTTGCTGGCGCAATCCGGCGCGGGGCGCAAGACGATCGCGGTGCTGGGGGATATGTTGGAGCTGGGGCCGAACGCGGGGCGAATGCACCAAGAGGTCGGCGCCTTCATCGCACAGCAGGGGATTACACAGTTGGTGGCCTGCGGCGCCCTCGGACGAGGGTTGGCCGAAGGGGCGCGCCGGGCCGGGATGAGCGCTGATGCCGTGCTCGAAATGCCGGACGCGGCAGCGGCAGCGGCGGCCGTGACCGCGATGGTCGCGCAGGGTAATGTGGTGTTGGTGAAGGCGTCGCGCGGCATGAAAATGGAGCAGGTCGTGAGTGCGCTGCAGCGCATGAAGCGGGCCGCAAAGAAGGCGTCGTAACCATTCAGGGGCGTCACTATTCAGACGCTGTCCGCCCCCAGCGTCGTCAAGGCGATCGTATGCTGTATAACTGGCTCTATCCGCTCCATACCGAGTTCTCGTTTCTGAATGTCTTCCGCTATCAAAGCTTCCGCATTATCTATGCGGCGGTGACGGCCTTTCTCATCGCGTTCATGCTGGCGCCCTGGCTGATCCGGAAGCTGCAAGAGATCAAGCTGGGCCAGCAAGTGCGCGATGACGGTCCCAAGCGGCATTTGGCCAAAAGCGGCACGCCGACGATGGGGGGGCTGCTGATCATCTTTGCCGTCGTGCTTTCGACGCTGCTCTGGGCGGATATCACCAAGCCCTACGTCTGGCTGGTGCTGGGGGCGACCGTCGGGTTCGGCGCGATCGGATTCGCGGACGACTATCTCAAATTCATCAAGGCCCAATCGAAGGGGCTGTCGGCCAGGCAGAAGTTTGCCGCGCAGGTGACGGTGGCGTTGGGGATCGCCCTCACGTTGTATTTTCTGCCGGGGTATTCCACGAAGCTCAGTGTGCCCTTTTTCAAGAACTTCATGCCGGATCTCGGGTGGTTCTATATCGTGTTCGCCGTGCTGGTGATTGTCGGCAGTTCGAATGCCGTCAATCTGACCGACGGCCTCGACGGCTTGGCCATCGGGCCCGTCATGATTACCGCCCTGGCCTACACGATTGTGGCCTACGTCGCCGGGCACCGGCTGATGTCCGACTATCTGCTCATCCCGCACATCGAAAATGCCGGCGAGATTGCGGTGTTTACGGCGGCCATCTTGGGGTCGAGCCTCGGCTTTCTCTGGTTTAATACCTATCCGGCCTCCGTCTTCATGGGCGATGTCGGATCGCTGCCGTTGGGCGCGGCGCTCGGGACCGTGGCGGTGATCAGCAAACACGAACTGTTGCTGTTGATGGTCGGCGGCGTGTTTGTGATCGAGGCCGTGTCGGTCATCTTCCAAGTGTTGTCGTTCAAGTCGCGCGGGAAGCGGATTTTCCTGATGGCGCCGATCCATCATCACTTCGAGATGAAGGGATGGGAGGAGCCCAAAGTCGTGGTGCGGCTCTGGATCATCGCCATTCTGTTGGCGCTCTTGAGCCTGAGTACGTTGAAGTTGCGGTAATGGGATTGGTGAGCGAAGACACGATGGAACTGACGGGAACCAAAGTCACCGTGGTGGGTCTGGCACGCAGCGGCGTGGCGGCAGCCCGGTTGCTGCAGGCTGCGGGCGCGCAGGTGACCGTGGCCGATAAAAAGGAACGCCGTGAGCTGGAGGCCGTGTTGACGCAGTTGGACGGCTCGCGCATTGGCGTCACCGTCGGCAGCCAGTACGAGACGGCACTGGATGCGGCGGAACTGGTCGTGATCAGTCCCGGCGTGCCCTATCGGATGGACGCGTTGGAACGGGTTCGTCGCCGTGGCGTCAAGGTCATCAGCGAATTAGAGCTGGCATCCCGGTTCCTGTCCGCCCCGATCCTGGCCCTGACCGGCACCAACGGGAAAAGCACCACTGTGACGTTGATCGGCAAGATGCTGCAGGAAAGCGGGAAACGGGTCTTTGTCGGCGGCAATCTCGGGACGGCGCTCAGTGAAGCGGCGGAGCAATCGTTTCAGGCGTCCCGGCAGGGGCTGCCCAGTCCGTATGATTTCGCCGTGGTGGAAGTGTCCAGCTTTCAGTTGGAAACCGTGGATCAGTTTCATCCCTGGATCGCGGCGATCCTGAATGTGACGGTGGATCATCAAGATCGGTATGAATCGATTGACGAGTATGTCGCGGCTAAGCGCAGGATTTTTGAGAATCAGAAGCCGACGGACTATGCGCTCTTCAACTTGGACGATCCGCTGGTGGCGGCGCTCAGGCATGGGGTCAAGGCCCGGGTCCTTGGATTTACCCGGCAATCATCTCTCCCATCCGACCTGAGCGGAGGCACCTATTTGGAGGGCGATCGCATTGTGACCACGGTGACCGGGGTTCGGCAGGAGGTCTGCCGGCGTTCGGAGATCAAGATCATCGGCAACCACAATGTTGAGAATGTCATGGCGGCCGTCACCTATGCGCTCTTGAGCGGGTGTCCGCTCGACGCCATCAGGCGCGTTTTGATGACGTTTCCAGGCCTTGAGCATGCCTTGGAGATCGTGCGGGACCGCCGGGGCGTGCGCTTTGTGAACGATTCCAAGGGGACCAACGTCGATGCCACGCTGAAAGCCTTGGAGAGTATCGAGCAGCCTATTTGGTTGATTGCCGGCGGGCGTGATAAGGGCGGAGATTTTTCCCGATTGGCCCCGGCGATCAGGCAGCGGGTCAAGGGGCTCATCTTAATTGGAGAAGCCACGCCCTTGATTGCGAATGCGGTGACCGGATTCCCGTCGATTGTGTGGGCTGCCTCTTTCAAAGACGCTGTCCAGGCGGCGGCGGACGGGGCGGTCTCCGGCGAGGTGGTGTTGCTGTCACCGGCTTGTGCGAGTTTCGATATGTTTGCGGACTACCAGGATCGAGGGCGGCAGTTTAAGGCCCTGGTGCAATCCTTGCCCGCTTGAGCGTGCAAGGCAGAGGAGAATTGACACTGGACGATGTCACAGAGAGCCGCAGGGACGCTGGCATTACCGTGGCCCACCACGAGTCCTCGCACCGCGAAAAAGCGGGTGCCGATGGACCATACGCTGTTGATCGTGACGATCGTCCTGGCCTTGGTCGGCCTGGTGATGGTGTTCAGCGCGAGCGCCGTGGTGGCGGGCAACCGCTTCCACGACTCCGGGTACTTCCTCAAGCGGCAGCTGGCCTGGCTGACGTTCGGATTTCTGCTGCTCCATCTCGCGTCGCGCATCGATTATATCTGGTGGAAGCGCCTGTCGATTCCCATGCTGGGCTGCATGCTGCTGCTGCTGGTGATGGTGCTGATTCCCTCGTTGGGCGTGGCGGCAAAAGGCGCCAGGCGCTGGTTGCGTCTGGGGCCGATCTCCATCCAGCCGGCCGAGATGGTCAAGCTGGTCGCGGTGATCTATGTGGCGGCTTATCTGACGAAGAAGGAAGATCTCATCACAACCTTCTCCTCTGGCCTGGTGCCGGTGTTGGGGGTCATCGGGGTGTTGAGCGGATTGGTGCTGCTGGAGCCGGATCTGGGGACGGTCGTGGTGATCGGCCTGGTGACCGTGGGCCTGCTCTTTCTCGGCGGGGCGCAAGTGAAGCATCTGGTGGGGCTGGGCTTGTGTGCCGTGCCGGTCGTTTTGGCGCTCGTCCTCGGCTCGAGCTACCGGCGCCAGCGCATGCTGACGTTCCTGGCTCCCTGGAAGGACGCGTCGGACGCGGGGTTTCAGATCACCCAGTCGTTTCTCGCCTTTGGCAGCGGCGGGCCGTTCGGAGTCGGGCTGGGCGAGGGGAAGCAGAAGCTGTTCTTTCTGCCCGAAGCCCACACGGATTTCGTGCTGGCCTTGGTGGGAGAGGAGCTGGGCTTGGTGGGGACCGTCACGATCATCCTGCTCTTCGTACTGTTCGTGGTGCGCGGATTTCAGATCGCGGCGCGGGCTCGGATGCCCTTCGGACGGCATTTGGCCATGGGGATTACGTTGCTGATCGGCGTGCAAGCGTTGGTGAACGCGGCCGTGGTGACGGGTTTGCTGCCGACCAAGGGGTTGACGCTCCCGTTTGTCAGTTACGGCGGATCTTCCTTGATCATCTGTCTGATCGGGGTGGGCATCCTGCTGAATATTTCACGGGATCGCCAAGCCGGACGGGAAGAGAGCGGATCACGAGCCGCTCGGGGCAGGTTCAATCGCCGATGACGATCGTGATTGCGGCAGGCGGCACGGGAGGGCACTTGTATCCGGCGATCGCCTTGGCTCGAGAGTTTCTGCGGCGCGACGCCTCGGCGAAGATTGTTTTCGTCGGCACGGCGAAAGGGATTGAGTCCAAAGTGCTGGCCCATGAAGGATTTCCGCTCGAACTCATCACGGCGAAACCGGTGATGGGCAAGGGTTTCGCGGACGCGCTACGGGGATTGTTGTCGGTTCCGGCCGGGCTTTGGCAGTCGTGGAAGATTCTCGGCGCGCACCGGGCCGATCTCGTGAT
The DNA here is from genome assembly GCA_035968315.1 of Nitrospira sp. Lineage (NCBI taxonomy): Bacteria > Pseudomonadati > Nitrospirota > Nitrospiria > Nitrospirales > Nitrospiraceae > Nitrospira > Nitrospira sp. The sequence continues at coordinate 43,419 of JAVYIN010000011.1, forward strand.
CGGCGTGGGTGGATACACGAGTCCCACGATGTTGGCGGCGGCGGCGCTCAGAGGCATCGCCCGGGTGATCTTGGAGCCGAACGCCTATCCCGGCATGGCGAATATTGCGGTCGGGCCCTGCGCCCAGCGGGTCTTTCTGGCCTTTGAGTCGGCCGCGAAGAGGTTTGCCGCGCGCAAAGTGCGTGTGGTGGGGACGCCGATTCGCCAAGACTTTCTCCGGGACGCGGCTCGGCCTGCGGCGGCGGCAACCGGCGCGCCGCAGCGGTTGTTGATTTTCGGCGGAAGCCAGGGTGCGAAGGCGATCAATAGCGCCGTCATCGACGGATTGGCGTCGCTGACGCAACAGGTGCCTCGCCTGTCCATCACGCACCAGACCGGTGAGGCCGATCATGCGCGGGTCGTCGAGGCCTATCGGCAGGCCGGCGTATCGGCAGACGTCGTCCCGTTTTTGTACGACATGCCGGCCGTCTTACGGGCGGCCGATCTCGTGGTGGCGCGTTCAGGGGCCATGACGATCGCGGAGCTGACGGCCTGTGGAAAGCCGGCGATCCTCATTCCGCTGCCGACGGCGATCTACAACCATCAAATGATGAACGCGCGCGCGATGGAGGCGGCGGGCGGGGCGATGGTCCTTCCGCAGCCGGAGCTGACCGGGGCGACGCTGGCCGGCGCCATTGCCGACATTCTGCGGCAGCCGGTGCGGCTGCGCGCGATGCAGGAGAAGAGTTGGGGGATGCGGCGGATCGAGGCGGCGGAGACCATTGTCCGTGAATGCTACGCACTCATGGGGGTGAACCATGACATCAACCGGACTGTTGGAGCGGCAGGAGTCTAATGCAAGCAGCACGCGCGAACAGAAACCTCGGCCATCACCGGGCGCAACAGGATTGAGGCGAACCGTCATGTTTCGAAAAACACAACAGATTCATCTGGTCGGGATCGGCGGATCGGGGATGAGCGGGATCGCGGAGGTGCTGCTCACCTTGGGATACAAGGTGACCGGGTCCGATCTGCAAGCCTCTGAAACCACCCGGCGTCTGGAAGAGCTCGGCGGCAAGATCTTTATCGGCCATCATGAAGCGAATGTCGGGGAGGCCCAGGTGGTCGTCATTTCCTCCGCCGTAGCGGCGACCAATCCCGAGGTGCTCGCCGCGAAGGCCAAGCAGGTGCCGGTGATTCCACGGGCGGAAATGCTGGCCGAGCTGATGCGCTTAAAATTCGGCGTGGCGATTGCGGGTGCCCATGGGAAGACGACTACCACGTCGATGGTGGCGAACGTGCTGGCGTCGGGCGGATTGGATCCCACGATGGTGATCGGCGGCAAGGTCAACGCGCTCGGCAGCCATGCGCGGCTGGGCCGGGGAGAGTTGCTGGTAGCTGAAGCGGATGAAAGCGACGGGTCGTTCCTCCGGCTCTCGCCGACGATTGTAGCGGTGACGAATCTTGATCGCGAACATCTTGACCACTATGGGTCGATGGAAAAGATTTACGACAGCTTTCTGGAGTTCATCAACAAGATCCCTTTCTATGGAGTCGCGGTCTTATGTTCCGATGACGAACGGCTGCAGGCGCTGTTCCCGCGCATTGTGAAACGGTATTACACCTACGGGCTGCAGGAGCGGGACGGGGTGGTGCCGGACTTCAAGGCGACGGATATCAGCCTCAAGCAATGGGGGGCGGAATTCCGCGCGCACTTCCGGGGGAAAAATCTCGGGCCCTTCCGGCTGGCCGTCCCCGGCATTCACAATGTCTCCAATGCGCTGGTGGCCATTGCGATCGGGATTGAGCTGGAGGTGCCGGTCGATTTGATCCGCAAGGGCTTGGCGGCGTTTACCGGGGTGGAACGGCGGTTTCACCTGCGTGGAGAAGCCAACGGCATCATGGTGGTGGACGACTATGGGCATCATCCCACCGAAGTCAAAGCCACGCTGGCGGCGGCCAAACAGGGATGGGATCGCCGCTTGGTGGTGCTCTTCCAGCCGCATCGGTATAGCCGGACGCGCGATCTGGTCAACGAGTTCGCCCACGCATTCGATCACGCCGACCTCGTGTTTATGACGGAGATTTATGCGGCCGGCGAGCAGCCGATTCCCGGCGTGTCCGGCGCGCAGCTGGCCGAAGCCGTGAAGCAAGCCGGCCATCAGGGCGTGACCTTCATCGAAAAGAAAGAATCGTTGCCGGATCAGGTTTTGCCTCATCTGAAGCCCGGTGATCTGGTGGTGACATTGGGGGCGGGTGATATCTGGAAGGCCGGGACGGGCTTGTTGGCCCGGTTAGCCCCCGGTTCGTAACACGATGGCGCGGCAGGGGCGGACGCAGGCACAGACTCGGCAGACCAGCAGTGGGCGGCGGTTGGCCGCGGCGGTCGCCGGTCTTAAAGGGACGGTGCAGTTTGATGCGCCACTCAAAGACTACACCTCGTTCCGCATCGGGGGGCCGGCCGATGCGCTTGTGGAGCCGGCGGATGTCGAGGATGTGGCCCGTCTCGTCCGGCAAGTCCGTGCGCAGAAGCTTCCGCTCTTCGTGGTGGGGGGGACGAACTTGCTCATCCGGGACAAGGGCATCCGGGGCGTGGTGGTCAGCCTTGGAAAGCTGCGTGCGATTAAAGAAGAACCGGAGGCGGTGTTGTACGCCGAGGGGGGCGTGGGGATGCCGACGCTGATCGGCTATGCCATCCGCCATTCGCTGGCGGGATTGGAATGGGCGGCCGGGATTCCGGGAACGGTTGCGGGGTGCGTGGTCATGAATGCGGGCACCAGGCTGGGCGAAATGAAAGACTGTGTGAAGGCCGTGCGGCTGGTGAATGGGCAGGGAGCGATTGTCGATATTCCCGCCTCCGAGATCCCTTTTGCCTATCGGCGGGCGACGCTTCCACCGGGGATCGTCGTGGGCGTGTGGCTGCAGCTGAAGGCGGGTGTGCGAGCGGACATCGAAAAAGTGGTGAAAGACTATCTGCACTATCGCCGCGACACGCAGCCACTGACGCTGCCGAGCGCCGGCTGTGTGTTCAAGAATCCCCCCAAGGATTCGGCGGGACGCGTCATCGACGCGGCCGGGCTCAAGGGCGCGCAGGTCGGCGATGCGCAGGTGTCGGAGAAGCACGCGAACTTTATCGTGAACCAGGGACAGGCTAGCGCGAAGGATGTGCTGGCCTTGATCCGCAAGGTGCGTGCGGCGGTGACGCGGAAGACCGGCGTGAAGCTGGAACTGGAACTGAAGGTCGTCGGACAGGCCTAACGGGATGTGGCGTGTGATGCGTGATGAACGAGCTGCCGGGATGGATCGACGTTCGACTCATCACTTGTCACGGATCACCGATCGCGAGGAATAACGTATGGCACAGACTGATCGGTTAACACAGAAACGGATCGGCGTCCTCATGGGCGGACAATCGTCCGAGCGCGAGGTCTCGTTGCGCACCGGACAGGCGGTCCAGCAATCGCTGTTGCGCCGGAGCTATGACGCGGTGGCCATCGATGTCGGTCCGACCCTCTATCGGGATCTCATGGAGCACAAGATCGAGATCGCCTTCCTGGCGTTGCACGGCCCGGGCGGGGAGGACGGGACGATTCAGGGATTTCTGGACACGCTGGGGATTCCCTATACGGGATCCGGCGTGCAGGCCAGCGCGGTGGGCATGCACAAAGTGACGACGAAAACCCTGGCGGCGTCGCAGGGGGTGCCTGTGCCGGGCGGCACGGTGGTGCGGCGGGGTGAACAGCCCTCGCTCGCGATGGTTCTGAAAGCGGCGAAGCTGAAATTGCCGGTGGTCGTCAAGCCGGCGTCGCAGGGATCCACGATCGGTGTGACGATCGTGCGCAAGCCGGCGCACTGGAAACCGGCGCTGGCGCTCGCGCATCGCTACGATCCCGATGCGATGGTGGAAGCCTATATCCCTGGCCATGAAATCACGGTGTCGATTCTAGGGGGATCGGAGGGGCGGATCGCGGTCTTGCCGGCCGTGGAAATCGTGGCGCCGGACGGGTTTTACGACTTTACGGCGAAGTATCAAAAAGGGAAGACGCAGTATCTCTGTCCGGCTCCGCTTTCAGCCAAGCTTGCCAAGCAGGTGGCTGAGCTCGGCCGGAGGACGTATGAAGCGTTGGGGTGCGAGGGGGCGGCACGGGTGGATTTCCGCATTACGCCTCGCGGCAAGCCGTATATGCTCGAAATCAACACGGTGCCGGGTATGACGGAAACGAGTCTCTTGCCGATGGCGGCCGGGCAGGCGGGGCTCACCTATGACGCCCTGGTCGAATGCATTCTGCAGTCGGCGCTCGACCGTGCGGCGCGGATGACTCGTGAGATACGAGGGGTATGACCATGAAGCGATGGGCAGTGAGACGACAGGAGACGCCACGGCCGGCGGGATTGCGGAAGAATCAGTGGAAAGGCTCCCGTGCGGAATCCGCGGCGAAGCAGGAGCGCATGGCGCGTCGTGCGCAGCGGTGGGCGAACGTCCGGGCCGTGTTTCGACGTGGCGCCATCGTGGCGGGTGTGGTGATGGCCGGATGGGCGATCGTGGCCGGTCTGAACGCGGCGGGCCCGATGGTACAGCGGTGGCTGGAAGTGAAAACCGTGACGGTGGAGGGCCTGCACCGCATTCCCCGGCAGCAAGTCTTGGAGCAGGTGGATCTGCAGCCCGGCACGCCGCTGTACCATGTCGTCACGGAAACGATTAAGGAGCGGGTGGAGTCGCACCCCTGGGTCAAGGAAGCGGTGGTGACGCGGGTGCCGTTCCATGAGGTGCGCATCTCCATTGTCGAGCGGGCACCGGCGGCGGTGATCCGTTCCGGGTCTGAGAACTTTCTGAGCGATGAGGAGGGCCATGTGCTGGCCAAGTTGGGGCAAGAGGATGAGAGCGCGCTGCCGATGGTGATCGGCATCGATCCGAAGGGGCTGGCGCAGGGCGATGCCGCCGTGCGGCATGCGGTGAAGTCCGGGGTCGAGCTGGCCAGATTGGTCGGCCATTCGTTCGACGGGCGGCTGCAAGTGAATGCCGCCAATCCGGCGAATCTGGTGGCCTCTGTGCTGGGCGTGCAATTTCAATTCGGCCAGGACCGGCTGAGCGATCAGTGGGAGCGGTTTCAGCGTGTCAAGCCCTCGCTGAAGACGTTGACGTTCGATGGCCAGAATCGTGGCGCCAGCGAAGTGGATCTGCGCTATGACAATCGAGTGATCGTGCGAGAAAGGGGGTGATCGCGGTGTCGAAACGAGATCAAATCCTTGTTGGGTTGGATATTGGGACCACCAAGATTTGCGCCATCGTGTCCGAAGTGACGGACGACGGCGCCTTGAACATCATCGGGGTCGGATCGAGTCCATCACGCGGGTTGCGCAAAGGGGTGGTCGTCGATATCGAGAGTACGGTGGAGTCGATCAAGAAGGCGGTGGAGGAGGCCGAGCTCATGGCGGCGGTGCAGATCAACTCCGTCTATACGGGGATCGCTGGCAGCCACATCTCCGCGGAGAATTGCAAAGGGGTGGTGGCGCTGAAAAAGGCCGAAGTCACGCGCGAAGATATTCATCGGGCGATCGAGAGCGCGCGGACGCTTGCGGTGATTCCGCACGAGCGGCGCATCCTGCATGTGTTGCCACGCGAATTCATGGTGGACGGGCAGGAGGGCGTACGCGAGCCGCTGGGGCTGTCCGGGAACCGGCTCGAAGTCAACGTACATGTGATTACCGGCGCCGTGACCTCCGCGCAGAACATCATCAAGAGTGTCAACCGCGCCGGTCTCGACGTGGTGGATATCATTCTGCAGCCGCTGGCGTCCAGCGAAGCGGTCTTGAGCCAGGAAGAGCGCGATCTCGGGGTGGCGATGGTGGATCTTGGCGGAGGGACCACCGATCTGGCCATTTTCCTCGACGGGAGCATCCGGCACTCGGCGGTGTTGCCGATCGGCGGGCAGAATCTCACGAAAGACCTGGCGATCGGGCTGCTGACCTCGCAGACCGAAGCCGAAAAAATCAAAATGCACTATGGCATCGCCAGGACCGAGTTGATTGCCGGGAATGACATGGTCGAGGTACCGTCGGTGGGCGATCGTCCGGCGCGGAGTTTTTCCCGCCGGGACATTGCGGAGATTCTGGAGCCGCGTGTGGAGGAGATGTTTGATTTGGTGCGGCGGGAGATCGCGCGCGCCGGGTACGAAGGGATGCTGGGCGCGGGCGTCGTGATCACGGGCGGCACGTCGTTGCTCGAAGGCATGCCGGACGCGGCGGAAAAGGTGTTGAATCTGCCGGCGCGGCGCGGGGCTCCCTCCGGCGTGGGCGGCCTGCGGGATATTGTGACGCATCCCAGTCATGCCACCGGGGTGGGCCTGCTGCTGCACGCCCGCCGGCATGCGGAAGAATTGGAAACGGCCGGGCTGCGCAACGGCGGTCCCTGGACCAAGATGGTGGGCTGGACCAAACGGGTGTTTGAAGTGTTCTAGGTTTCGCGCGCGGCATGGGGCCGCTCAGCGATCAGAGGTGAGGAGGTGCCGCATGTTCTCATTCCAGGAAGATGTGCTGCTGCCGGTCCGGATCAAAGTGATCGGGGTTGGTGGAGGCGGGTGCAACGCGGTCAACACGATGATCCATTCGGGGCTCGCCCGGGTGGACTTTATCGCGGCCAATACGGATTTGCAGGCGCTGGACCGGTCGATGGCACCCTATAAGATTCAGTTGGGGCCGGAGCGGACGCGCGGACTGGGCGCCGGCGCCAAACCGGAAATCGGCAAGGATGCGGCGCTCGAAAGCAAGGATCATATCCGCGAGTGTCTGGAAGGGGCGGATATGGTGTTCGTCACGGCCGGCATGGGCGGGGGAACCGGGACCGGCGCCGCTCCGATCGTGGCGAGCATTGCGCGGGAGCAGGGCATCCTGACGGTCGGGGTGGTCACAAAGCCGTTTCAGTACGAAGGCCAGCGGCGCCACAAGCATGCGGAGGAAGGCATCCGCGATCTCCGGCGTCATGTGGATACCCTGTTGGTGATTCCAAATCAGCGGCTGCTCGGCATCGTCGACAAGTCCACGCCGTTGCTCGAAGCGTTCAAGGTGGCCGACGATGTGTTGCGGCAGGCGATCCAGGGGATCGCCGATGTGATTACGACGACCGGCCATGTCAATGTGGACTTTGCCGATGTGCGCACGATCATGTCGCACACGGGGCGCGCGGTGATGGGGATGGGGATTGCGCGCGGCACGAATCGCGCGATCGAAGCGGCGCAAAAGGCGATCTGCAGCCCCTTGCTCGAAGAAGGAAGCGTGCAGGGCGCGCGCGGCGTGCTGTTGAACATCACGGGCGGCCCGAATATGTCGCTGCATGAAATCGAAGAGGCGGCCTCGATTATTCAGCAGACGGCCGATCCCGAGGCGAACATCATTGTGGGCCAGGTGATCAATCACGATATGGGCGACGATTTGGTGGTGACGGTGATTGCCACGGGTTTTGAGACGGAGGAGGACGTGGCGGCGATGACGGCGGCTCCGGAGCGAGCGGCGGTGCGGACTTCCAAGCCCGTTCAACCGGTATTGACCGGGGTGGGTGTCGGAGCTGCGGCGGCAACTGAGCGTCCGATGAAAGATCTCGATCGTCCGACCTTCCTTCGCCGGATGGCCGAATCCCGCGAAGCCATCGATCGGGCGCTGGTCGCGGAAGATGAATGGGATGTGCCGACATTTCTCCGGAAGCAAGCGGACTAGCGGAATCGTTGCAACGGTTGGAGAGTGAGGGAGTCTCGTATGGTGAATGCGCCTGTCATCACGGTGCCTGCGTTTGCGCCGGCGCGCAGCGGTGTCCGGCATTTCTTCGGCACGCGGCGGCATGCCTCGGCGTTGCGCCTGGGGACGGGAACGCCCGTGCGTGCGGCGGGAAGCTCTGCGCGCGCGCCATGGCTGCTGTCTGTCAAGCAAGTGCATGGGACCGACGCGCTCGTGGTGGACCGCCCGCTGGCCGAAGCGGATCGCTTTGACGGCGGCTGGGACGCGCTGGTGACGGATCAGCCCGGGACGATGGTGGCGGTGCGAACGGCGGATTGTGTGCCGGTGTTGGTCCATGACGCCCGGCGCCGGGTGGTGGCGGCGATTCATGCCGGCTGGCGCGGCGCCGTCGCCGGGATCGTGCCCAAAACGCTGGCGCTGATGCAGGCGCGATTCAACGCGGATCTCGACACGCTGCACGTCAGTATCGGCCCCTCGGCCGGAGTCTGCTGCTATGAAGTGGATGAGCCGGTGCTCGATCAGGTGCGGGAGCGATTCCCCTGGTGGGAAGCGGTGCTGCGGGACCATCGTGAGGGGAGGGCTCGCCTCGACTTGAAGGCGCTGATCAGACGGCAGGTGCGGGACTATGGGATCGCCGGTGAACGGGTGACCAGTGTCAATGTGTGCACGATCTGCCACGAGGACTTGTTCTTTTCCTATCGCCGGGAGGGGAAGGTCTTGGGAACGATGGTGAGTGCCATTGGCTTGGATCCCCTGCGCTAGCAGGGCGAATCCCCTGCCAATTCCTTGAGGCTTCCGTTAGAATATCAACTGGCGCTCATACGGCTGCCGCGAAAGATGGAACCAGGCGGTGACAGAGATCATGGAGTCGGGAGCAGGGGATTCCATTGCCCAGCGTGTGCGGCTGGTGTTGGGGAACATCCGCCGCGCGGCGGAGCGAGTGGGGCGGAATCCTGACGGGATCCGGCTGGTGGCTGCGACCAAGACGGTTTCGGCGGAGCGGATTCAGGAGGGGATCGCAGCGGGGCTCACACTCCTGGGTGAGAATCGGATGCAGGAGGCGCTTGCCAAGATGGCCTGTCTTGCAGACGCTCCGGTCCGGTGGCATTTTATCGGTCAACTGCAGCGCCGCAAAGTGCGGTCAATCATCGGTCTTTTTGATATGATTCATTCCGTGGATTCGGTGGAGCTGGCGCAGGAAATCGACCGGCGTGCGGGCGAGGCAGGGATGGCGCAACCGATTCTCTTGGAAGTGAACATGGGGGGCGAATCGACCAAGGCGGGGTTTCAGCCGAATGAAATTGAGCGGCAGATCCCGGTGTTGGGTGCGTTGCCGCATGTGCGGATACAAGGGCTGATGACGATTCCTCCTCTGACCCCCGAGCCCGAGCAGGCCCGTTCGTATTTTCGTGGGTTGCGTGAACTAGCGGGCCGGATTGCCGATCAAGGGGTGCCGTCAGTGACGATGCAGGAACTCTCGATGGGGATGTCGCATGATTACGAGGTCGCCATTGAAGAGGGAGCGACGCTTGTTCGTGTTGGGACGGCGATTTTTGGAGCGCGGCATGTCTAATCGTATGCTCACACAGAAGCTGGCGTTTGTCGGCGGCGGTCAGATGGCCGAAGCGTTGATTGGCGGGTTGACCGCCGCGAACCTGTGTGCCCCGGAACAGATCTGGGCGACGGATCCGGTTGCGGAGCGGCTGGATACGCTCAAGCGCCAGTATGGGATTCGGGTCGGGCAATCGAACCGGGAGGCCGTCCTGTGGGCCGATATTGTGGTGCTGGCGGTGAAGCCCCAGCTGCTTGACGCGGTGTTGCGTGAGATTGGGGAGGAGGTCAAGAAGGCGCTCGTGCTGTCTGTCGCGGCCGGGATTCCCATTCGCAGCATTGCGGAGCGATGCGGGGCTGGAAGCAGGATTATCCGCGCCATGCCGAACACCCCGGCCATGGTTCGTGAGGGGATGACCGCTATCGCCATCGGCGCAGGGGTGTCGGATGCCGAGGTGGCCGCAGCACGGACGATCTTTGAGTCGGTTGGCAAGGTGATTGCCGTTGAAGAGCGGTTGATGGATGCGGTGACCGGGTTGAGCGGGAGCGGACCGGCCTATGTGTTTCTCGCCATTGAGGCGCTGGCTGACGGGGGGGTGAAAGTGGGGCTTCCCCGCGCGACGGCGGAACTGCTGGCAGGGCAGACGGTGCTGGGTGCCGCCAAGATGGTGCTGGAAACCGGTGAGCATCCGGCGCGATTGAAAGATCGCGTGGCGTCACCGGGAGGCACGACGATTGCCGGATTGCATCGGTTGGAGGCGGGGGGGTTGCGCGCAACGCTAATCGATGCGGTCGAAACAGCGACGAAGCGGTCGCAGGAGTTAGGACGCTGATGTTTGTACTTCGCAATGTCTTGCTCGGTACGGCCACGGTGCTCGACTATATTCTCTGGCTGTATATGTGGATTATTATTGCGCGGGCGTTGATTTCCTGGGTCAACCCCGATCCCTGGAACCCGATCGTCCAGTTTCTCGATCGGGCCACGGAGCCGGTCCTCACGCCGATTCGCCGATGGATCGGCTGGCGGATGGGGATCGACTTGTCGCCGATTATTGCGATTCTGATCCTGACGTTCCTTCAGTTTGCGGTCGTGCAGTCGCTGAAAGATCTCGCGTTGTGGATGAATTGATTCAACGAATGGGGGGCTGCCATGCATTTAACACCGCTCGACATTCAACAGATGGTATTTCAGACAAAGCTTCGCGGCTACGATCGTGAGGAAGTGAGCCGGTTTCTGGAGGAGATCGCGCAGACCGTCGAGGCGCTCAATCGGGACAACGCGCAACTGCGGGAGCGGATTGCGGCCGCGGAGCAGCAGGTGTCGGAGTTGAAGCGGACGGAAACTACCTTGTCGAATACGCTGGTGGCGGCGCAATCCCTGGCTGAAGATGTGAAACGCAGCGCGCAGCGCGAGGCTGAGCTGGTGATCAAAGAGGCGGAGTTCAAAGCCGGGGAGGTCATTCGCCAAGCCCGCGTAGACCTGGCCGATACCCAACGGGACCTCTCGCAGTTACAGAAACAGCGGTTCTTGATGCTGGAGCGGATGCGCGCGACGCTGCATACCTTTGAGCGCATGCTTGATGTCGAGGCGGCTGAAGCCTATCAGGATCATGCCGGCGTGCCGGAAGAGAAAATGGAAGGCGAGTCGAGCCCCGCCCGGTAGGTATGTCGGGCGTGGGGTGCCGTGTGATTCCAGATGTTCCGGTGTTGTTCGCCGGTTCCAGCCGGTCCGTACCATGCCCAGTCTCTCGTTCGAGTGAGTGATCTGCTCATCATGCCCGTTTCTCCAGCTATCCAAGCGGCTCTTGATGCAGCCGTGCGAGACGGGGTTTTCCCTGGCGCTGTGCTTGCCGTGCGCAAAGGCGGCTCTCCGATTCAGGTGGCCTGCGCAGGCCACCTCTCCACACATCCGCCGGGCGAGGCGGTTACGGCGTCGGCCATCTACGATCTCGCGTCCCTGACGAAGCCGCTGGCGACGGTGACGGCCATCGCGCTCTTGGTTCAGGAGGGGCGCTGTCATCTTGAGGATTCTGTCGAAGCGCTTCTTCCTGAATGCGCCGGTGTTCCAATCGGGGGTGCCACGGTGCGGCATTTGCTGACACACAGCTCCGGCTTGCCTGGGTGGCGAGGGTATTATGAGCGGCTCAGTCCTGCCGCAACTATTCCTGCGACAGAAGAGGCCAGGGGGAAGGCCCGACAAGCCGTATTGCCGCTTGTGTGTGGTGAAGCGCTGATCTATGAGCGCGGGGCGCGAAGCCTCTATAGCGATATCGGGTTTATCTTGTTGGGTCTCATCGTCGAACGATGCAGCGGGATGCACTTAGATCGGTTTTTCGATGTTCGTATCGCTCGGCTCGCGGGTGCCGGCGTATTGCGATTTATTCCTGTGGAGGATTTGGCGGCAGTCCGACAAGGCGGTGGGGTTGCGCACGGAGGCATCGCGCCGACAGAAGTGGATTCCTGGCGGGGCCGGCTGCTGTGCGGAGAAGTGCACGATGAAAATGCGGCGGCCTTAGGTGGCGTTGCAGGTCATGCGGGCCTCTTTGGGACAGCGGAATCGGTGTTAGCCGTCACGGGGGGGTGGCTTCGAGCGTACAGTGGGCAGCCATCGTGGCTTGACTCCGCAATAGTTCGTGCGTTTACCGCCCGGCAACAGCGAATTCCAGGATCGAGTTGGGCCTTGGGATGGGATACCCCCTCGTCTCCCTCCTCATCCGGACAGTATTTCTCTGCGAGCTCGTTCGGCCATCTCGGATATACCGGCACGTCCCTCTGGATCGATCCGGATAAGGAATTAGAGGTGGTGTTGCTCTCGAACCGGGTGCATCCGACAAGAAAAAACGATCTTATCCGGGCGTTTCGCCCGACGATTCATGATGTTGTGTGGCGGGAATATGCCGGAACTCGTTAGGCCGGATCGGGGTAATCGACCCACGTTTCCTTCTCGGCGAGATAGCGGGTCCCTTTGAAATTGGCTCTGGTGCGGATCCGTACGAATCCGAGCCCCTGCAGTTTCTCGACGAGGGTGCGCACCGCTGCGCCAATGGTTTGATGGGATTCGCCCTGAACGGTCAAGGCTTCATACATGACCTTGGCGGTATAGCCCGAGCCTGTGCGACTGACCAGCACCGCCCGGCTGAAATAGCGATCGCTGGGATCGACGCCTTCCAGTTGATGCTTTTCGACCAAGCCTTCTTTCTTCAAGATTAAGGGCAGCGCGCTCATCGGGTCCTCCACAGGGTTCAAGCATGACAGGGAGGTCGAATTATAGGCGGCCTGGCGCTCGACTGCAACCGCGTTGACAAGCTGGAAATACCCTCACTAAGATGCCGTTCTGCCCGGTAATGGCAGAGACTCAATCGCGGTCTCATGAATATACCCAACAGCTTAACGATTTTGCGGATCTTTTTGATCCCTGTCTATATGGGGTTCATGACCTATGGGCGGTACGGTGCAGCGCTGGTCACGCTGCTGTGTGCCGGGGTTACAGACGTGTTGGACGGGCTGATTGCGCGCAGGACGAACCAGCGAACGAAACTTGGTGAAATTCTCGACCCCCTTGCCGACAAGCTGCTCCTGACCTCGTCGTTTCTGACACTTGCGGTGCTGCATCTCGTGCCTTCCTGGGTGGTGATTATCGTGGTCAGCCGGGATGTCATGCTGCTGCTTGGCACGGCGGTGGCACATGTGACGAATTCGCCCGTTGATATCACGCCGACTTGGCTCGGGAAAGGCACCACGTTATTTCAATTGGGTTATGTCGGGTTCGTGGTCTTCACCGCCTGGCATGGCTCCCATCAGAAGTCCCTGTTTCCCCTCCTTCTCCTGATGGTGGCATTCACGCTGGCCTCAGGATTCCATTACCTCTACCGAGGGTATCGCCATACTCAGGCTGTGGGCACGGCTGAATAAAAATCCGGGATGGTTTTGCTGGCATGCTCCGTGCGCCTGCTTCGTACGGAAAGCGCATTTATTTTGACAGGTTTTTGCCCCCCCCGTAGACTCACTCCATAGTCGCGCCATCTATTTCCCAACCGGCTCACCGAGCCATAACAGGATGACACGCCCATGGCCACTTTTGCGTATGTTGGACGAACCAAGTCTGGGTCAGTGAAGAAGGGCGAACTCGTCGCCAAGACTCGCGATGAGGCCGTGGATCAATTGCGGAAGCAAAGTGTGGTGGTGACTAGCCTGGAGGAAAAATCCGGGAAGGACGGGTTTAGTTTGAGTTTCGGGTCCGGAATGACGGACAAGGATCTGGTGATTTTCACGCGTCAATTCGGAACAATGATCAACGCAGGACTCCCGCTGATTCAGTGCCTCGAAATCCTCTCCACCCAGTCAGAGAATGCGGCGCTCCGAAAGGCTGTCGGAGAGATCAAGGTGCAAGTCGAGGGCGGCTCGACGTTCTCCGATGCGCTTCGCAAGCATCCGAAAGTGTTTGACGATTTATACATTAACATGGTGCATGCCGGTGAGGTGGGCGGCTTGCTTGATACCATTTTGGCGCGATTGTCGAAGCACATTGAAAAGGCCATGAAGCTGAAGGGACAAATCAAGAGTGCGATGGTCTATCCCGCTGCGATTGTCGGCATCGCGACCATCGTTATTACGGTGTTAATGATCTGGGTGATTCCGGTATTCGAAAAGATGTTCAAGGAAATGTCGGGCGGCAAGATGGCGTTGCCGGGTCCGACACAGCTGGTCATTGATATGAGCAATTTCGCCCAGGCCTATTGGTACATCATTTTAGGGTCGATCATTGCCGCCGTAGTGATGTTCAAGAAATACTATTCGACCACCCAGGGCCGCTATACCGTTGACAAGTTTGTTTTGAAGCTGCCGGTGTTTGGGGACTTGATTAGAAAAGCCTCCGTCGCAAAGTTCACACGCACATTGGGGACCTTGCTGACCAGCGGCGTGCCGCTCTTGGAGGCCTTGTCGATCTGTGCAAAGACGTCTGGGAATAAGGTTATCGAGGGCACGCTCATGGAAGCGAGGGTTAGCATCAGCGGAGGGAAAACGATCGCGGAGCCCCTGGCCAAGAGCGAGGTGTTTCCTAAGATGGTGACGCATATGATTTCAGTCGGCGAATCGACGGGCGCGCTTGACAACATGCTTGGCAAGATCGCCGACTTTTATGAAGATGAAGTCGATCAAGCGGTGACGAACCTCACGGCCTTGTTGGAGCCGATGATGATGGTGTTTCTCGGTGTGACGGTGGGATTTATCGTAATTGCCATGTACCTGCCTATTTTCTCAATGGCTTCGGCCATCGGATAGTGTGTGGTGGTTTGCAGCCCGTGCTTTGGAAGTGTTCTGATGCGGGTGAGTGAGGCTTGTTGGGGCGTGAGTGTGTCTTGCTCCTGCTGAGTCTACGCAGTGCGGACTCAATTCCGAGAGGCGATTCCCACGGACTTGTGGCCAGTGCCTCAACCGAATGAGCGATGGTTTGCGCTGAAACCGGAGCACCAATGGGCGATCTTAGAGCGAGGATCCAGTGGCTGATTGGGCTGCGGGTCCTTGTGGTTACTCTGCTGCTGGGCTTGTCTCTCACTTTCCAAGTCACGAACGGCGAGCGGGTAGAAACATTTTACGCGCTCATCATCCTCACCTACGCCATCACGATTCCCTATGCGGTTCTGCTTCGGACGCTCACGGGGGCGGAAGCGTTGGTCCTGTTTGCCTGGATTCAAATTGGAATCGATGCCTTGCTTGAAACCGTTCTCATTGCGAGGACGGGAGGAGTCGAGAGCCCGTTTGCCGTGCTCTATGTCATCTCCATCACGTTGGCGAGTCTGGTGCCTCGCCGTCGCGTTGGGCTCTTAGCGGCGAGCCTCTGTATCATTCTTTTTGGAGTGCTGGTCAATGTTCAGCTCTATGGGCTCGTCGAAGTCTGGGGGTGGCTGCCAAGGACGCGGCTGAGCGCTCCGGAATCGCTCCAGACCTTCGGTGTGTATGGGCTTGCCTTTCTGGTGGTGGGTTTGCTCAGCGGTGCGTTGGTGGATCAACTCCAACAGGCCGATCATTCATTGCGGGAAAAGGAACAGGGGCTGAATCGCCTGCAGGCGTTTCATGAGAATATCGTCTACAGCATCAGCAGCGGGGTGTTCACCACGGACGAGGGCGGGCGAATTACGTCATTCAATCCCGCGGCACAGGAAGCGACTGGGTATTCGCTTGACCAGGTGCGGGGACGTCGCTGGGAGGAAGTCTTCAATTGGCATCCCGATCGGCCGGCGGATGAGTTGGGTGAGGAGGATTCGCATCGGCGGTTCGAAGTCGAAAGCAAGCGGGCCGACGGCAATCGCCTGATCCTCGGGATGACGCTCTCGCCGCTCCATGAACAGGGGCGTGCGACAGGGTTGGTCGGTGTCTTCAAGGACCTGACGCAAATTCGAGATCTCGAAGAGGAAATGCAGCGAAAAGAATGGCTGGCCAGCCTGGGAGAGATGTCTGCCGGGATGGCGCACGAAATTCGTAATCCGCTGGGGGCGCTGGCCGGGGCGATGCAGATGTTGCGCAAAGATCTCCAGGGCGATGACACGAGCCAGCGGCTGATGGATATTGCGGTCCGTGAGGCCACCAGGCTGGACACGATTATTACCGAATTTCTCCAATATGCGCGCCCGCCGGCCCTGAATTTGGCCGAGCACGATTTGAACAAAGTCCTTGCTGAGACATTGGATCTGGTACAACATGAAGCGCGGGCCAGAAAAAACATCACGATCGTAACGGCGCTTGCGGCGGAGTCCCTCGGCAGGCAGGTGGATCAGGATCAGATGAAACAGGTGTTCTGGAACTTGGCGACGAATGCGTTTGATGCCATGCCCAAGGGCGGTCAGCTGACGATCGCGACCGGATGCCGGGTGATCGATGTTGGCGGACGGAAGGGGGATGTCGTCGAAATCTCGTTTCAGGATACAGGGGAAGGAATCCCCAAGGCCAATCTCGACAAGATTTTCCTCCCGTTTTTTACGACCAAGAAGCAAGGGTCCGGATTGGGACTGGCGGCAGTTCATCGGATCGTGGACTTGCATGGAGGATGGATTAAGGTGGAAAGCCGGGAGCGTGAAGGCTCTCGATTCGTCGTGTGTTTGCCGCATTCGGCGGAAGTTGGTGTGCGGCTTCGGCACGAAGGCAGGGAACCGTGGAAAAGATCTTAGTCGTCGACGACGAACAGAGCCTGCGAGAGGTCTTGAGCATCATGCTCAAACGGGCGGGGTATGCGGTCACGAGTGTAGCCGACGGCGAAGAGGCAATCGAGCAGCTCCAGAAGGAAATATTCGACCTCGTCATTACCGATCTGCGCATGCCCAAGGTCGATGGGATGGAGGTGCTCAGGGCGGTCAAGTCGGCTTCGCCGGAAACGGTGGTCTTGATCATCACCGCCTTTGCGACGGCCGATTCCGCCGTTGAGGCGATGAAGCAGGGTGCCTACGATTATTTGACGAAGCCGTTTCAGGTCGATGAAGTGCAGATGATCATCCGCAACGCGCTCGAAAAGCGCCGGCTGACGGCTGAAAACATTCTGCTGAAACGGGAGATGGCGAGCCAATCGTCGTTTGCCCAACTGGTCGGCCAAAGCGATGCCATGCAGAAAGTGTTTGATATTGTGAGAAAGGTGGCCGACTCCAAAAGCAATGTCCTGATTTGCGGGGAAAGCGGAACGGGGAAAGAGTTGGTCGCGCGGGCCATTCACTACAATAGCGTGCGCAGTGTCAGGCCTTTCGTCGCGGTCAATTGCAGCGCCGTGCCGGAGACCTTGTTGGAGAGTGAGCTCTTCGGCCATATGAAGGGGTCGTTTACGGGCGCCATTTCCAATAAGGCCGGGTTGTTTGAAGTCGCCGATGGCGGGACAATTTTTCTCGATGAGATCGGGGATACGACTCCGACGATCCAGGTGAAGCTGTTGCGGGTGATTCAGGAGCGGGAATTTCGCCGTGTTGGTGGAAGTCAGGATGTGAAGGTGGATGTGCGGATCGTGGCCGCCACGAACAAGGATCTTGAGAAAGCCGTGGCTGACGGGTCGTTCCGGGAAGATCTCTATTATCGACTGGATGTCATCCCGATCCGGCTTCCACCGCTCCGGCTTCGGGCCGGTGACATCCCCTTATTGGTTACTCATTTCCTCGAACGTTTTTCAAAGGAGAGCGGCAAACCGGCGCCGACTCTTACGGCAGAGGCGATGCACGTGCTTCTTGGCCACGAATGGCGGGGGAATGTTCGTGAGCTGGAAAACCTGATCGAGCGGGTGGTGGCGTTTTCCACGGGAGTGCCAGTGACGGAGCAGGATGTCCGTGGGTGGCTCCACCGGTCCGTGTCCCCGCAGTCGCAAGGGGTGCCCGCAGAACTGCCTGAAGATGGGCTGGATCTGGAGGGAATGATCAGCGGGATTGAAAAAGAGTTGCTGCTCAAAGCCCTAGAGCGCTCGAAGTGGGTCAAGAAAAAAGCCGCCCGGTTGCTCAAGCTCAATACGCGGTCGTTCCGCTACCGGCTTGAGAAGTATGCTATAAAAGGAGGTCGTGACTAAGCGTTCTCCGAATCAGCAGCCATAGATTTGCCCGTGATCACCATCGTTGCCCCTGCCAAAGTCAATCTCATTCTTCGTGTTCTCGACCGCCGTCCGGACGGATATCACAATCTTTGGTCCATTATGCAGACGGTGGGGCTGGAAGATGAAGTCTCGATCCGTGTCGCTCCTCATCGTTCGGATATTCGGCTCGGCTGTGATGATGCGTCACTCCGCACGGATCAATCCAACCTGGTTTATCGTGCGGCGGCAGCGGTGCTGGAGCGGTCGGGAAAATCCGTCGGCCTCGATATCTACTTGACCAAACGTATTCCGATGGGGGCCGGGCTTGGCGGGGGAAGCAGTGATGCAGCCGCGACCATCATTGGTCTGAATCGTATTCTTCATTTAGAGTGGTTGCCTGCCCAGATGGCTGAAGTGGGGCAAACGCTGGGAAGTGACGTGCCGTTTTTCCTCTATGCGCCTGCGGCGATCGTCGCAGGACGAGGCGAGGATGTGAGGCCTATTCAGCTTGCCGGCGGCCGATGGATAGTACTGGTCAATCCAGGGTTTCCGGTTGAGACGAAGTGGGCCTATCAACAGCTATCGGCTACCAGAAAAGGCCTTGAGCCGCTGTCGGAAGGACTTAGGCGGCTGGAATCACACGCGCCACTTTCATGGAATGACGTACTGGACCTGGCAGGTAATGATTTCGAACTTCCTGTGTTTTCGGCGCATCCTGTGCTGCGGGAGATTAAAGAAGAATTGTTGGCCGCCGGCGCCGAGATTGCTTTGTTGTCCGGCAGTGGGGCGACGGTGTTTGGGGTGTTTCGCGATGAAGCGGGAGCGCAGCAAGCGGTTGCTTGCTTTCAACCTCGCCGAGAGCTGAAGGTGTTCGCTGTGCCTGCCTGCTCTGGGCCCTTAGGCGCGCGCTGAGGGGTGCAGGGGCTTTCTCTTGGGTTCGGTTGACAAGCAGCATGGCTTTCCGATAAATTCCCTCTCTTGGTTGGCTTCCTCCGCAGCAAACAGCGAAGAGGTGGCGGGGCTACAGTTGCCCAGCCGACGCCCGCCGTAAGACGATTCGTTCACATTATCAGTGTCTTGCATGAAAACCTGAGTGCGTTGAGAGCCGGTGGATGAACAGAGAACTGAAAATATTCTCTGGCAACGCTAATCCTGCGCTTGCCAATGAGATTTGCCAATATCTTGGGCAAAAATTAGGGGCCGCGACGGTTTCTTCGTTTAGCGACGGGGAAATTCGGGTTAGGATCGATGAGAACGTCCGGGGCGCGGACGTATTTGTTGTGCAGTCAACCTGTCAGCCGGTCAACGATTCGTTGCTGGAATTGCTGATCATCATCGATGCGTTGAAGCGGTCGTCGGCCAATCGAATTACGGCGGTGCTTCCGTATTTCGGCTATGCGCGGCAAGATCGCAAAGATCAGCCCCGGGTGCCGATTTCGGCCAAGCTGATTGCTGATTTGATCAGCACGGCCGGGACCGATCGGGTGCTGACCATGGATCTCCATGCCGGTCAGATTCAAGGGTTTTTCAATGTGCCGGTGGATCACTTGTATGCCTTGCCGGTGTTGCTGGACTATATAACGAAGAAAAAGCTCAGCGATCTTGTCGTGGTCTCGCCGGACGCCGGGGGTGTCGAGCGGGCGAGGGCCTTCGCCAAGCGTCTTCAGGCCAATTTGGCGATCATCGACAAGCGGCGTGAAGGTCCGAATCAAACACAGATTATGAACATCATCGGTGATGTGCAGGGAAAGAGCGTGCTGCTGTTGGACGACATGATCGATACGGCAGGCACCATTGTGCAGGGCGCTCAGGCCTGCGCCGATAAGGGCGCGCGAGAAGTATGGACCGCCTGCACGCATGCTGTCTTGTCAGGCCCGGCGCTTGAGCGCCTTCAGAAGTCGTGCATTTCCCAAGTGGTGGTGACCAATACGATTCCGCTGCGCGGGAAAGAACAGGCCTGTCCAAAGTTACACCAGCTATCGGTGGCGCCGCTTTTGGGCGAGGCCATCCGGCGCATTCACGAAGACGAATCAGTCAGCTCATTATTTGCCTAGGCTTTCCCTGGAGGGGGGGCCTGATCGACCGTAGGGGAGACGGAGGAGCATCATGAAATTTGAATTAGCAGTCACCGTTCGCGAACAAGCCGGGAAGGGTGCCGCGCGCCAATTGCGGCGGAGCGGTCAAGTGCCCGCAGTGCTTTATGGCCAAGGGGAGTGTGTGTTATTGACCGTCAATCCAGACGAATTGGTCAAAATTCTCAAGTCCCATGCCGGCAGTTCCGCCTTGCTTGCCTTGACGGTGAACGGGGCCAAGACCAAGCCGAACCGCAACGCCTTGATCCGCGATTACCAGGTCGATCCCATTACGGGCAGCCTATTGCACGCAGACTTATTTGAGATATCGATGGACAAGCCGATTCGCGTGAAGGTGCCGGTGCATGTGGTTGGCGCGGTGCCTGCCGGGGTGAAGGAAGGCGGCGTGTTGCATCACCATGTACGTGACCTGCACATCGAATGTTTGCCGGCAGTCTTGCCGGATCAGATTGAAGTCGATGCGTCTTCTTTGGGGATTAGCCAAGGGCTTCACCTGAAAGACCTCGCCAAGGTCGAAGGGGTTCGATTCTTGGACGATGCCGACCAGATGATTGTGAGCGTGGCGGCGCCGATTTCCGATGCCAAGCTGGAAGCGCTCTTGACGGCCGGCGCGGGCGGACCAGCCGAAACGGAAGTTGCAGCCAAGGGGAAAGAGGCTGGTGAAGGCGCGGAAGCTGGGAAAGCCGGCGCTGCGGCGCCTGCGGGAGAAGCCAAAGCCGGTGATAAAAAGGACGCCGGCAAGGAAGCTCCGAAGGCTGAAAAGAAGGACGCGAAGAAGTAGTCGCAGTGCGGCTCATTGTTGGGCTGGGCAATCCTGGCGCTGCCTATGCCGGGACACGCCACAATGTTGGGATAGACGTGATTGCGCGTGCCGCGGC
The DNA here is from genome assembly GCA_035968315.1 of Nitrospira sp. NCBI lineage: Bacteria > Pseudomonadati > Nitrospirota > Nitrospiria > Nitrospirales > Nitrospiraceae > Nitrospira > Nitrospira sp. The sequence continues at coordinate 64,184 of JAVYIN010000011.1, forward strand.
GCGGTGGAGGATTCCACTCAGCGTTCGCGGCATCGCCATTCGCGGGTCTGGACGGCTTGGTTCCATTCAACTGGAGCTGGCTGGCACCCTTGATTGGATGAACCTCACTGGCCCACCGCTGAAGGGTCTGCTGCGCGAGTTCAAGCTCACCCCGGAAGACCTCATCCTTGTTCACGACGATCTTGATTTGGAGCTGGGGCGCCTGCGGATTAAGCAGGGCGGCGGCCCCGGCGGCCATAACGGAATAAAATCGGTCATCGAAGCTCTGGGGACGTCTGAGTTTGTCAGGGTCAAGATTGGAATCGGCCGTCCAGCACCCAGGCAGGATGCGGCGGACTATGTGCTGGAGGCCTTCTCGAAAGAGGAGCGTGAGATTTTGGCGCCCTGTCTCGATCGTGCCGTCGATGCGCTGGAATGTCTGGCCCATCGAGGGACGGCCGTTGCCATGAACCAGTTCAATGTGCGGGAGAAGCCGGCACGAGCCGATGAGCCATAGATTGCGCGAGCGCCCCCAATTGAGTTGGCCTGCGCAATAGGTCAATGAGGCCCAGTAACCATTCAATTGACAGGTTCTTTGGCGCTATGGTACCGTCCTTTTTTCTCTGCGCCATATAGGCGCCCTACACCTTGCTCCCGACCGGTTCGGGGGCCTTTGTCCAGGAGGATCGCTGCATGGAGCTCTACGAGTCTCTGTTTATCATTCGTCCGTCTATTACCGACGAGGAAACCAAGTCGCTTATCGAAAAGATGAAGGGCGTGGCGGATAAGACCGGCGCGGAATTCATCAAGTTCGAAAACTGGGGCAAGAAAAAACTTGCCTACGAAGTCCGGCATGAGCGGAAGGGCACCTATGCCTATTTCTACTTCAAAGCGCCGAACAATACGGTGAGCGAGTTGGAACGGGCCTATCGGTTGGAAGACAACATCATCAAGTTCCTGACGATCCATCACGAAAAAGAATTGGTGGAGAGACGTCCGTTGGAGCCGACGGCTCAGGAGTCTGACGGTGGCCGGATTTAATAAAGTCATTCTCATGGGAAACCTCACCAGGAATCCCGAGTTGCGGTATACGCCGAACGGGACGCCGGTGGCGAGCTTTGGCTTGGCGATGAGCCGCCGGTTCAAGCAGGGTGAGGAACTCAAAGAGGAAGTGTGTTTTGTCGATATTGTGGTGTTTGGCAAGCAAGCCGAGCACTGCGGGCAATATTTAAGCAAGGGTAATGGGGCGATCATCGAAGGCCGCTTACAGCAGCGCCGTTGGGAAACAGAAGACGGCCAAAAGCGCAGCAAGCATGAGGTGGTGGCGCAAAGCGTCACGTTCATGCCCAAGCGGCAGGACGGTGGCGGGGCTGCCGGCGGGGAACCGCCGGTTCACGATGATCCCAGCTATGAGTTCGATGAACAGGCATAATCGGGCCGAATGAGGAGGCAGTGATGGAACGAAGTGGAAGTATGGGTGGCGGTGATCGTCGCGACAACGGTGGTGGCGGCGGGCGGTTGTTCCAGCGCCGGCGGCCCTGCCGGTTTTGTTTGGATAAGGCGCCGATCGATTTTAAGGACGCCGGGTTGCTGCGGAACTTTTTGACGGAACGCGGCCGCATTGTCCCGCGCAGGATTTCCGGCAACTGTATGGGCCATCAGCGTGAATTGACGATCGCGATCAAGCGGGCGCGGCACATTGCGATCATCAGTTTTGCTGAGGAGCGATAGGGTTTGTGGCGGAGCTCGGTGGCATGAAGGCGTGGGAGGGTGGCGTCTCGCCGGAGATCACGATGGATCTGCTCACACCAAATCTTGCGGATATCACCCCGGAAGGCTTGTCGCTGACCGGCGACGTGACCGGGGATGAAATCGGATTGACGCGCGAGGATACGAATCTGAGCGGCGCACTGGCCGTTGGATTGGATCTCACAAAGGTGGAGCAAACCGTCTGCGTGACCGGGGTGATTGAAGGCACGGCTGTGCGGGAATGTGTGCGGTGCCTGAAAGATTTTGAAGAGCCGATGGCCTTCTCGTTGCGTGTGGTGTTCGAACCGGAGCCCAAGGCCAAGCCCAAGGTGGGCACGCCTGCGGCGAAGCGCGTTGATGCGCGGCGGAAACAGGCTGAGCTGGACGAGGTCGAGTCAGACGAGACCGGCGACGAGATTTATCACTATCAAGGCGATCGTCTCGATTTGGCTCCGATGCTCCGCGAACAAGTCATCCTCTCGGCCCCGATGCATCCGCTGTGCAAGGAAGATTGTGCGGGGCTCTGTGCCCATTGCGGGAAAGATTTGAACGAAGGGCCCTGCCAGTGTCCGGTGGAGCCGGAGCGGAATCCGTTTCATGTGCTGCGGGGCTTGAAGACTGAACTGAATTGAGGCCGGAGCCACGGGCTGCCGGCGGTGTTGAACGTGGGAAGGAGTTGCCATGCCTAATCCGAAACATAAACATTCACGGGCCAGACGAGACAAGCGCCGCACTCAGAAGCTGCGCATGACGCCGCCAGGCATGTCCGTGTGTCCGCAGTGTCACGAGCTGAAGCTACCGCACTACACCTGCTTGAATTGCGGGACCTACAAGGGGAAGTCGGTCATTCAGGTCGAAGAGTCGTAAGCTGACGGGCGCGGGAGATGGCGGGACTCCGGTTCGGTCCTCTCCTGCGCCTCTTCAGTTGTGCATTTCGGGCTTCTGCGCTAAGCTCTCGGCCTATCGGAGACGATTACGGGTGCGACGCGTATTCAGCCAACTATTCCAACCTTGAGCACATCATCCCGTATGAAGATCGCGCTTGATGCGATGGGGGGGGACCACGGTCCTGCGCCCTGTATCGAAGGCGCCCTCCAGGCCGCCAAAGAACTCGACGTCGAGGTCATCCTCGTTGGCGATGAGGCGGCGCTTGCGCAGGAATGTGCCCGCCTTGGTTTGACGGATCCCCGCCTCACGATTCGTCACGCGCCTCAAGTCGTCGAAATGCATGAATCGCCCGCAGCGGTGGCCAGGAAGAAGCGGGACTCGTCGATCTGGATTGCGACCGAACTGGTGAAGAGCGGAGAAGCCAGCGCCGTGGTGAGCCCTGGCAATACCGGAGCGAGCATGGTGTCGGCGTTTTTTGTGCTGGGCCTGATCAAGGGCGTTGAGCGCCCGGCGATCGCGACCAGTTTGCCGACGCTCACCGGGGAAGCCATCATGCTGGATGTAGGGGCCAACGTCGATTGCACGGCCAAACACCTCGAACAGTTTGCGCTCATGGGGAACGATTACGGCAAGCTGCTTTTTCGTAAAGCCAGTCCCCGTGTCGGGCTGTTAAGCATCGGTGAAGAAGACAGCAAGGGCAATGAAGTGACCAAAGAGGCCTTCAAGCTGCTGAAGGCCAGTCCATTGAATTTTATCGGGAATGTCGAGGGCCGCGACGTGTATAGCGGCACTGCGGATGTGGTGGTGTGCGACGGGTTTATCGGCAACGTGGCGTTGAAAATTTCAGAAGGCGTGGCCGATACGATCAAGAAGCTGCTGCTCAAGGAAATATCCAGTTCGTGGTTGGGGCGGCTGGCGTATCCGCTGATTGCGGCGCCGTTGCTCAATCTGAAACGCCGAATCGATTATGCCGAGTTCGGGGGCGCCCCGTTGCTTGGCGTCAACGGCATTACGATCATTTGTCATGGCCGGTCGTCGGCGAAGGCGATCAAGAACGCCATCAAGCGGGCCAAAGGCATGGCCGAAGGGCGCGTGCATGAGCTGATCCAGCGGGATATCGAAGAGAGTCTCAGCCATAAGCCTTCTGCGGAGTCACTGTCATGAGGGCTCGCATTGCCGGGACCGGTTCCTATGCACCAGCCCGGGTGATGACGAACGCGGATCTTGAAGGCATGGTCGCCACCTCCGACGAATGGATTCGTGAGCGGACCGGGATTCGCGAGCGCCACATTGCCGCAGCCGGTGAAGCCTGTTCGGACTTGGCGGTGCAAGCCGGCAAGCGCGCCTTGGCGGCGGCCGGTATTGCCCCGACGGATCTTGACCTGATCCTGGTGGCGACGTGCACGGGAGACTATCCGCTTCCCTCCACCGCCTGTCTTGTCCAGCATCAATTGGGCGCGACCAAAGCGGCCGCCTGTGATCTCGGCGCGGCTTGTTGCGGGTTCGTCTATGCCCTGTCGGTCGCCGACGCCTATGTGCGCACCGGCATGAAGCATGTGCTGGTGATTGGGGCGGAAGTCATGTCCGCGATCACCGACTGGACGGACCGCAACACCTGTGTGTTGTTCGGGGATGGCGCCGGCGCGGCGGTCGTTAGCGCGACCGACGGCGAGCGCGGCATCCTCTCCACGCATCTGCGTTCGGACGGAGCGCTCTGTGACTTGATCGCGGTGCCTGCGGGCGGGTCGCGGCAGCCGCCGTCGGAGAAAGTGGTCGCCGAACGCCAGCAGTACATTAAGATGAAAGGGAATGAGACGTTTAAAGTCGCGGTCCGGTCGCTGGAGGAAATTGCCCGCGAAACATTGGCGGCCAACCAGCTCACCGTCGAGGCGCTTGATTTGTACGTTCCGCACCAAGCCAACATGCGTATTCTGAGTGCGGTGTCCGAGCGGCTGGGGCTGCCTCAAGAGAAGATTATGTTGAATGTGGATCGGTACGGAAATACCTCCGCCGCGTCGATTCCCATCGCTCTCGATGAGGCGGTCCGTGCCGGACGGGTGAAAGACGGTTCCTTGGTCATGCTGGGAGCCTTCGGCGCGGGGCTGACCTGGGCGTCAGCCTTGATCAGATGGTAGAGGCTTCGCGATAGTGATGGCATGATTCCAACAACTTTTCCCGTTGACATTCCACGTCATTTCTAAGATATCTAGCGCGCTATGAATGCAGGAATCGGACTCGTATTTCCAGGGCAAGGGTCGCAGTCGGTTGGGATGGGCAAAGCCCTTTTCGAAGCCTATCCGACCCTGAAAGCCGTTTACGACGAAGCCTCTGCCGTCCTGGGCTATGATAGCGCCGCGCTCTGTTTTGAAGGGCCGGCGGAACGGTTGAATCTCACCGAGAATACCCAGCCGGCTCTGCTGGTCAGCAGCATCGCGGCCCTGAGAGCCTTGGACTCGGCGGGCCTCAAGCCCGTCGCCGTGGCCGGTCACAGCCTGGGAGAGTATTCAGCGTTGGTGGCGGCCGGGGGCGTGTCGTTTCGGGATGCGGTGGGGCTCGTGCAGAAACGCGGCCGCTATATGTCCGAGGCCGTCGCGCCGGGAACGGGACAAGTGGCGGCGTTGCTTGGGCTGACGCCAGAGGTGGTGCGCGATGTGTGCCGGGAGGCGTCATCGGTCGGCGTGGTGGCGGCCGCTAATTTCAACTCACCGGGACAGGTCGTGATTGCCGGAGCAAAAGCCGCCGTGGAACGGGCGATTGAATTGGCAAAGGGGAAGGGTTGTAAAAAGGCGATCCCCTTGCCCGTCAGTGTGCCGGTTCACACGCCGCTGATGCAGACGGCGGCGGATCGTCTCTCGAAAGATCTTGCCGCAGTGCAATGGACCGATCTCGCGATGCCGCTCATCAACAATGCCGAAGCCAAGCCGATCAGCCGGGCGGCCGACATTCCCCCCTCGCTGGTTCGCCAGTTACCCTCGTCAGTTCTCTGGGAAGATTCGGTCCTCGCGATGGCGAAGATGGGCGTGACGACGTTTATCGAAGTCGGGCCTGGCACGGTGCTGACAGGCTTGATCAAACGGATCGTGCCGGAGGCCAAGGTATTGAACGTCAATGATCCCAAGTCACTGGATGCCACGCTGCAGGCGTTGGGCGCGGCGCATTCAGCCTGAAGTTTCACGTTTAACAAGGAAGTCGGCATGTCATTGCAAGGACGAGTGGCGATAGTAACCGGGGCTGCGCAGGGTATCGGGCGGGCCATTGCGGAAGTGTTGGCGCAAGCGGGCGCGGATATTGTGGTGGCGGATCTCGACCCCAACCGGTCTCAGGATACGGTGAAGGCGATTGAGGCCCTGGGCCGCAACGTGCTCAACGTCAAAGTGAACGTGGCGGATGCCACCGATACCAAGGCGATGGTCGAGCAGGTGATGAAGGCCTGGGGCAAGATCGACATCCTGGTGAACAATGCCGGGATCACGCGCGACGGGCTGCTGTTGCGGATGAAGGAAGAGGATTGGAACCTGGTGATGCAGGTGAATCTCAACGGGACGTTCAATTGCACCAAAGCGGTCTTGCAGCCGATGACCAAGCAGCGGTATGGTCGCATCGTTAATATTGCCTCGATCGTGGGAGTCATGGGCAATGCCGGACAGGCGAATTACTCGGCGTCCAAGGCGGCGGTGATCGGATTCACCAAAACCGTCGGCCGGGAGTATGCCAGCCGCAATGTCACCGTGAATGCGGTTGCGCCGGGGTTCATCGATACGGCGATGACGCATGGATTGCCGGCGGATGTCAAAGAAACCTTGCAGAAGCAGATTCCGTTGGGGCGGCTCGGGACGCCGGCGGATATTGCGGCGGCGGTGCGCTTCCTGGTGTCGGAAGAGGCGGCGTATATTACCGGCCATGTTTTGCATGTGAATGGCGGGATGTTAATGGTATAGATGGCAACGGGTTCGGATACGAGAGGGCTGCGGCACATCCCCATGCTGTAGTGCAGGTTCAGTCACATTGGGGAAGGAGGTAGGCAGATCGATGGCAACTGTTGAAGAGCGGGTCAAGAAAATTATCGCCGAACAGCTCGGGGTTGAAGAAGATGAAGTGACTCCCGAAGCATCGTTCGTGGAAGATCTCGGTGCCGATTCGCTCGATACCGTCGAGTTGGTGATGGCGCTGGAAGAAGAATTTGAGATCGAGATTCCCGACGAGGATGCAGAAAAGATCCTCACGGTCGGGAAGGCGTTGGATTATATTAAAGAGAAGGCCTAACCGGGCAGGGTGTTATGGCAGATCGATCGACACGTCGCATCGTTGTGACCGGTCTTGGACTGGTCACTCCTCTGGGCACCGGAGTGGAGAAAACCTGGGCGGCGCTCTGTGCCGGGCAATCCGGGATTGGGCGGATCACCAAGTTTGATCCAGCCGGCTATGATGCCCAGATTGCGGGTGAGGTGCGCGATTTCGATCCCGGCCGGTTCATCGAGAAAAAAGAAATCAAAAAAATGGACACGTTCATCCACTATGCCGTTGGCGCGGCCCAATTGGCGGTGGATGATGCCGCGTTGAAAGTGGCGCCGGAAGAAGCGACCAAGGTGGGCGTCTATATCGGGTCTGGCATCGGCGGCCTGGGCTCGATCGAGCATTATCACGATGTGCTGAAGGAGAAAGGGCCCGGGCGTGTGTCGCCCTTCTTTATTCCGATGACGATCATCAATCTGGCGTCCGGCCAAGTGGCGATCCGCATTGGGGCGAAGGGGCCGAACTCGTGCGCGGTCACAGCCTGCGCGACCGGCAACCACTGCATCGGCGATGCGTTCAGGCTGATTCAGCGGGGCGATGCCGATGTGATGGTGGCGGGCGGCGCCGAAGCGGCGATCACGCCGCTGGGCGTGGCCGGGTTTGCGGCGGCCAAAGCCCTGTCGTTCCGGAACGATGAGCCCACGAAAGCCAGCCGCCCATTCGACAAGGATCGGGATGGTTTCGTGCTCGGCGAAGGCGCGGGTGTGGTCGTGCTGGAGGAGCTCGACCATGCGCGGCGCCGCGGGGCGCGGATTTATGCCGAGCTTATCGGCTATGGGATGAACAGCGATGCCTATCACATCACGGCTCCGCCGGAGGAAGGTGAGGGGGCTGTTCGCTGCATGGAACTCGCATTGAAGGATGCGGGGATTGCAAAGGATCAGGTCGGCTACATCAATGCCCATGGGACCTCCACCATGGCGGATGCGATCGAGACGCGGGCCATCAAGCAAGTGTTCGGCGAGCAGGCCTACAAGATTCCCGTGAGTTCGACGAAGTCGATGACGGGGCATTTGCTCGGCGCCGCCGGCGGGATCGAGGCCGTGTTCAGCATTCTGGCGCTCCATCACGGGATGTTGCCGCCGACGATCAACCTCGACAATCCTGACCCGGCCTGCGATCTGGACTATATTCCCAACCAGGCTCGCGCGGTCCCTATTCAGGTTGCGCTCTCCAATTCCTTCGGGTTCGGGGGCGTCAACGCCTGTCTGATCTTCAAGCGTCCGGAAGCGTAGCGCGGAACTATGACACCGGCTTTGCCAGCCGACTCTTCCTCACATCCGTTCGCGTATCAGTTCAAGAACCCTTCGTTGCTGGAGGAGGCGCTTACCCACAAGTCGCATGTGAATGAGCGGAAGGGGGGCGTGCGCCCGCATAACGAGCGGCTGGAGTTTCTCGGCGATGCGGTCTTGTCCCTGATTGTCAGCGACCATCTGGCGCGGCTCTATCCCCAATTAAGCGAAGGCTCGCTCTCAAAGCTGAAAGCGACGCTGGTGAGCGAAGCCTCACTGGCTCAGGCGGCGCGCCGCTTGAAGCTCGGCTCGTTCCTGCGGCTTGGGCGGGGGGAAGAGCGGTCGCAGGGACGGGAGAAAAATTCGCTCCTGGCCGATGCGTTGGAGGCGGTGATTGCGGCCGTCTATCTGGATGGCGGGCTGGAGGCGAGCCGGATTTTTACCGAAGGGGTGCTGGCTCATGAACTCGCTCAGGCTGAGGCGCAGCAGGGAACCCCGGGCGGCGAAGATTATAAGACGCGGCTTCAGGAATGGTGCCAGCAGCGGTATGATCAGTTGCCGCAATATGACATTGTGCGAGAGACTGGGCCTGATCATCAAAAGCTGTTCGATGTCGAAGTGCGGGTCAACGGGTCCGTAGCCGGGCAAGGGCGGGGCCTCAGTAAAAAAGAGGCTGAGCAGATGGCGGCGCAGCAGGCACTGGAACGGCTGGTGCCTTGAAGCAGGCGGGGCTGGTCGCTATCTATTGATAAGTGGTTTGATAAAGAAGGAGGGATGATGATGCAGAGACGATTGACCGGATTGCTGGGATGTCTTGTGTTGGCCGTAGGCCTTCCATTTTTTGGGATGAGTGGCATCGTGGCGGCGGCAGACAAGGGGCCTGCCCCTAAAGCAGAGGCGCCGAAGAGCCCTCGTGCGATTATTAAAACCAAGTTCGGAGACATTGAACTGAAATTCTATCCCGACATCGCCCCGAAGCATGTGGAAAACTTTATCAAGCTGGCGAAGGAGGGGTTCTATAATGGGACGATCTTTCATCGGGTGATCCCTGGATTCATGATTCAAGGGGGAGATCCCAATACAAAAGATTCGCTGAGGAAAGACGCGTATGGACAGGGTGGTCCTGGGTTTACAGTGAAGGCGGAGTTCAGCGATACCCCGCACAAGCGAGGCATTCTCTCGATGGCGCGGGCGGCCGATCCTGACTCGGCGGGTTCGCAGTTTTTCATCGTGGTCGAGGATTCACGATTTCTCGACCGGAAGTACACCGCGTTCGGCGAAGTCACCAAGGGCATCGGGGTGGCCGATAAGATTGTAAATGTGCCGCGAGATGGACGAGACAATCCCAATGAACGCATCGAGATGACAGTGACCATCGTAGAATAGCGGTTTCGGCAAGCAAGCCCGTTTGCTCCTCCCATCCCACGATGGGGGGAGCGCCTATTTCTCCTCCCAGCCATTTCAATCTCCTAATCGAGTCTTCCTCATTCTTGTGCGGTCATCGCGGCATGCCCCGATTTGCCCAGCGAAATGGCCGGGGGGTGCTAGTCAGGTCACCCTACCTTCGAGGGGGGATCTTTTGCGGGATGTTTATTGGCCTATTCTGCAGCGTATTCTCGCTCCGTTGCCGTCTGGCGGTCGATGAAGGGGGCAGGTTCTATGCACGAGGGGATGACGCGGCGGATGTATCGGCGCGTACAGAGGGAATGCGATGGCTGTATTTTAACGGCCACGACTGTCAGCCGGTGTCGCATTTCTGATGTATCGCTGAATGGGTGTCGTATTCAGTCGGATCGGGAGTTTGCCCCGGGATCGTTTGTGATGGTGCGGATATGGGTGCCGGGGGTGAAGGAGCCGATTGATATCGATCAGGCGGTGATCCGCTGGGAACGCCATGGGGAGATCGGCTTACAGATCGTGGCGCTGTCGAACGGAGCGGATTTTCAGCTGGCGCGGTATGTCGAATGCTCGCTCTCGTCAGCGCGCAAAGCGGCTCCGCCTGTGAGGGAACAGGGCTGGATCAGTGGTGATGGTGCTGGCATTCCGGCCCATGCTCATGGGGCTGGGCAGCGGGCGGAGGCATGAACGATTGGCCGGGGAGCACGATGTGTCCCGGTTCATGTTTTTTCTTCAAGTGATCCGCAATCTGAGGATGATAGGAGCTGACATAGCCGATCAGCCCGCTGACGAATCGCCGGGACTGGAAATCCTTCCCTGAAAAATCCGACACGAATTTGACGGCGCGGTCGAGGATCTCCGGCGCATTGGAGGAGTCTGCGATCTGCTTCGGGTTTTGCTTTTTGAAGGTCTCGTATTCCTTGATCAAGTGTTCCGCGAAGACCGGCATGGGCGCAGACGGCACATGCAAGGGGCTGAGCGTGCGGCGAAGGCCTTGGATGGCGGCGATGACTTCGGCGTCCTGTCCGTCCCGCCGCCCCTGAAAGAAGCTGAAGGTAATCACTTCGACCAGGTTGAAGAGCGCCACGGCCTGCTCTCCTCCGAATTCGCTGAGCTCCCGGTAAAAATCCCGCCGCACCGGCATGAACTGTTCGCCCAGACGCTTCTGCTGATAGTCGCTGCCGCTGTCGAGGTAGACGCAGTCGGCGGGGCAGTTGACGCGCACGAGGCGATGTTCACCGCAACAGGAGTTACAGATGAGCCCGCCCAGGGCGGGGCAGGGGCGTTTGCCTTTGCGTTGCTTGCAATAGAGACACTGGCTCATTTCTTGGGCGATCCTTCCGCTGCAGCCTTGGGCGGCCCCGCCGCGCCGAATCCGTAGTCCGCGAGGGTTCTTCTGGTATCCCGGCTTTTGCCCTCCGAGGGCGCTTCCAAACCGTTGATCTCGGCGGTATGGGCATAGTGATAGGGGACGAGAATGAGATTGTTGGCGCGGTCAATGCTGATGTCCGCGGGGGCGGGGAGATATTCCGCGATGACTTGAAAGTGGTTATCGCGGGTCATCCGCCAGATTTTCCCTTTGGTGAAATCCGATACATACATATTGCCCCAGCGATCGAAGTCCACGCCGCTCAGGTTCTGGAAGCGGCTGGTAAAGAAGCCATTCGAGACCAGTTCGGTCAGCTGTCCGTCGGGGGTGATCTCCAGAATCTTGCCCTTCTCCCAACTGACGGCAATGATATGGCCGGTCCGCGGATGGACCGCGATGCCTGACGGGCCGGCCAGCCGCTCGTCATGTATCAGCAGGCTTACTTTGTGGTCGGCGGACGAATCGATCCGGTAAATCGTATTGCCGGATTGATCGGAGGCATACAGGATGCCGTTCGGTCCGGCGGTGACATCGGTCAGCGATACGGGCATCTTTGCCGTCTGAGGCGGAAAGGAGACGGTGACCAGGAATTTCCCCGTGGCTTTGTCAAACCCCTTGAGTTGATCGAGGTCCGCGATATAGAGGATGTTCGCCATCAAGGCCATGCCTTTGGGGGCATGGAGCATCATGTCGGAAATACCGCCCTGGATGAACTTGAGGTTCAGCACTTTGCCTTCGGCGTCGACTTTCGTAATAAAGCCATTGTTGTCACGGGCGTCCGGCTCGCCATTGATATTGGAGATGAAGAATTCTTTGCCCTGCGGGTCGCCGACAAAGCTGTTGGGCGATTCCAGACCGGTAATCTGGGCGGCCTGCGAGGCCGCCGGCCATATGAGCAAGCCGCATGCGAGCGCAGCGGCCGCAAGGAGGCTGTTCGATCGATTGTACCCGGTTGGACGGCTGTTCAAGGTTGGATCATCATGTAAGAGGATTGGATTGCATCGTAGCGAACGGCGGAAGAGCCTGTCAAGGAAGAGGGTGACCTCGTGCCCCTCGCCTCATTCCTTGTGCCGCGCGAAGCAGAGCGTTGACTTGCATAAAAATGCCCTGCTAAGGTGCCAACGGTTTTCTAGCCAACCGCTTGAATTCAGGGAGGGAAATTGTGGGAGCACGACTCATTGACGGGAAGGCCTTGGCGCAGCAAGTTCGTGACCGCCTTGCGGTGGAGTCAGCCGCCGTATTGGCCAAAACAGGGATGAAGCCGGGTTTGGCGACGATTCTTGTCGGCGACGACCCCGCGTCCCATCAGTATGTGAAGAGCAAGCAAAAAGCCTGCGATGCGGCCGGTATCTATATCGATGACCACAAGTTACCTGCCAGCACAACACAAGCAGAGTTGTTGTCCTTGATTGAGAGGATGAACGCGGATCCCAAGATTCACGGAATCTTGGTTCAGCTTCCGCTGCCCAAGCACATCGAGAGTCGTGTTGTACTTGAGGCCGTGTCCCCCGACAAGGATGCCGATGGGTTTCATCCCTATAATTTTGGCCGGCTGGTCGAGGGGAATCCGGTCTTTGAGGCCTGCACTCCGAAGGGCGTGATCAAGATGTTGGAATCCACCGGAATCGGCATTGAAGGGAAGCGGGCGGTCGTGTTGGGACGCAGCAATATTGTGGGCAAGCCGCTGGCGCTCATGTTGTTGCAGCGCAACGCGACGGTGACCATTTGCCATTCCAAGACCAAGGATATCGCCGCTGTCTGCCGCGAGGCGGACCTGCTGCTGGTTGCGATCGGGAAGGCCAAGTTTGTGACGGCGGACATGGTGAAAGAAGGAGCCGTCGTGATCGATGTGGGCACCAATCGGTGGACCGACGGGAAGCTGTGCGGCGATGTCGATTTCGAGGCCGTGAGCCAGAAGGCCGGGTGGATTAGTCCTGTCCCTGGTGGCGTCGGCCCGATGACGATTGCCATGCTGCTGGACAATACCGTGGAGTCGGCGAAGAGAATGGCGGGGATGTTGTAGGAGGAAGGGGGCTCCCTTGCTCGCTGAACGCGCACAAAAAGACCGTGCTCGTTCAATGCGCGCAGTAGGAGCCCCCATTCCTCCTACAACGGTGTGGAAAAGTGAAGGAGTGGAAGGGGAACATGGGTAAGGAACCGCGACGGCTGAAAGAGGTGCTGGATTCAGGAGCGTTCGCTGTCACGGTCGAGTATAACCCGCCGAAGGGAACGAATATCTCCGGCGTGTTGGATAACGCCAGGCAGCTTGTAGGGCGTGTCCATGGCGTGAATGTGACCGACAACACGGCGGCCGTGGTGCGGGCCGGGTCGCTGCCGGTGTGCCGTCTTCTCTACGAGATGGGACACGATCCGGTGATGCAGCTGACCTGCCGGGACCGGAATCGGATCGCGATGCAGTCGGATCTCATGGGCGCCCATATGCTGGGTATCCGCAACATCCTCTGCCTGACCGGCGACTATCCGACCGTGGGGGACCATAAAGAGGCCAAGCCGGTCTATGATCTGGATTCCGTCCAAGTGATGCAACTGGTGCAGGGGCTGAACAACGGCCGGGACATGGCGGGCAACAAGCTGGACGGATCGACCGACTTCACGATCGGGGCGGCGGTGACGCCGGAGGCCGATCCGCTCGGCCCGATGCTGGCCAAGTTTGAGGTCAAAGTCAAAGCGGGAGCCCAGTTCTTTCAAACTCAGGCGATCTATGACCCCGACCAATTTGCGAGCTTCATGACGGCGGTGCGGCCGTACAAAGTGAAAGTGCTGGCCGGGATTCTCGTGCTGCGCAACCACAAGATGGCGGAGTTCATGAACGCTAATATTCCCGGCGTGTCGGTGCCTCAGAAGATGATCGATGAACTGAAGGCCGCCGGGCCGAAATCCGAGGATGTCGGCGTGGAGATCGCCGTGCGGACGATCAATGCGGTGCGGGCCCATTGTGATGGCGTGCACATCATGGCGATCAAGGCGACGCATCGACTGGCGGACATCATTACCAAGGCCCAGCTCGGCTGATGACTATTCCTGAATTTCAACAGCACAAGCGCCAGCGGAAAAAGCTGGTGGTCGTGACGGCCTATGACGCGCTGTTCACCCGCATCCTTGAACAGGCCGGGATCAATGCCATTCTGGTGGGAGATTCGCTTGGCGTGGTCGTGCAAGGCCAGGCCAACACCTTGTCCGTCACGATGGAGGACATGCTGTATCACACCAAGCTGGTGGCCGGTGCCGCCACGCAGGCGTTGGTGATCGGAGATATGCCCTTCATGTCCTATCAAGCCAGCCAGGAAGAGGCGGTGCGGAATGCCGGGCGCTTAATTCAAGCCGGCGCCCATGCGGTGAAGCTGGAAGGGGGGCGGCCGATGGCTGACCGGGTGGCGGCCATGACCGCGGTCGGCATCCCTGTCATGGGCCATCTCGGGATGACCCCGCAGTCGGTGAATCAATATGGCGGCTACAAAGTGCAGGGCAAGGCGAAGGATCGTGCGAAGGCTCTCCTGGCCGATGCCAAAGCGCTGGAGGCGGCGGGCGCGTTCGCCATCGTGCTGGAAGCCGTTCCTGTCTCGCTGGCCAAGGCGATGACGGCGGCACTCTCGATTCCAACCATCGGCATCGGGGCCGGTCCCCATTGCGATGGACAAGTGCTGGTGGTGTACGATTTACTCGGAATGTTTGACGACTTCGTGCCGAAATTCGTCAGGCCCTATGCGCACTTGAAAGCTGACGCGCTTCAGGCGCTTCGGCAGTTTAAGGAAGACGTGGAGCAAGGCACGTTCCCCAGCGATTCCGAATCCTACCACTGATCCCGCTTAGTTCAGCCCATTCAGGCGAATGCGCGGCGCCCAGAGCGCTGATCCCGGCGCACGGTTCCGCAGATTTTCGGTCAGGCCGCCGACATCCACCCCCATATAGGATGCCGGTACGCTTTGAAGTCGAATCATGCCGCGGTGCAGCAGATTGTGCGCCGCCTGAGGGTTTCCCATGAACAGTTTCAGATTGGCCGCGGCGAGCTGAATGATCGCTTGGAAGAAATTCCCCTGTTCGCTGCGCCGTCCGGCCGCATTCCAGAGTCCTTCGAACGTTTCATGGCATTCCCACCAGTACGCATAGTTGTAGAGGTCGATCCCGTACAGGTAGTCGGTGGATTGTGTCCACTGGCCGGGAGGGAGCAGCCCCGTCGTAGGCTCTTCTTGGCCATAAGAAGGGCCGCGAGGGTTGTGTCGTGGATGCTGGGACGTGCCTGGTATAAACCGGAAGGAGGGAAACGGGCGAGCCGAGTAACGAGGCCACGAGGGATCAGCCTGGCGCGGGTCAGTCACGGTGAAGCCGATCGGCGCACTCGACTTGATAGACGACACGATCTTCCAGTCGAATCGCCGTCAGGCGCCGTCCCCAGGCGCAGCCGCTGTCGAGTCCGAGCAGATTCTGTTCGATGTGCAAGCCGAGCGCGGCCCAATGGCCGAAGAGGACCGTGTGATCCGTGCTGCGCCGGTGCGGGATGCGAAACCAAGGGTGGTGTCCTGGGGGGGCGTCTTCAGGGTGGCCGGAAAATCCGGACAGGGCGCCTGTGAGAGTGCAGGTGCGCAAGCGGGTGAGGGCGCGGGTAATGGCGACGAGGCGCTCTGGCCCCGTTAAGTCCGGATCCCAGTGCGCGGCGGTGCCGTGAAAGAGGGCTTGGAGAAAGGCGCGATGGGCAGGTCCTGCGAGAACGGCTTCAACTTCGTGGGCCAGCTGCGCCGCCTCATCGATCGACCATTGCGGCAGAAGTCCGGCATGCACCATGAAATAAGCGCCTTCACGGTAGTGGAGCGGCTGCCGGCGCAGCCAGTCCATCAATTCCAGCCGGTCCTCTGCGGCCAAGACATCGTGGATCGTATCTTTCGGCCTTGGGGGTACGATGCCCTCCGACACGGCGAGCAAGAACAGATCATGATTGCCCAAGACCACTTGGGCGGATGAGCCCAGATGTTTCAGATAGCGCAGGACGCGCAACGAGCCAGGCCCGCGGTTGACCAGATCGCCCGCGCACCAGAGACGGTCGGAGGCCGGGTCGAACCGGATCTGTTCGAGTAATTGTTCGAAGGATTGGGCGCAGCCTTGAATGTCGCCGATTGCGTAGGTCGCCATTGTCTTGCGAGCCGGTGGTGGATGGGGCGAGGGTATCGCGCGCGTCCTCGAAATACAAGCACAGGAATGGGGCGGCGGAATGCGTGCTAGGCCGCGTCCTTGAAAGGAAGGGGCTTGGCCTGGTGCTCACGGATGAATGGTTCCACGAGCTCGCCCGGCAGGGGGTGGCTGAAGAAATAGCCCTGGATCTCATCGCATCCTTGGGCTTTGAGGATGTCAAGCTGGCCTTGGGTTTCGACGCCTTCGGCGAGCACGTGGAGCTTGAGCCCATGTGCCATGGCGATAATGGCCACGGCGATGGCCGCCTGTTCCGATTGTTCATCGAGGTCCTTGATGAACGCCCGGTCGATCTTGATCGTATCGATGGGAAACCGTTTGAGATAGGCGAGCGATGAATAGCCGGTGCCGAAGTCGTCGATGGCCAGGTGGAACCCCATGGCTTTTAACTGATGGAATATGGAGACGGCATTTTCCGCTTGCTGCATCGCGGTGCTCTCCGTCAGCTCCAGTTCGATCTTGCTGGGGGAAACGCCGGTTTCCCGGACGATGCGGGCGATCATCTCGACCAGCGATCGTTGATGAAACTGCACGGCAGAGAGATTGACGGCGATCGAGAGGTCGCCGAGGCCGCAGGCAGACCAGGCGACCTGTTGCCTGCAGGCCTGACGCAAGACCCATTCGCCGATGTCGCTAATCAATCCCGCTTCTTCCGCCAAGGGAATGAACGAGGCCGGAGACACCATGCCCCGCACCGGGTGGCGCCAGCGGATCAAGGCTTCGACGCCGGTGATGTTCCAGCGGCGGATATCCACCTGGGGCTGATAGTGAAGCAGAAATTCTTCCCGGGCGATGGCATTGCGAAGGTCGCTCTCCAGGCTGAGCCGTTCCGCCAGGGCGATGTTCATCGAGTGCGAATAAAACTGATAGGTGTTGCGGCCCTGGTCTTGCGCGGCGTGCATGGCTGCATCGGCATTGCGCAGGAGCGTATCGACGGTGTCCCCGTCCGTTCCCAGCAGGACGATGCCGATGCTGGCGGTGACGACAATGTCCTGGTTGTCGAGATGATAGGGGACGTTGAGCGCGTCCTGGATCCGTTGCGCGACCTTCGTGGTGTTTTGCACCGAAGAGAGATGCGTCAGGAGCACGGTGAACTCGTCTCCCCCCAGCCTGGAAAGCGTGGTGGGTTCCTGATCGTCGAATCGCGCGACGGTGTCGGATTGCCTGACGCAATAGCGGAGGCGCTCGGCGACTTCGCGGAGAATCGTGTCTCCGCATTTGGATCCGAGCGTATCGTTAATGCGCTGGAACCGGTCGAGGTTGATCAGAAAGACCGCGCCCCCCGTGCCATGGCGCTTGTGCGCGGCGAGGGCTTGGGCCACACGGTCTTGAAACAGCTGGCGATTGGGCAGCTGGGTGAGGCGGTCATAATTGGACAGGAAGTGGATTTGAGCTTCTGCCTGTTTTTGATCGGTGACATCCTGAATGGTTCCCGTGACGAAGGTGGCCGTGCCGCCGGGGGCGAAGACGGCTTCCGCCTGATGATGGACGACGCGAGTCGCTCCTGAGGGGAGCAGAATCCGATGGTCTTGCTGGAACGGGACTCCGGTGGCCAGCGCCTGATGGATGCCGGCCTCGATCGCGGCGCGATCCGGGGAATGCAGGTGGTGCAAGAATTGTTCAAATGGCATGGCGGCGGGATGCCCGTCGATGCCCAGAATGCGGAAGACTTCGCCGGAGGCGATGAGACGATTGGACGACAGCTCCCAGCGCCAGTTGCCCAGTTGGGCAATCCGTTGGGCTTCGGCCAAGCGTGTTTCCCGTTCACGGAGCTCTTCCAGGGTGTGGCTGGCGCGGAGCATATACCGGACGCGGTGGCTGAGGACGAGCCCGTTCCACGGCTTTGTGATGAAGTCTGTGGCGCCGGCGTCGTATGCGGTTTCGATCGACCGGACATCGTCGAGGCCGGTCATGATCAAGATCGGGACGCTGGCGCCGCCTGGCAATTGCCGCAGGGCCGCGCAGGTGGCAAACCCGTCCATTCCCGGCATCACGATGTCCATCAAGACAATGTGCGGAGTTTCCCGCTGAAAGGCCTCAATCGCTTCCGGCCCCGTCGCGGCGTCTTCCACCCGGCATCCGGCTTGCTCCAGGGCGGCCCGCGCGAGCACACGCAAGGTGATATCGTCGTCAACGATGAGAGCGAGCGGGGGCAGATTCATTTAGGCTGCTCTTTTCAGTCGTTCAGCATGAAAGATTTCGCAGGTTGCCGCAAAGACCCGCGGAAGCGCGGCGGCGAGTGTGCCGGCGTTTCCCATGTCCTGTGTCCGTGCGCCCAGTTCCAATTGCTTGCAGATTTCGGCGACCTGCCACGCGCCGAGCGTCGCACTGCGCGATTTTAAGCTATGTGCCGCGTCTTGCAGGCCGGGGAGATCGCCGGTCTCTGCCGCAGCCACTATCTTATCGACCAATTTCTCTGAATCCTTGAGGTAGAGATCGATGATTTTGGCCAGGAGATCAGGGTGCCCGGGCCGCTGGAGGCTCAGAATGCTCTCCCACGTGCGTGGATCGACGGGAGATTGGTCTGTTAGGAGCGGTGTCGCCGCTGGCAATGACGGGGGAGTGGCTTGCGGTGGGGCCGCATGGTCCTGGGTTGATGCGGAGGACGGGAGCCAGCGCTGGAGGAGGTTCCGCAACTGGTCGATCGTAAAGGGTTTGCTGAGGTAGTCGTCCATTCCGAGCACGAGGCAGAGCTCCCGGTCGCCTTGCAGCGCATGCGCGGTGAGCGCCACGATGGGGATTCTGGTGCCGAGCCGTTCCTCTCTGTGGCGAATCTCGCGCGTGGCTTCGAAGCCGTCCATGTCCGGCATCTGGCAGTCCATGAGGACTAGATCGAAGGGCTCTCTCCGGAGTGCCTCAAGTGCAAGGCGGCCGGTCTCGACCGCGTGAACATGGCAACCCAGATTCTCCAGCATGCCGAGCGCAACTTCGCGATTCACGGCATTGTCTTCAGCCAGGAGCACCTTGGCGGAGAGCCGGGCCGTTCTAGCGGCTTTGTCGGAGCGGGGTATCGCGGGGGCCGGTCTCGCATCGAATGTTTGGGGGGCGCCGGTGCTATGGGCCAAACGAACGACGAACCAAAACAGCGCGCCTTCCCCCGGGGCGCTCTCGACGCCGATCACGCCGTCCATTAATTCAACCAGCTGATTGACGATGGCCAAGCCGAGGCCGGTCCCTCCGTACTTTCTCGTCGTGGACGAGTCGGCCTGCTGGAACGCTTTGAAAATCTGCTGCTGGGCTTCTTGGGGAATGCCGATGCCGCTATCCTTGACGCTGAACCGGAGCAAGGTGTTGTCGTGACATGTTTCGACAAGATCCATCCGCAGCTCGATGGTCCCGTGCTCGGTAAACTTCACGGCGTTGCTCAACAGATTCACGAGAATCTGCCTGAGTCTGACAGGGTCGCCGTGCATATGGGCCGGAACGGATGCGGCGGCGTGCCAGATGAACGTCAGCCCTTTTCTTCGCGCGGCTTCCTCAAAGAACGCC
The DNA here is from genome assembly GCA_035968315.1 of Nitrospira sp. Taxonomy (NCBI): domain Bacteria; kingdom Pseudomonadati; phylum Nitrospirota; class Nitrospiria; order Nitrospirales; family Nitrospiraceae; genus Nitrospira; species Nitrospira sp. The sequence continues at coordinate 83,783 of JAVYIN010000011.1, forward strand.
GCGACATCTTCGCAGAGGCCGGAGAGGTCAAAATCGATCTGACTCAGTTGCAGTTTGCCGGCTTCGATCTTGGACCAATCCAAAATGTCGTTGATGATGTCGAGCAGCGCCGTTGCCGATTGATGGACGGTGTCCGCCAAATGCCGCTGGCGGTCGGTGAGCGGTGTGGTGAGCATCAGCTCGGTCATGCCGATGACCCCGTTCATGGGCGTTCGGATTTCATGGCTCATGTGGGCCATGAATTGCGACTTGGCAAGATTGGCCGATTCAGCGGCGTTTTTCGCAATGAGCAGCTCCTGTTCAATGCGTTTTCGGTCAGTGATGTCGCTGGCGATGCCGAGAAAACCGGTAATGTGGCCGTCTGTGTTCCGCAAGGCCGTTATGTTCAGGAGCACGGCCACGCGGGTGCCGTCTTTCTTCACATAGGTCCACTCGTGTTCGTTGGGCAAATTGTGTCGGCTTTTTTCGACAAAGACGTCAAAACCTGGGGTGAGCGCGACTCCCAGCTCCTCAGAGAAGAGGCGCGCGCGCGCGCGTATTTCCTCGGGATCATGAAACACCGCCGGGGTCTGCTTCCCGACCATCTCCTCGGCCGAGTATCCCAGCAGGGCTTCGGCGGCGGGGTTAAAGACCAGAATGAGGCCGGTAGGCGTGGTGGAGATGATGGCATGGCCGGCGTTGTTGAGGATGGCTCGTTGGAAGGTCGTGCTGATCTGCAAGGCCTCTTCTGCCCGCTTGCGGTCGGTGATGTCGCGGACGATGGCATGGAAGCCAGCCGCCTGCCCGCCGCTCTGCAGCAGGTTGACCTGCTGTCCCACCCATCGCTCTTCGCCGTCGCGGCGGAGTACGGGAAATTCCAAATAGGTATTGGGGATCTTTCGGAAGAATTGGCGGTTGTAGAATCGTTCGACTCTCTTGCGGTGGTCGTCCCGGATCAGCACGGTGAATCGCTGGCCGAGCAAGTCCTGTTTGGGATAGCCCATGAAACGCTCCACGGAGGAGCTGATGAACGTAAAGTGGCCCGTGGCATCCGTGCTGTACAGAATATCGTTGGCGGTCTCGACGAGTTGTTTGTACTGTGCTTCGCTTGCGCGGAGTGCCGTATGTGTTTCGCGCTGCTCCCGATCCCGCAGCCGTAATTCCAATAGCTGCACCGTCTGCCTGGCGAGTCTGCGGAGGGCCTCTTGCTGCGTGGCTGTGAGCCGGCGCGGGACGCGATCGATCACACAGAGGGTTCCCAGCGCATGGCCTTGCGAGGTGATCAGTGGCGCCCCGGCATAGAACCGGATGTGC